>JBKOVT010000085.1:0-6281 GCA_046724035.1 Pseudomonadota bacterium | reverse complement strand
TGCCGGCTGCTTCTACGACAAGGCGAAAGGGCGTCGATGCCATCGTTCGAGTGGAACAAGATCATTGCCTCGGTCTTGACTGCGATGATCATCGCGATGGTGACCGGCATCATCGCCAGCTCGTTTGTCCGCCCGCACCATCTGGAGAAGGCAGCTTACCTGCCGCCTGGCGCCGAGGAAGGCGCGCAGGCGAGCGCGGCGGCTCCCACGCAGGCCGCGGCGAAAGTCGAGCCGATCGAGCCGGCGATGGCAAAGGCCGACCCGAAGCACGGCGAGCAGGTTGCCAAGGTCTGCCTGCAATGCCACACCTTCGATAAAGGCGGCGCCAACAAGATCGGCCCCAACCTCTACGGCATCATGGAAGAGAACATCGCCGCAGTACCGAATTATCAGTTCTCTCAAGCACTCGCCGCGCACAAGAGCGAGAAATGGGATCCGGACAAGCTCAATGTTTGGCTTTATAAGCCGCAGGACTTTGCGAAGGGCACAAAGATGACCTTCCCCGGCCTGCCGAAGGTGCAGGATCGGGCGGATGTCGTCGCCTACCTCGAAAGCCTGAAATAGGAGGACCGTGGCCGAGCTCGACGCGTTTCTCGCGCTCGCTTCCGACCTCGCCGACAGCGCCGGGGAGGCCATCCGCCCGCATTTCCGGCAGAGGATCGCGGTCGACGACAAAGCCGATCTGTCCCCGGTGACAATTGCCGACCGCAATGCCGAGGCCGCGATGCGGCGGCGCATCGCGGCGCGTTTCCCGGACCACGGCATCATCGGCGAGGAATTTGGGGCGGAGCGCGAGACGGCCGAGTTTGTTTGGGTGCTCGACCCGATCGACGGCACCAAATCCTTTATCAGCGGTGTGCCGCTGTTCGGCACGCTGATCGCGCTCGCCAATCGGGGCCGACCGATCCTCGGCATCATCGACCAGCCGATCTCGCGCGAGCGCTGGATCGGAGCGGTCGGGCGACGCACGACATTCAACGGCAGCACGGTCCACTGCCGCCCTTGCCCGAAGCTTGCCGCCGCGACATTGTTCTCGACGAGCCCCGATATGTTCAAAGGCGCCGACGCGGCCGCGCAGGCGCGTGTCGCGGCGAAAGCCAAGCTCGTGCGCTACGGCGCCGATTGCTATGCCTATGGCCTCGTCGCGCTCGGCTTGATCGATCTCGTCATCGAGGCGAGCCTCAAGCCCTACGATTTCAGCGCGATGGCGCCGATCGTCGAAGGCGCCGGCGGCATCGCGACCGATTGGCAAGGACAGAAGCTGTCGCTCGCCTCGGACGGCCGCGTTGTCGTGGCCGGCGATCCCGATGCGCACCGCGAGGCGCTGGCGTTGTTAGCGGCGTGAGCGCGATGACGAGGACGGTTTGATGTTCCATCTTTCCCGCCGGCCGAGGCGTCTCGGCGCCACTCTTGGCGCGATGATCGGCTCCGCCATCGCGACCGCGGCCTTGGCGGCCGGCACCTACGGCGTGTCTCTGTTCGGCGAATTGAAATACGGGCCGGACTTCAAGAATTTCGACTACGTCAATCCGAACGCCCCAAAGGGCGGGACGATGAAATTCTCGGCGATCGGCACCTACGACACGTTCAACCCCTATGTCGTCAAAGGCCTGCCAGCGGCGGGCATTGGCGGCATTTTCGACACGCTGACGATGGCCTCGGAGGACGAGCCCAGCAGCGAGTATGGGCTCGCCGCCGAGACAATCGACGTTGCGTCGGACAAGCTGTCGGTCATCTACACCTTGCGCAAAGGCGCCCGCTTTCACGACGGCTCGCCGATGACTTCCGAGGATGTCATCTGGACCTTCAACACGCTGCGCGAGAAGGGAAACCCGCGCTACCGCTCCTATTACGGCGATGTGACGAAGATCGAGAAAGCCGGCGAACGCGGTGTCCGGTTCACGTTCAAATCGGCGGATAACCGCGAATTGCCACAGATCATCGGCCAGATGCCGGTATTGTCCAAAGCCTATTGGTCGAACCGAGACTTCAGCAAGACGACCCTCGAGCCGCCGCTCGGCAGCGGCGCCTATAAGATCGACTCGTTCGACCCCGGCCGCTCGGTGACCTATCGCCGTGTCGCCGATTACTGGGGCGAGGATCTGCCGGTCAATAAGGGCCGGCACAATGTCGATGTCCTCCGCTACGACTATTACCGCGACGGCACCATTGCGCTCGAAGCGTTTAAGGCGGGGCAATACGATATCCGTCTTGAAAACTCGTCGAAATCCTGGGCGACGGGCTATGACAGTCCGGCCTTGCGCGAGGGGCTCATCAAGAAGGAGGAGATCCCGAACGAGCTGCCGAGCGGCATGCAGGGCTTTGGGTACAATCTGCGCCGGCCGATCTTCCAGGACCCGAAGGTGCGGCAGGCGCTGGCCTACGGTTTCGATTTCGAATGGTCGAACAAGAATCTGTTCTACGGCGCCTACACGCGGACGCGCAGCTATTTCGATAATTCCGAGTTAGCCGCTACCGGGGTGCCCCAAGGCGAGGAGCTCAAAATCCTCGAACCGTATCGGGGCAAGATTCCCGACGAGGTTTTCACAAAGGAATACCACCCGCCGAAATATGACGGCTCCGGCAATATCCGCGACGGCTTGCGCGAGGCACTGAAGCTCTTGAGGGAAGCGGGGTGGAGCTTCAAGAACGAGAAGCTCGTCAACGACAAGACCGGCCAGCCCTTCGAGTTCGAGATCCTGCTCAGCGATCCGCAGATGGAGCGGATCGTGCTGCCCTTTGCAAAGAATTTGGAGCGCATGGGCGTGTCCGCCCGGGTCCGCACGGTCGACAACGCGCAATACGAAAAGCGGATGGAGACCTTTGACTACGATATGGCGGTCGAGGTGTTCGGACAATCGCTGTCGCCCGGCAACGAGCAGCGCGACTATTGGGGGTCGAAAGCGGCCGAAGAGGAAGGCAGCCGGAACCTCCTCGGCATCAAAAGCCCGGTCATCGACGAGCTGATAGAGGAGCTGATCAAATCACCCGACCGCGCCAGCCTCGTCGCGCACACGCATGCGCTCGATCGGGTCCTGCAGTACGGCTATTACATGATCCCCAATTTCCATGTGGCGGCGTTCCGCGTCGCCTATTGGGACAAGTTCCGGCGGCCTGAGGTCTCGCCGAAATACGGCATCGGCATCGATGGCTGGTGGGTCGATCCGAAGGCCGAGCAGACGATCGAGGCGAAGAAGGGCGAGGTCAACAAGGGCGAGACGAAGCAGTGATCGCTTACGCGATCCGACGCGTCGCGCTGATGATCCCGACGTTGTTTGCGATCATGGTGGTCAATTTCGTCATCGTGCAGGCGGCGCCCGGCGGCCCGATCCAGCAGATGATCTCGAAATTGAAGGGGAGCGACATCGCGGCCACCGAGCGGGTCACCGGTGCTGGCGGCGAATTGCGCAACCAGCAGAGCAGCACGCAAACCCAGTACCGCGGGGCGCGCGGGCTTGATCCCGCCTTTATCAAGGAGCTCGAAAAACAGTACGGCTTTGACAAGCCGCCCTTCGAGCGCTTCGTCCTGATGATGAAGAATTATGCGACGTTCGATTTCGGCACGAGCTTCTTCCGCGACCGCCGGGTCGTCGATCTGATTCGGGACAAACTGCCGGTATCGATCTCGATCGGGCTGTGGACGACGCTCCTCACCTATCTGATTTCGATCCCGCTCGGCATCCGAAAGGCGGTGCGCGACGGCAGCCGCTTCGATGTGTGGACGAGCGCCGTGATCATCGTCGGCTACGCCATCCCGAGCTTTCTGTTTGCGGTGTTGCTGATCGTGCTGTTCGCGGGCGGCAGCTATTTCTCGCTTTTCCCGCTGCGTGGTCTCGTCAGCGACGATTGGTGGTCATTCGACTGGCCGCACAAGATCCTCGATTATTTCTGGCATATCGCCTTGCCGATCACGGCCCTGGTGATCGGCGGCTTCGCGACATTGACGATGCTGACGAAAAACTGCTTTCTCGATGAGATCAACAAGCAGTACGTGCTGACCGCCCGCTCCAAGGGGCTGACCGAGCACCGCGTCCTCTACGGCCACATCTTCCGGAACGCGATGCTGCTGGTTGTCGCGGGGTTCCCGGCGGCATTCATCGGCATTCTGTTCACCGGCGCCTTGTTGATCGAGGTCATCTTCTCGCTGGACGGGCTCGGCCTCCTCGGCTTCGAGGCGGCGATCAACCGCGACTATCCCATCATGTTCGGAACGCTCTATGTGTTTACGCTGATCGGGCTCGTGCTGAAGCTGATCAGCGACTTGACATATATGGTCATCGACCCGCGCATCGATTTCGGGCGGCGTTAGCCACTCTCTTCTGGGCTCGGGGCTTTCGGCTTGGCGCAACTCACAATCGGCTAAAAGCGCGTCATCGAAAAGCCACGCTCGGCTCCTACAACCTGAAGGCGCAGAAGTTTTGGCCGGAGCCCTTCAGATGATCCGCCAATTTACCGTCGCTCTCGCCGCTACCGTTTTGTTGGCCGGCTTCGCCGCGGCTCAGCAACCGCTACCGCCGCCGATCCCGCTCTACCCCGGCGCGGCGCCGCGCTCGATCGAACCCGAGCCGCTGGCCCCGCTCCCGCCGGCCCGCGCCGAGCCGCCCGCCGTGATGCCCCTGCCTCCGCCGGCGGAAGCGCCGCCACCGACCGCCGCGGCACCGCCTCCACCGATCGCGCCGCCCATTGCGACCGGTCCCGCCACCCAGCGCGTGTTTTGCGACCAGCCGATCACGGTGCGGCTCCCCGAACGCGGCGCCATTCCCGAGCGCTACCGCCCGTTTGTCGGGGTCTGGAGCGATGCCGCCTGGACGCCGCAGCTCTGCGCCGCGCTGGTCGTCGAGGCGGTGCAGCCCGACGGCACCGCATCGATCGTCTATGTCTACGGCCCGATCGGTTCGAACAATCGCCGCCCCGGCGGCGTTCTGCACGGCACCGGGATCATTCGCGACGGCGAGCTGCGCTTCCAGAATTCCGATGGCACCCAATTCGCGTTCCGGCCGCTCTACGCCGATCTCGACGGCCGTCTCACGACGCCGCAAGGCCAGACCTACCAGGCCGTATTCAAGAAGACGCTTTAGCCATTGGCTCATTTATGCGTGGCCCGATTGCGTTCGCCCGTTCTCGCGGCGCTGCTTCTCGTGCTCGCGCTGCCGGTCATGGGAGCCGCGGTGAACTGGACGCGCCTCGCCGAGCCGTGGCCCGATCCGGCAAACCTCGCCGACATACCGGGCATCCCGGTCAGCTGGCCGAGCAGCAGCCCGTTCGCGATTGAGGATATCGGCGGCGACCCCGATGATGCGCCGCCGACCACCGCGGTCGGCCGCCTCTATTTGCCGCTCGGACCGCATCCGGCGCGCTCGGTGCCCGCCGTCGTGCTGTTGCACGGCTCGGGCGGAATCCTCGCCTCCCGCGAATTGACCTATGCGCCGCAGCTGGCGCGGATGGGGGTCGCCGCCCTCGTTATCGATTCCTTCGGGGCGAGGCGCGACCGCGGCACCGAGTTTATCGAGCGGGTCCTCAATATCACCGAGACGATGATGCTGGCCGACGCCTATTCGGGGCTCGCCTTTCTCGCGGCACGGCCCGACATCGACCCGCGCCGGGTCGTGTTGACCGGCTTTTCCTATGGCGCGATGGCGACGATGTATGCGCTCTATGCGCAGGTGGCCAACAAGCTAGCGCCACCTGGTTTGCGTTTCGCCGGGCATGTCGCCTTCTACGGCCCGTGCATCGCACGCTTTGACGACAGCCGGACGACCGGCGCGCCCCTGTTGATGCTGATCGGCGGCAGAGACGCGATCACGGACCAGCGGCGCTGTGCCGAGGTCGCGGCGGATCTCCGGCGCGGCGGCAGCCGGGTCGATACGATCGTCTATCCCGAGGCCGTGCACCAATGGGACGGCGCCTTCGCGCCGCGCCTGATCGGCCGCAACCTCGCCAGCTGCTCGTTTCGGGTCGAGCGCGACGGCACGATCCGCGATACCCATACCGGGCTCGCGATGTCGGGGCCGTTCCGGCGCAAAATCATCCTTGGGCTCTGCACCCTGGGCGCCGGGACTTACCCGATTGGGCGCGACGATCGGGTGCGGGCCCAGGCGAGCATCGATTACGGGCGTTTCCTCGCCGGCATCTTCGCCGCTCCGCCTCGTCCCTAGCGTGCCGGATGAGTTGACCCTGACGGGCGGCATTCCTAGATTTCGCGGACGCGGGGATTGGTCGATCGAGAACATGAGCAAAGAACCCGATCGCCGCCGCGGTTTCCCGATCAGCGGTGGCGCGAA
>JBKOVT010000140.1:0-4302 GCA_046724035.1 Pseudomonadota bacterium | reverse complement strand
TCGACATTGCTTGCGCGCCATGCCACGGCCGCGCCGGCGACGGTCACGGCATGATCGTCGATCGCGGCTTTCCGACGCCCCCCGCTTTTGCAATCGATCGCCTGCGCGCGGCGCCGGTGCAGCATTTCTACGATGTCATCAGGAATGGCTACGGCGCGATGTTCCCTTACGCGAACCGCGTCATGCCGCGCGACCGCTGGGCTATCGCCGCCTATATCCGCGCATTGCAAGGCAGCGCCGACGCCAAGCTCGCCGATGTTCCGGCCGAGAAGCGGCAGCAATTGCAATGAATTCCGAGCGCGCTTGGAGCAGGATCGAGCTGGCTGCCGTCGCGGCGCTGATCATCGGCGTCGTTGGCTGCGTCATCGGCATCGCCGTTAGCGGCGCTTCTGTCTACCGCGCCTGGCTCTGCGCCTATGTGTTCTGGCTGGGGCTGCCGCTCGGCGCGGTCACCTTGCTCCTCGTGCACGATTTGACCGGCGGCGCTTGGATGGCCAGCGCGCGCGCGGTGCTCGCCTCGGCCGCCGTGACGATGCCGCTCGCGACGCTCGCCGGCATCCCGGTGCTGATCGGCCTCGGCGCGATCTATCCCTGGCCTGCCACGGGCTACAGCAACGGGTGGTATCTCAACACCGGGTTTTTCATTCTCCGCTACGCGATCGATTTCGTAGTCTGGAACGCCGCTGCCGCGTATGCGCTATGGGCGCCGCGCGGCCTTGCCGTCGGCGTCCCGCCGGGGCTGCGCTGGGTCAGCGCCATCGGCCTCCTGCTCCTTGCCTATACCGCCGGCTTTGCATCGATCGACTGGGTCCTGTCGCTCGATCCGAAATTCTGGTCGGCGATCTTCCCGATGATCCTCGGCGCGCATTGGTTCAATACCGGCCTCGCGGTCGCGTTGATCGCCGTCGCGCTGTCGCCGCCGAGCGTTCTCGAGCGCAGGCATGTGCACGACCTCGCCTCGATCCTGCTCGCGACCGTGATCTTCTGGGCCTATGTCGAGTTCTGCCAGTTCCTCATTGTCTGGGAAGAGAACCTCAGCCACGAGATCCCGTGGTATTTGCGGCGCATCGCCGAGGGGTGGCGCAGCGTTACCTGGTTCATCGCGATCGCCGGGTTCTTCCTGCCGTTCGCGCTGCTGCTGTCGGACAAGCGCCGGCGTGCAGTGGTTATTGGCGCCGCGGCGCTGATCCTGTCGAGCCGTCTTGCCGAAAGCGCGTGGCTGGTTATCCCTGACTTGCCACTCGCGCCGTCGCTTTGGCTGGTTGCCGCCGCGGTGCTCGCGCTTGGCGGCCTGATCGCACTGATTTTCGTGCGGCGGCTGCGCTATGGCCCGCTTACGCTCGCATTGGGCCAGGCGCGATGAGCGACCGCACCGCCCGCAATCCCGAAACCACTTATGAGAACTCGGACTGGCATGTCCCCGCGATCGGGATCGTACTCGCGATGCTGCTGGTGCTGGTGGCGGTCGCGGTTATAGCGCTGTATTTCGGGTTCCGTACCGCCACCTCGGATGTCGAGCGCGCCCTGACTGTCGCGATGCCGCAGCCGGCATTGCAGACCAATCCGCAGCAGGACCTGGCGCAGCTGCGCGCGCGCGAAGAGCAGCTCTTGAACGCCTATTACTGGGTCGACCGCGACAAGGGGATCGTGCACATCCCGATCACCGACGCGATGAAGCGGCTCGTGGCCCAAGGCGTCGATGGTTTTCCGCAGGCTGGCCGATGAAAGCCGCCCTAATGCTTGCGTTCTGCGCGTTTCTCGGATTCGCCGCGCCAGCCTCGGCCGGCGAGGAGGCCTTCGCCGATCTGGCGCTCGAACCGCATCCCGGCGCGCGCCTGCCGCTCTCGATGACACTGCGCGATGAAGCGGGCGGCACCGTGTCGCTCGGCAATTTCTTCACCGGCAAGTCCGTCGTGCTGGTGCTCGACTATCTGCGCTGCCGCACGATCTGCGGCGTCGTGCTCGGTAATCTCGCGGCAGCGGCGGCCGCAGCGCCACCGAGCAGCGCGCGTGACTATACGGTCCTCGCGATCAGCATCGATCCGCGCGACACGCCCGCCGATGCCACCACAGCCAAGGCGGAATATCTCGCCCGCTATTCCGTGCCCGGGGCTTCCGTGTGGCATTTTCTGACGGGCTCCGAGGCAGCGGTACGCGCGATCGGCGATATCACCGGGTTTGACTACCGCTACGACCCGGCAAGCGACCAGTACATCCACCCCGCAGCGATCGTCATCGCCTCTCCCGAGGGGAGCGTCGCCAGCTATCTCGCCGATCTCGACGTAACCCCAGCCACTCTCGCCGCCGCGCTGGAGGCCGCCCAGGCCGGCCGCGCCACAGGACCGCTGCAGCGGCTTCTGCTGCTCTGCTTCGGCGGCCGCGCGTCCGGGCGCTACACGCCGCTGATCGAGGCGGCGGTCGTGCTGTTCAATATCGCCGGGATGCTGGCCGCCTGCGGGTTGTTTCTGTGGGTCCGGCGTCATCAGCATCGGTGAGCGAGCCGATGGCCGGAGCGACTCGCTGGGTCCCATTCTGGCCACCGACCAGCGCTGCGAGCGGCGACAGCGTCAACGCGCTGTTCATCGCCGAGCTCGGGGTTTGCGCCGCGATCCTCGCGCTCGTCTTTGGCCTGATTTGGGTGTTCTGCATCCGCTATCGCCGCGGCAATCCGGTGCCGCGCAGCGGGCCGGCCGAGAAGAGCTGGGCCGTCGAGATCGCCTGGACGGCGGCGACCCTCGCCGCCTTCCTCGGGCTCTTTGTCTGGGGCGCCGATATGTATGTGTGGCTTTACAAGCCGCCCTTTGCCGATCTCGAGCTCTATGTCGTCGGCAAGCAGTGGATGTGGAAGGTCGAGCACCCCGGCGGCCAGCGCGAGATCGATGCGCTGCATGTGCCGGTCGGCAAAACCGTGCGCCTTGTCCTGGCGTCGCAGGACGTCATCCACAGCTTTTTTATTCCGGCGTTCCGACTGAAGCACGATGTCGTCCCCGGCACGCTTGAGACGATGTGGTTCCGGCCGACCGCGACCGGCAATTTCGCGCTGCTCTGCGCCGAGTTTTGCGGCACGCAGCACGCGCATATGGACGGCCAGGTCGTCGTCATGGAGCCCGCCGCCTATGCCGGCTGGCTCGCGAACCAGGGCGTCGGCCTGTCGCTCGCGCAACAAGGCGAGGGGCTCTTCCGGCAATATGGCTGCAGCGGCTGTCACGGCGCCAATAGCACGGTGCATGCACCCCCGCTCGCCGGACTTTACGGTCGGCTCGTGCATCTGTCGGACGGGTCGGTGGTGCGCGCCGACGAACGCTATATCCGCGATTCGATCCTCTTGCCGAAGAAGGAGGTCGTCGCGGGCTATCCGCCGGTCATGCCGTCCTTCGCCGGACAGCTCGGCGAGGACGAGATCATGAAGCTGATCGCCTACATCCAGTCGCTGAGTCCAGCCAGGGCCAACCAGGAGCGCACGCGATGACCGCTATCGCGATCCACTTGCCCAGCAGCTACCTGACGGCCAAGCAGACCGTCAGATCGTGGCTGTTCACGACCGACCACAAGCGGGTTGCGCTGCTGTTTTTCGCCTCGATCACGTTCTTTTTTTTCATCGGCGGGTTCGCGGCCACCCTGATCCGCATTCATCTCGTGACCCCAGAGGGCGACCTCTTACAGCCTGACATCTACAACCGCATGTTCACGATGCACGGCATCGTCATGGTGTGGTTCTTTCTGATCCCGTCGATCCCGACGACGATGGGGAATTTTCTGGTGCCGCTGATGATCGGCGCACACGATCTCGCCTTCCCGCGCCTTAATCTCAGCAGCTGGTACGTGTTCAACCTGTCCGGATTCGTGCTGCTCTATGCCTTGATCATGGGTGGCATCGACACGGGTTGGACGTTTTATGTGCCGTTCTCGACCGGCTACGCCAACGGCTATGTGACGCTCGCCGCGGTGGCCGTTTTCATCAACGGCTTCTCGACGATCATGACGGCGCTGAACTTCGTCGTGACCATTCATCGGCTGCGCGCTCCGGGCATGTATTGGAGCCGCCTGCCCTTGTTCATCTGGGCGACCTACGCGACCAGCGTCGTCATGCTGCTCGCGACCCCGGTGCTAGCGATTACCTTGTTCCTGATCGCGCTCGAACGCCTTGCCGGCGTCGGGATCTTCGATCCCGGCGTGGGCGGCGACCCTCTCTTGTTCCAGCACCTGTTCTGGTTCTACTCACATCCGGCAGTCTACATCATGATCCTGCCGGCGATGGGCGTCATCAGCGAGCTTGTCACCTGCTTCGCCCGAAAACCGATC
>JBKOVT010000148.1:0-11929 GCA_046724035.1 Pseudomonadota bacterium | reverse complement strand
GAGCCTGGCGCTCGGCTCGGCCGAGGTGACGCTGATGGAAATGACACGCGCCATCGACGCGATCGCAACCGACAGCAAATCGATCGAACCCTACACGATCCGATCGATCAAATCGCAGACCGCGGCGCCGCTCCTCTATACCCGGCCGGAGACGAGCGCCGAGCGCCCGGACTGGAACTGGGCGCCGATGATGCAGCTGCTCGAAGCGGTCGTCACCGAAGGGACGGGGAAAGCGGCGCGGGTCGACCGGCGGGCAGCCGGAAAAACCGGCACGACCGACGAATATCGGGACGCGTGGTTTGCCGGTTTCACCTCCGATATCGTCGTCGGCGTCTGGGTCGGGAACGACGACAACAGCCCGATGGACAAGGTCGCGGGCGGCGAGATCCCCGCCAAGATCTGGCACGATTTTGTCACCGAGGCCGAGAAGATCATCCCCAAACCCGGCGCACCCGCGCCAGACGCGCTGACCGGCAGCGGCAGGCCGCCACCCGCTGTCGCGGAGCAGCAGAAGCCGGCGCAACCTCCGGCGGGTCTGAAGCCGGCTGCGTTGACCGAGGCGCCGCCGCAATCCTTGCGCGGCGTGCCGCGGCTCGTGGATACCGCGACCCTCGTGCTCAACGGCGCGACCGTGCATCTAAGCGGCGTCGAAGGCAAAGCCGGCGAGGCGGTACGCGAATTGGCGCGTTACATCAAAGGCCGCGAGATCGCCTGCGAGCCGGTAGACCGCGGTGCGGCGCAGTATCGCTGCAAACTCGGCGACTACGACCTGGCGGAGGCAGTCGTGCTGAACGGCGCGGGCGGCGCCGCCGAGAACGCGCCGGAGCGGTTGCGGGATGCTGAGGAGAAGGCACGCAATGCCGGGCGGGGTATCTGGCGGCAGTAAGATCAGAGGCGCGTCGATAGCCAGATCGCCAGGCGCGAGCCCGCCTTGATGACGCCTGAGATCACGTCGTAGCCGAGCGTATCCAACGCGCCGTGCTCGATCGCGCGCGCGCGATGCGCCAACTCGTCGTCGCGAAAGGCAAGGATCGTGTGTTTGAGCACCGGATCGGCGTCGCCGAGGCGATCCGCCTGACCCTGGTAATGCTCGTCGATGACCTCCTCGACAGCGACCGTGCACGCCATCGCCGCTTCCTCGCCGAGCAGCGCGGTTGCGGCGCCGAGGGCGTAGCCGGCCATGTGCCACAGCGGCTGCAGCACGGTCGGGCGCACCCGATGCGACTGCATAAGCTCGTTGAACCTCGCGAGATGGCGCGCCTCCTGCTCCGCCATGCGGCGGATCTCGTCGCGGGCGCGGCCGCGGCGCATCACCGCAAGCTGGCCCTCATAGATCCGCACCGCGCCGTATTCGCCCGCATGATCGACCCGGATCATGCGCTCGATCTCGTCGGCAGGCGGCGGATCGCCGGGGAGGTAGGGCGGGCGCTCCGCTGTCATGCCGCACCCTGCCGCAGACTGAGCGCGCCACCGCGCCGCCGGAAGCCGTGCAGGAGCGCGGCAATGCAAAGGCCGGCCATCAGAAGCGAGGCGAGCAGGTTCCAACCGGCAAGCGACACCCCGAATAATGTCCAGGCCGGGCGGTCGCAGAGGACGGGAGCGGTCCCGAGGATCTGCTGCTTCATCTGTTCGAGGCTCACCGCGCCGCTGGGGGCGGCGGTGCAGGCGCTTGGGCCAGCAAACCAGTGCTGCTCGACCCCCACGTGATAGAAGGCGAAAACAACGCTGATGGCCAAAACGAGCGCGAGCGCGAGTGCCACCCAATCGAGCCGGGCGCGCTCTCCGACCAGCACGACGACGAGCGAAATTACAATGGCGGCCGCCCACGGCCAGCGCTGCAGCAGGCACAGCTCGCAAGGGGCGAGCCCGCCCCAATATTGCGACAGGAGCGCCGTCCCGAGCACAAGCGCGCTCGCGATCAGCACAAAGCCGGCAAAAGCGCGGGTCGAGAGGCTCATGCCTTAGAGATAGCGAAGCACCACAAAACCGCCAACGAGGGCGACGGCAAAAAGGCTCGTCGCCAAGGTGAGGCGTTTTTCGATAAAGCGGCGGGCGGCATCGCCAAACCACCACAAAAGCACGGCCACGAGGAAAAACCGCAGGCTGCGCGAGATGATCGAGGCGCCGATAAAGGCGGCGAGATCGAAATGCGCGACGCCGCTGGCGATCGTGATCAGCTTGTAGGGGATCGGGGTCATCCCCTTGAGGATGATGATCCAGGTTCCCCACTGGTCGAAACCGGCCTTCAGGGCGTCGTACCGGTCCATCGCATGGTAAAATTCGAGAATCGGGCGGCCGATCGTGTCGAACAGGAAATAGCCAATCGCATAGCCGAGAAGCCCGCCGGCGACCGAGGCGAGGGTGCAATAAGCGGCAAGGCGGAACGCATCGCGCGGCCGCGCCAGGATCATCGGGATCAGCAGAATGTCGGGCGGGATCGGAAAAAACGAGCTTTCCGCGAAGGAGATGATCAAGAGCGCCGTCAGCGCATTCGGGCCGGCGGCAATCGCGAGGATGCGGGCGTAAAGGCGGTTCAGCATCGAAGCTATGAAACCCGGGCGTACATAAGATTTTCTGAACACCACCGAGATTGCTTCGCTTCGCTCGCAATGACAACAAAGGCTGTCATTGCGAGGCGCAGCAGCGACGAAGCAATCTCGTCGCGGTGTGGGTTCATCGATCTCCGGCGCTTGTATCTGCAGCGGGCCGGCCCCAGCCGCCGCCACCGGGGGTTTCGACGACGATGATCTCATCGGGGCGGAGCGACAGGCTCGCCTTGCCGGGTTCGTCGCGAACCTGGCCATTCCCCTGCACGACATAATTGTGGCCGGGCTTGGCATCGGCGCCGCCCTTCAGCCCGTAAGGCGCGAAGCGGCGGCGTTCGCATTGCAATGACACGCGCGCGGTGTGATCGAGGCTGCGGATCGCCCGCACGAGACCGTTACCGCCGCGGTGCTTGCCGGCACCGGCCGAACCTTCGCGCAATTCGTAGCGCTCGACCCGCAGCGGGTAGGTGATCTCGAGCGCCTCGACGGGCGTGTTCATCGTGTTGGTCATATTGCACTGGATGCCGTCATCGCCCGGCCCCATCGGCCGGCCGCCCTGACCCCCGCCGATCGTCTCGATGTAGCTGTACGGGCGGCCCCCAGGGGTTTTGGCGCGCGGATCGTTGCCGCCGACCGCGATCGTGTTCATCGTGCCCTGGCTCGCGGCCGGCACGCGGTCGGGCGCGAATTGGGCGCAGACCTTGAGCACCGTGTCGGCGATGCGCTGTGTCGTCTCGGTGTTGCCGGCGCAGGTGGCGGCGGGGTGGCGGGCGGCGAGCACGCTGCCCTCCGGGATCTTCAATTCGAGATTGCGGAACGTGCCGGCATTGACCGGAATTTCCGGGTCGGTCAGCAGCTTGATCGCGAAAAACGAGGCCGAGTAGGTCATTGGCGCGACGGCGTTGATGTTGCCGGGCCGCTGCGGCGAGGAGCCGGCGAAATCGAGGACGAGCTTTTCCGGCGTGATGGTGATCGCGAGGGCGATGCGCACGGGCTCGTCGCTCGACCCGTCATCGTCGAGAAAATCCTCGCCGCGATAGGTGCCGGGCGGGAATTCGGCGAGGCGGCGGCGCATGCGCCGCTCGGTGTAGTCGAGGATCGCCTCGAAGCCGGCGGTGACGAGGTCGGCGCCATAGCGCTGTGCCAATTCGCGGATGCGGCGCTCGCCGATGCGAAGCGAGGCGAGCTGGGCGTTGAGGTCGCCGCGGCGTTCCTCGGGGGTGCGCACATTGGCGAGGATCAGGCGCATCACGTCGTCCTGCAATTCGCCGCCGCGGTAGAGTTTTACGGCGGGGATGACGAGCCCCTCCTGATAGATCTCGTGGCTATTGCCGGGCATCGAGCCCGGCTCCATGCCGCCGACATCGGCGTGATGAGCGCGCGTCGCGACATAGGCGATGTGCCGGCCTTCGGCGAAGACCGGCGCGACGACGGTGATGTCGGGCAGGTGCGAGCCGTTGGTAAAGGGGTCGTTGACGATGACAACATCGCCGTCCTCGAGACCGCCGGCCGCCGCAACCGTCTTCTCGACCGAGCGCAGCATCGAGCCGAGATGCACCGGGACGTGCTCCGCTTGCGCGACAAGCTGCGCTTGCGCGTCGAACACGGCGCAGGAGGCATCCATGCGCTCCTTGATGTTCGGCGAGAAGGAGGTGCGCTTCAGGACCGCGCCCATCTCGTCGGCGGTCGCTTCGAGCGCGTTGCGCAGCACCTCGAGCGTGACCGGGTCGACGGTGTTGCGGCGGGTCAGGCCGGGAGTGGGGAGGTCATTCATCCTCGGGTCTCGCTGCCAGGGGGCCGCGGCGCGCGATCGCGCCGCCGGTGATGCCGCCATCGATGACGAGCTCGGTGCCGGTGATGTAATTCGACGCGTCGGAGGCGAGGAACAAGACGCCGTTGGCGATGTCCTGCGGCTTCCCGACGCGGCCGAGCGGCGCGCTCGCGCGGCCGATCTCCTCGATGTCAATCGGGGCGTTATGCCCGGGTGCCGCGAGATCGGGGCGGATCTTGCCCCAGATCGGCGTGTCGATGACGCCGGGATGCACCGTATTGACGCGGATGTTGTCGCCGCGGGCCGCGCATTCCATCGCGATCGCCTTGCCGAAGAGGCGGACGCCGCCCTTGGTCGCGCAATAGCCGGCCAAGGTCGCCGAGCCGCGCAACCCGGCGATCGACGAAGTCATGATGATCGACCCGCCGCCGGACCGGCGCATCAAGGATAGGCAGTACTTCACGGAGAGGAACACGCCGTCGAGGTTGACTGCTGTCTGGCGGCGCCAATCGGCGAGGCTCATGTCGACGATCGAGGTCACCATGATGCCGATGCCGGCATTGGCGACGAGGATGTCGAGGCGGCCGTGGCGCCGCTCGATCTCAGCAACGACCTGCTGCCACTGTGTTTCGTCCGTGACGTCATGCCGGAGGTAGATCGCCTGCCGGGCCGCGGCGGTCAGCGACGCGGCGAGGTCGTTGCCGCGGACATCGTCGATGTCGCTGATGACGACCGCGGCGCCCTCGCGCGCCAAGGTTTCCACGCAGGCTTCGCCGATCCCGGAGGCGCCGCCCGTTACCAGCGCGATCTTTCCCTCTACCTGGCCCATGCTTCAGCTCCCGTTGCGTAGGCCGGAAAAGCGTAGCGCATTCCACCAGGAACCGTCTTCACTCGCAGCCATGGCGGAATACCCCCGGCTTTCGCCGGGGTTTTCCGCCCTACAAATCCCGAACTGCATACGTCGCGAAACGAAAAAGATCAGGAGCAAGCCATTGAGATTCCGTGTTTCCGGCTCGTAAATGCAGCAGGGCGGAGCAGGCAGACGAGTGCCGGGACGCGTCCAAAATTGCCTGAGAACAGGGAAATTTTCGCGATTTAACAGCGAATTCGGGAAGGGCCATTTTGGAGCCAAGTAAAGCCTTCGATTTTCATTCGACGTCGACGCGAACCGGTTTCGGAAGAGATAGATGTTCGCGGTATGTTCTACAAGGGCCCGAGCGCAGATTTTTTCTCACCCCATGCGGAGCTTCGCGGCGGCTCTCGGGAATGTATGGCGAGAGAGTAGATCGGCTGCGGCCGTGCCGCTATGGTCCTCGCCGAAAACACGTAAGGGAAGAACATTATGCGCGCAATACGCACCTTGGCGCTCGCGATCAGCCTATCGATCGCGTTCGTTGCGATGACCGCGCCGGCATCGGCGGCTGAAAGCTACGATAGCTGTACCGGCTTCATCGACGCGGTACCCACGGTGATCACCACGCCAGGTACCTGGTGCCTGCGGCACGACATCGGCACCACCGCGAGCAACATCCACGCCATCGATATCCAAACCAACAACGTCACGATCGACTGCAGCGACTTCAAGCTCGGCAATGTTGCGGCGGGGACCGGTACTCAAAGCATCGGCATCTACGCCGATGCCGTGTCGAACATCACGGTGCGCCGCTGCACGATCCAAGGATTTCAGACTGGCATCAGTATCGGCTCCAGCGCGCCGCAAAGCGGGCATCTGATCGAGAACAACCGGCTACTGCTCAACCGTGTCTGGGGCATCCTCGTGGAAGGCGAGAGCAGCATCATTCGGCGCAATACCGTCACCAATACCGGCGGCAATCCGATTGCATTCATAGATTATGCTATTGCCATCGAGACGTCGGGCGACGTGATTGACAACGTCCTGGACGGGACTGTCGCCGCCGCCAGTTTCGCGAGCTTCACATCGACCGGCATCTCGGAGCACGGAGAAGGGACGCTGATACAAGGGAACCGGGTCCGCAATCTGGTCCAGAAGGGCGGCGGGTCGGCGTATGGTATCACCCTCGATAACACAACCGGAGTTGCGGTGCGCGACAACTACCTGGTTCAGTCTACCTCGACACCCGGCGAAGGCATTCTTTGCAGCGCTCTCGGCAACGGCTCCGACGCTCGCGTCCGCGACAATGTTATAAGGCATTACTCTACCGGCATCCATCTGTGCACCGACGACGGCGGCAACGTCGTGTACTGACGGGTGGTGCCGCGGTAAGGCGCGAGGCTGCGTTCGGGACACCATCCGAGAGGAGCGCAACCCGCCGCCATTTCCGCCGCGGCGCCAGGGGCATCAGGTTCGCTTCTTCGTCCCAGGGGTTCGGGTCGATCAACTGCCAATATCGACGATGAGGCTGCCGATCTTGCCGAGGCGGGCGCGGTCGCCGGGGTAGAGCACGGTCGTCGCCGAGATCTCCTCGATGACCGCCGGGCCGGTGATCTCGTTGCCGGCGAGGAGCGCCTCGCGATGCCAGACCGGCGCTTCGTGCCATCCGCCGCCGCCCGGAGCCGCCGCCTCGAAATAGACCCGGCGCATGCCTTGTCGCGCCTCGGCGAGCGGCTCGCGGCCGCCGGCGGCCGGGCGCGGCAGTTCGGGCGTGTCGATGAGGCCGGTGGCGGTCACTGCGAAACTGACGATCTCGACGGCCGCCTGCGGGTCGCTGTGGCCGAAGCGGCGCCGATGCTCGGCATGAAACGCCGGGACGAGGCCGGCCCAATCCGCCTTTGTAAAAGCGGTGAGCGGGAGCGGCAGTTCGTAGGATTGGCCGATATAGCGCATATCGACCCGCATCTCGATCCGTTGCCGCTCCGGCGGCATCCGGTCGGCCGCGAGTAGATGCCGCGCCTCGTCGAGCATCGGGTCGAGCACCGCTTGCGCCGCCTCGGCCGAGAGCTCGGCATGCGCCGCGAGATGGGTGCGCACGAGATCGTGGCGCAGATCGGCGACCAGCATGCCAAGGGCGCACAGGATCCCGGGAGTCGGCGGCACCAGGAGGCGCGGGATCGACAATTCGCGCGCCAAGGGCGAGCCGTGCATCGGGCCGGCGCCGCCGAAGGGCACGAGGGTCAGACCGCGCGGGTCGTGGCCGCGCTCGATCGAGACGACGCGGATGCCGCGCGTCATGTTGGCGTTGGCGACACGCATATGCCGGCAGCGGCGGCGGTCAGGTCGAGGCCGAGCGGGCGGGCGATGCGCGCCTCGATGGCGCGCGCCGCCGCATCCGGGTCGAGGGTCAATTCGCCGCCGAGCTTTGTATCCGCGCCGAAGCGGCCAAGGACGAGGTTCGCGTCGGTAACGGTCGGCTCGGTCCCGCCGCGGCCATAGCAGGCCGGGCCCGGCACCGCCTCGGCGCTGCGCGGCCCCACCCGTAAGGCGCCGCCCTCGTCGATCCAGGCGATCGAGCCGCCGCCGGCGCCGATCGCGTTGATGTCGATGACCGGGATACGGATCGGCGCGCCTTCAAGGCTCGCTTCGCGCGTCACTTGCGGCACGCCGCCCAGCACAAGGGAAATGTCGGTGCTGGTGCCGCCCATATCGAGCGTGATGATGTCGTCGAAGCCCGAGAGGCGCGCGACATGTGCGCTGGCGACGACCCCGCCGGCCGGGCCCGACAGCACGGTATGCACGGGCTTGTCGCGCGCCGTCGCGACGGTCATCAGCCCGCCCGAGGCTTCCATGACCATGACCGGGACGTCACGCGCGAGCCCCAGCCCATCGGCGGGATCGGCGAGGAGCTCGGTCAACGAGGCGAGATAGCGCTCCATGACCGGCAGCAAATACGCGTTGAGCACGACCGTGCTGGCGCGCTCGTATTCGCGGAACTCGGCGAGGATATCGGTCGAGATGCAGACTGGGACGCCGGGGAGCTCTGCCGTGAGGATCGCCTGGGCGCGCTGCTCGTGAGCGGGATTTGCGTAGGCATGCAGCAGGCAATTGCGACTGCCTCGACACGATTGGCCCGCAGCCGCTGGGCGATATTGCGGAGGCCAGCCTCGTCGAGCGGCGTGATTTCGCGTCCGGAGGGGTCGAGCCGGCCGCGCACGGTGTGGCAATCCTCCCGCGGGACGAGCGGTGGCGGCCGCGTCTTGCGAATGTCGTAAAGGCTCGGCCGGTTCTGCCGTCCGATCAGCAGGAGGTCGCGAAAACCCTCGTTCGTGATGAAGGCGACACGGCCGCCGCTGCGCTGGATGACGGCGTTGGTCGCGGTCGTCATGCCGTGCCCGACATAGGCGACATCGGCGCCCGCCCGGTTCTGCGCGGCCAACGCTTGCCGCAGGCCGCGCACGGTGCCGAGGGCGCGGTTCTCCGGCGTCGTCGGCACCTTGGCGACGGTCACATGCCGCGCCGCCTCGTCATAGGCGAGATTGTCGGTAAAGGTGCCGCCGACATCGGAGGCGACGCGCAGGCGGGGAGGGGGCATAGAGCTAACCTAGACGGCGGAACCCGGCATTGCCAGGGAGCGCGAGGCCGATCAATTTGGTCTCGGAAATACGACGGAGCGGAACATGAAGCTCGGCGTGGCCTTGCCGATCGTCGATATCGGCGGCGAGCCCGATACGATCCGCGATTTTGTGCAGGCGGCGGAAGCGATCGGGTATCAGGGGATCGCCTTGCCCGACCATGTGCTCGGTGCCAACCCGGAGAGCCGGCCCGGCTGGACCCAGCAGCGTGGCCGCTCGACCGACCTCTACCACGACCCCTTCGTGCTGTTCGGGTTTCTCGCCGCGGTCACCAAGATCGAGGATTTCTCGACCCAGGTGCTGATCCTGCCGCAACGCCAGACCGCGCTTGTCGCCAAACAGGCGGCTTGTCTCGATGTGCTGTGCGGCGGGCGGTTCCGGCTCGGCATCGGGGTCGGGTGGAACGAGGTTGAGTTCACCGGGCTCAACGAGAATTTTCACGATCGCGGCCGACGTTCCGAGGAGCAGGTCGAAGTCATGCGGGCGCTCTGGCAGGAGCCGCATGTCGCCTTTAAGGGCAAGTGGCACACGATCGAGGATGCCGGCATCAACCCGCGCCCGGCCTCGGGGAAGGTGCCGCTCTGGTATGGCGGGCACGCCGAGGCGACGTTGCGGCGCACCGTCAAATGGGGCGATGGCTGGATGCCGCTCGCCTATGGACCCGGCGAGGAAGCGCGCGCCGCCTTTGATCGATTGCGGCGCATGGCCGAGGAAGCGGGGCGCGATCCGGCGACGATCGGCATCGATACCCGCGTCTCGGCCGCGGGTGATGAGACCGAGTGGCGCGACACCGTGCGGTTCTGGAAATCCTGCGGCGTCACGCATCTGACGCTCGCGAATTACTACCAGAGCGGCCATTTGCGGCGCATCGAGGGCCGCTCGCTCGTCGACCACATCGCCGCGATGCGGCGCTACTGGAACGCCGTCGCCGACCTTCTGTAGACGCGGGGCAGGGGGCGCGCTCAGCGGCCTTGGCAGTGCCGCGCGAGGACGTATCGAATATCGCCGATCGAGGCGTCCATCTGCGCGACATTCTCGCCCTGATCGTGACCGGTCATGCAGCGGGCCATCGGGCCGCGGGCTTTGACCATGTCCTCCAGGTTTCGCCGCAGGAGCCGGCGGAGGCCGACAAAATCACCCGCCTTGACGCTGTTCTCGCGCAGCCGGACGCCATGGACAAGCTGGTCGGCCATCGCCAGGTCGCGGCGGCACTCGTAAGTATCGACGACGCCCGCGCCGGCGGACGCCGGGCCCAATAGCGCCACAGCCAGCGCCAGCCGCGCGGTGTATCGGGTCACCCGAGGCGGCGGGCCTGCCAGGCACCGCTGCCAAACTGCGTGCGATTGACGATGCCGGCGTTCTGATCGCTGGCGGCGCCGAGCTCGACGGTGCCCACCATCGTGCCGTTACTGACGCGGCCCTCGAAGCGGTAAGACATGTTGCTCGCCTCGTAGCGCGCGCCAAAGCTGAAACGCACGGTGTCGCCGTCGAGCACCCCTTGAAGCGGCCCGTCGAACTGGGCCGAGCGCTGATGGCCGGCGAGCTCGGCGCCGCGCTGTTCGAGCGCGAGGCGATGGGTGCGGCTGCCATGCAGAAAATCGAGCCGCAATTCCCAGTCGCCGGCGACCGTGATGGCCGGCAGCTTCTCGCTCGGCGGCCGGTTGGTCAGCGACGCGCGCAATACCGCGACCACCGCGTCGCCGACCTGCGTCGCCTCCCCGGGCTGAAGTTGGAAAGGATCAACGGTGATCGAACTTTCGGTAACGCTGTTGTCGTCGAGCATGACCCGGGGCTCGCCCTCGAGCACCCGCTGCCGCAGGTCGAGGCCGTTCAACGGATAGCGAGCGCGGTCCCAGACGATCTTCAGCCGCGGCACCCTGTCGACGCCCTCCGGGTCGACGACCTCGCCGTGGACGCCATCGAGTTGCCCGAGCCGCTCCGCGACCGCGGCGCAGTCGTCGTACCATTTCTGACGCTCGGCGGCGGTGTCGCGCTCACCGAACCAATATTCGAGCGCGGTGACGACGCCGACGATGTCCTCCTTCGACACCTTCATTGGCCGTCCCAGGGCTTGATGCGGCGAGCCGTTGCGCCAAGCCGCCTGGCAGAGCCGCTTATTACCGAGTAGGAGCCCGCTGGTTTGCGGCCCGCGCAGAAACTTGCCACCGCTGTAAATGACGAGATCGGCGCCGCGTTTGAGCCATGGGCTCGGGCTCTCGATATGCTCGGAGGCGGCGTCGACCATGATCGGGATGCCGCGCGGCTTCGTTACCGAGGCGATCTCCTCGAGCCGCACAGCCGAGAGATGCTCCTGCTTCCCGAGCAGGACGACCAGCGCGACCGGTTCTTCGAGGGCCTTGTCGAGCTCTTCGCGGGTGTCGATCTCGACGATGTGGCAGCCGATCATGCGCACGGCCTGATCGTAGGCGAAGCGCTGTTTCCGTGGGATGATGACGCGGTTGACCATGCCGTCGGTAAAGGGGAGGCGCAGCATCTTGGCAGGGTCGTTGCCGGCGACGCAGGCGGCGGTGCCGAGCGCGACGGCGGCGGCGCTGCCGCAGGTCACGATGCCCCATTCGGCGCCGGTCAGTTCGGCGATGCGCTTGCCCGCCGCGTCCATCAGCTCGTCGAGATTGACGAACTGGCGCGAGGCGGCATCGACCGCGGCGCGCACCTGCGGCAGCATCAGACTGCCGCCATGCATCGTGCGCACGCTGCAGCAATTGATGAACGGCCTGACGCCGAGCGCGAGATAGGGATTAGCGGTGTTCGTATTGCGGGCGGGCATGTCACCTCCGGGCCGGGCTGGGCCGGACTATAGCAGCGACGGGGCCGGTTTGTTGATCGCGGCGCTGAGAGGGCCTATTTCCCAGCCATGAGCCAATTTTCGCAACCCGAAGCGGCGCTCGTGCTGTTTTCGGGCGGGCAGGATTCGACGACCTGCCTGGCCTGGGCGCTCGCCCGATTTGCGCGCGTGGAGACGGTCGGGTTCGATTACGGCCAGCGCCATCGGGTCGAACTCGATTGCCGACAGGCGATCAAGGGACGCCTGCGCCGCGACTTTCCCGAGTGGGATAGAAGGCTCGGCGTCGATCACCTCGTCGATCTCGGCGTGCTCGGGCGG
>JBKOVT010000152.1:0-33194 GCA_046724035.1 Pseudomonadota bacterium | reverse complement strand
CAGACCGGGCTCGGCAGCCGCGGCAAGCTCGATGCGACGGTCAGCTTCTGGCTGCGCGACATCAAGACCGGCACGGCGCTGCTCGCGAACTCGGTCCATACCTCCGAATCCTTCGACATCCTCGCGAACAATTACGCCAGCGTCGTCGCCGAGGAGGACGCCCGCATCCGCGCCGTCGAGGAATTGCGCCGCGATATCGTGACCCGGCTGACCTTGTTCCTGCAGCGCCGCGCCGCCGAAGGCGGCCCGAAACTCGGCACGCCGTGAAGCTTGCCGCCGGCCAGGTTGACGGGTTTCTGCGCCGGCCCGACCCGCAGATCCGCGCCGTGCTGCTGTTCGGCCCCGATGCGGGGCTCGTGCGCGAGCGCGCCGATGCGCTGGCGCGCGCGGTCTGCCCCGATCTGCGCGATCCGTTCCGCGTCGCCGAGCTGACGGCCGCGACGCTCGCCGCCGATCCGGCGCGGCTCGCCGATGAGGCGGCGCAGATCAGCTTGATGGCCGGCCGCCGGGTCGTCCGCCTGCGCGACGCCGGCGATCAGCAGGCGCCGCTCTTCGCGCGCTTCCTCGCCGACATGCCGGGCGATGCGCTGATCGTCGCCGAGGCCAGCGAATTGCCGAGCCGCTCGGCATTGCGCCGCGCCTTCGAGGAGGCGCCGCATGCCGCCGCGATCGGTTGCTACCCCGACAACGCACGCGATCTCGCCGGGGTCATCCGCGACACTTTCGCGGCGCATCGCATCGCGATCAGCCGCGATGCCGTCGCCTTTCTCGTCGAGCATCTTGGCGGCGACCGCCTCCTGACTCGCGCCGAATTGGAGAAGCTGACACTTTATGCCGGCGCGGGCGGCCGCATCGAGCTCGCCGACGCGCAGGCCGTCATCAGCGACAGCGCGGCGCTGTCGCTCGATGACGCGGTGCTGGCTGCCGCTGAGGGCGATGCGGCGGCGCTCGACCGCGCCCTCGCCCGCGTGTTTCAGGAAGGCGAAAACGCGGTCACGGTCATCCGCGCGCTGTTGCGCCATCTCCACCGGCTGCATGTGCTGTCAACCCAGCTTAGCGGCGGCGGCTCGATCGACAATGCGATCCGCAGCGCCCGCCCGCCGATCTTCTTCAAGCAGCAGGACAGCTGGCGTCGCCAGCTCCAGCGCTGGACGGAGCCACGCCTGCGCGAGGCGCTCGACCGCGCCGCGGAAGCCGAATTTCGTATGAAGCAAACCGGCTTGCCGGCCGAGACCCTGTGCCGCGAGGCGATGTTCGCGCTCGCCCAAATGGCCCGCGCCGGCTCCCGCTCAGCCGCCGCGTAGCAGCTTCAATACGCGGTCGAGCTGGTCGAGGCTCGCGTAATGCAAGGTCAAGGATCCGCCTCGCCCATTGGGGGATAGAGTCACCCGCAGTCCCAGCGTCCCGCCGAGTTCGCGTTCGAGCGCCACCGTGTCGTGGTCGCGCGGCTTGCGCTGGCGCGGCTCCGGCGATGCCGCGCGGCGACGCACCAAGAGCTCGGTCGCGCGGACATTGAGCCCGCGCCGCACAACCTCGCCGGCCAATGCCGCCGGGTCGGGCGCCCCCAACAGCGCGCGGGCATGCCCGGCGCTCAGCGCGCCCTCGTCGAGCTGGCGCTTGACGGCCGGCGGCAAACCCAACAATCGCAACGTATTGGCGACATGGCTGCGGCTCTTGCCGATCGTCTCGGCGACATTAGCCTGGCTGTGCCCGAACTCCTGCATCAAGCGGCTGTACGCCTCCGCCTCCTCGAGCGGGGTCAGATCCTCGCGTTGCAGATTTTCGACAAGTGCGATCTCCAAGACCTCGGAATCGCCAAACGGCCGGATGACGACCGGCACCTCATGCAATCCGGCGCGCTGCGCCGCGCGCCACCGCCGCTCGCCGGCGACCAGCTCGAATTCCGCCCCGGGGGCTCCGGAATCGGCAACGACATTATCGACCAGATCGTCAACCGGCCGCACCAGGAGCGGCTGGACGATCCCCTTCTCGCGGATAGATTGCACAAGGCCGTCGAGTTCGGCTTCGGCAAAGCGCCGCCGCGGCTGGAACGGCGACGGACGGATTGCCTCGATGGGAACCGTGCGCGGCGCCCCTGGCCCGGACAGCACCCGCCCCCCACCTTCGCCGAATAAGGCCGACAAACCGCGCCCGAGCTGCGGCCGCTTCGCCCGATCGCTCATGCCGCCGCCCCTCGGCGCTCGCGTGTGGCGCCGGAATTCCGCCGCAGCATCTCGATCGCAAGATCGGTGTAAGCGTCCGATCCGGCGCAGCGCGGGTCGTACATCAAGACCGGCATGCCGTGCGACGGCGCCTCCGAGACGCGAACATTGCGCGGGATCACGGTTTTGAAGACCTTGTCGCCGAGGTGCCGCCGCACATCGTCGGCGACCAGCTCGGACAAATTGTTGCGCTGGTCGTACATGGTCAGCACCACGCCTTCGAGGACAAGGCGGGGGTTGAGCCCCTGCTGCACGCGCTCGATCGTGCGCATCAGCTGCGCCAGCCCTTCGAGCGCATAATATTCGCATTGCAACGGCACCAGCACGCTGTCGGCCGCTGTCAAGGCATTGATCGTCAATAGATTGAGCGAGGGCGGACAGTCGATCAGCACCTCGTCGAACCCGGCGGTCTGGCCGCGCAACGAGCGCGCCAGCAGCGATTCGCGGCGGTCTTCCTGGGCTATTTCCAATTCGATGCCAGCGAGATCGGCCGATGCCGGCACCAGAAAGAGCCGCAATACGATCGTCGCGGTCATCGCGGTGTCCAACTCCGCGTCGCCGCGCAATAAATCGTAGCTGGTCTTGCCGCGATCGGCCGGCGCAAAACCGAGCCCGGTGCTGGCATTACCCTGCGGATCGAGATCGATCAGCAGCACGCGGCGGCCCCGGTCGGCCAAGGCCGTCGCGAGATTTACCGCTGTCGTGGTCTTGCCGACGCCGCCCTTCTGATTGGCAATTGCGATGATGCGCGCGCGCCGGGCGCCGGCAATGGCGCGCGCCTCACCCTCCCCCCTCAGGCTCACGGGTGACCTGCTCCAGTCTGAGAATGACCCCCCTCGGGTCGGCGCGGCTGGGCAGCTGCGCCGCTTTCATTCTCCAATCCCGCCGTGCTGCGGTCAATTCATCCTCGGCATGCTCCCCCTTCAGGAACAGGCAGAGCGTGTTCGGGCCGATAAACCGTTGCGCCAACGGCAGAAGCTTGTCCAAGGGCGCGCAGGCTCGGGCGGTCACAACATCGGCCGGATGCAGCTTTGCCGCCTCGATGCGGGAATCGGTGATCTTGACCGCCGCACTCGTAATCCGGGCCGCCTCGCGTAGAAACACGCCTTTGCGCTTATCGCTTTCGATCAATTCGACCGCGGGGACGCCGAGGATCGCCAGGACCAGCCCGGGAAACCCGGCGCCGCTGCCGAGATCGACAAGGCTGCGCGCTTTCTCCGGAATCAGCGGCAGCAATTGCGCCGAATCGAGAAAATGCCGCCGCCACAGATCGCCGAGCGTATTGCGGCTGACCAGATTGATGCGCCCCGACCAGCGCTTCAGGAGCTCCGCGTAGGCCTCCAGCCGCGCCAGTGTTTCACGTGAAACACCGGTCAGCGCCGCGAACCCCTCCGGACCGAGGGGAGTCACGCCGCGCGCGGCTCCGGCCGACGTTTGACGTATTGCAACAGGGCCACTAGCGCCGCCGGCGTGACGCCCGAAATGCGCGCCGCGGCCCCCAAGGTCGCCGGCCGGGCAGCGGCGAGCTTGCCGCAGATTTCGGCGGAAAGGCTACCCACAGCCGCGTAATCGAGCCCGTCCGGCAACAGGAGAGCCTCATCGCGGCGGAACGCGGCGATATCGCGCGCCTGCCGATCGAGGTAGCCGGCATAGCGAGCATCGATTTCCAGCTGTTCGGCGATTTCGGCCGGCATCGCGCCCAGTTCGGGCCAGATCGCCGCGAGCCGCGCCACATCGATCCCGGGATGCGCGAGCAATTCCGCCGCCGAGCGTGCGATCCCATCGGCATTGACCGTGAGGCCATGCCGCCGCAGCGCGGTCGGGCTCAACCGCAATTCGGCCGCAAGCCAACGCGCCTCGTCGAGCGCCGCCATTTTTGCAGCAAAAGCCCGGCCCCGCTCGCCACCGACCGCGCCATGGGCCAGACCGATCGGGGTCAGCCGCTGATCGGCGTTGTCGGCCCTAAGGGTCAGGCGGTATTCGGCGCGCGAGGTGAACATGCGGTAGGGTTCGCTGGTCCCGCGCGTCACCAGATCGTCGATCAGGACGCCGATATAGGCGTTGGCGCGGTCGAGCACGAGGGGTTCCGCCTCGGAGGCCGCCAGGGCCGCGTTGAGCCCAGCGATAAGGCCCTGCGCCGCGGCTTCCTCATACCCCGTCGTGCCGTTGATCTGCCCGGCGAGGTAGAGGCCGGGCACGCGCCGCGTCTCCAGGCTGGGGTAAAGCTCGCGCGGATCGACATAATCGTATTCGATCGCGTAGCCGGGCCGCCGCATGACGGCCCGCTCAAGCCCCGGGATTGTCGCGATGAACGCCGCCTGCGCGTCGCGCGGCAGGGAGGTCGAGACACCGTTCGGGTATATCGTGTCGTCGTCGAGCCCTTCCGGCTCGAGAAAGATCTGGTGCCGTTCGCGCTCGGCGAAGCGCACCACCTTGTCCTCGATCGACGGGCAATAGCGCGGCCCGATACCGGTGATATCCCCGGCATAAAGCGGCGAGCGGGCGAGATTGGCGCGGATGATCTCGTGCGTCCGGGGTGTCGTCTCGGTGATATGGCAGACGATCTGCGGTGTCGTGATCCGCTCGGTCAGGAACGAGAAGGGCAGGGGCGGATCGTCCCCGGGCTGCACTTGGAGCCCGGCCCAATCGATAGTCGTCCCGTCGAGCCGCGGCGGCGTGCCCGTCTTGAGCCGCCCCAGCGCAAAGCCGCAGCCCCGCAAGGTTTGTGACAGGCCGAGCGAGGGGGCCTCGCCGACGCGCCCGGCCGGGATCTTCTCCTCGCCGATATGAATGAGCCCGCCGAGAAACGTGCCGGTCGTCAGGACGACCCGGCCAGCCGCGAGCCGCCGCCCATCTCCCAGCGCGATCCCGGCGACCCGCCCGGCCGCATCGAGGATCAAATCCTCCGCCGCGCCCTCGATGATGCTCAGGTTCGCGATCTCGCCGAGCAGCTCGGCGATGGCGCGCTTATAGAGCTTGCGGTCGGCCTGCGCCCTCGGCCCCCTGACCGCGGGGCCCTTCGAGCGGTTCAGGATGCGGAACTGGATCCCGGCGCGGTCGATCGCCCGCCCCATGACCCCGTCGAGCGCATCGATCTCGCGCACGAGATGGCCCTTGGCGAGCCCGCCGATCGCCGGGTTGCATGACATCTCACCAATGGTCGCGCGGCTATGCGTCAGCAAAGCCGTCCGGGCGCCGACCCGCGCCGCCGCGGCCGCCGCCTCGCAGCCGGCATGGCCGCCGCCGATAACGACGACGTCGAACTTATCCCTGGGCCCGTCCATGGCGCCGGAATGTAGGAACCGCCTTCCGCCGTGTCGAGGTTTCACGTGAAACACCGCTCCGAAAGCCGTCCTGGCGTGCCGCCATGTGGTCTGGCCTTATTCCTGGAACGATGTAGCCGCTCTCACTCATTGGGCTGTTGAGATTTTTCGGCGAACCGCTTCCATGCCGCCTGTCGCGACACGGCAAGCGCCTGCCCAATTGTTGCCCAGCTCACTTCACGCTCCCGCAGGATATCGACGACATCCTGCATCGCGGCATCGACCCATACGAACGCGCCGTTATATCCAGCGAGGGTCTGCAGCAGCTGCTCGGTCGTCGCGTTCTCCGGCAGCAACGAGCGTGAGTTCTCGCGCTCTGCCGGCTTGTCCGCGACGATGCCCTGACAGAGTTGCACGCATTCATGGCAAATGAACACGCCAGGTCCGGCGACGAGCGTCCTGACCTCCTCCTGTGACTTGCCGCAAAAGGAACAGCGATAGACGCGCGTGCGGATTGGGGTAGCCTCGGCTTCGGGCATGAGCGTGGCCCTTCGACGTCAACATTAGGATGACAGTCAACTATATGGTGACGCGTGTGTCAACTTTTGATTGACGAACGCTGAGGCGCGCCCTATTTGCCGAGGCAGAAATCGCGAAAGATGACGTCGAGGAGATCCTCGACATCGACGCGGCCGGTGATCCGCCCGAGGCTGCGCCAGGCAAGCCGCAGATCCTCGGCCCGCAATTCCGGCAGATCCGCCGCGAGCGAGCGGCGCAGCGCGGCCAAGGCCGTCTCCAGCGCCTCGCGGTGCCGCGCCCGGGTCAATACCGGCGCAGTCACATCGTAGATTTGCGCAATCCGTGAGGAGAGGGTGCCGATCAACTCGGGCAGCCCTTCGCCCGTCAAAGCAGAAACCGCAATCGCCCTCGCACAAACGCGTTCCCGCGCGACATCGATCTTGTTGGCTACAAGAAGCGTGTCGGGGCCGGGCCATGGCGCGGCGCCCCGAGCATCCTCGGGCCGGGTCGCATCGAATACAAAGAGCCGCAATTCAGCCTCTTCGGCGCGCTTCAAGGCGCGGCGCAACCCCTCCTGCTCGATGACGTCGGCGCTGTCGCGCAACCCGGCCGTATCGGCGAGCACGACGGGATAGCCGGCAAGATCGATCGCGACCTCGATGATATCGCGCGTCGTGCCGGCGATCGGCGAGGTGATCGCCGCCTCGCGTCGCGCCAACACGTTCAGCAAACTCGATTTTCCGGCGTTCGGCGGGCCGAGGATCGCCACCGCGATACCGTCGCGCAAGCGCTCGCCGCGGTGCCGGTCCGCCAGATGCACCTCGATCTCGTCGGCCAGCGCCCGTGCGCCCGCGGCCACCTCGGCCTCGATTTCAGGCGGCAGATCCTCGTCCGGAAAGTCGATCGCCGCTTCGAGATGGGCCAGGAGCCGCAACAACCGCTCGCCCCAGCCGCGATATATATCCCCGAGATGCCCGTCGAGCTGGCGCAAGGCCTGGCGGCGCTGCGCCTCGGTTTCGGCGGCCGCGAGATCGGCGACCGCTTCGGCCTGGGTCAGGTCGAGCTTATTATTCAGAAAGGCGCGGCGGGTGAACTCGCCGGGCTCGGCCAGCCGCAGCCCGCGCCGCGACAGCACCGCCATGACCGCCGCCAACACAGCGCGGCTGCCATGGAGATGAAGTTCCGCGACATCCTCGCCCGTGACGCTGTGCGGTGCCGGAAACCACAGCGCTAGGCCGTCATCGAGTTCCTCGCCGCTGTCAGGGTCACAAAACCGCGCATGCCGCGCCACCCGCGGCGGCGGCAGCCCACCGGCAAGCGCGGCCAAAGCCGCTCCCGTTTCCGGCCCGGATAGCCGGATAATGGCGATGGCAGCGCGCCCCGGCGCGGTCGCCGGGGCGTAGATCGTGTCGGAGGAGGACTCGCTCGGCCTCAGTGCTTTGGCGGCAGCTGGTCGGGGGTCAGCATCAGCCGCTTGACACGTCCGCCATTCTTCAGATGCGTCTCGACGATCTCGTCGATGTCCTGCGTGTTCTCGTAGCGGTACCAGACGCCCTCGGGATAGATCACCATGTTGGGGCCGTATTCGCACCGGTCGAGGCAGCCCGCCGCGTTGCACCGGATATTCTCGATCCCCAATTGCCGCGCCTTCTCGCGCATATAGCCGCGCAATTTCTCGACCCCGCCCGCCTCGGCGGCGCGCGCCGAGCACGATCCGCGCGGATGCCCCTCCGCCCGCGTATTGGTGCAGATAAAGATGTGGCGGTTGTAAAACAGCCGCGGATCGGCGGGCGCATCTGACATTCGGGGTCTCTCCGGGAAGGATGAGCGGAGCGGCTGACGCGGATCCGCCGTTCAGGGTCTAAGATAGGCGCGCAACCTATCGCGTCGAGCCGCGCCGGGCAACCAATCGCGCCGCAACGCTTCTATCGGAGTCGGGCATGGACAGGAACCGCCTCGGCGAGGAGACCAGCCCTTACCTATTGCAGCACAAGGATAATCCGGTGCAGTGGCAGCCCTGGGGTCCCGAGGCGTTGGCCGCCGCCAAGACCGAGGACAAGCCGATTTTGCTCTCGGTCGGCTATGCCGCCTGCCATTGGTGCCATGTCATGGCGCATGAGAGCTTCGAGAACCCGCAGATTGCGGCCGCGATGAACGACCGGTTCATCAACATCAAGGTCGACCGCGAGGAGCGCCCCGATCTCGACGCAATTTACCAGAACGCGCTGGCGCTGATGGGCGAGCAGGGCGGCTGGCCGTTGACAATGTTTCTGACCCCCGAAGGCGAGCCCTTCTGGGGCGGCACCTATTACCCGCCGGAGCCGCGCTGGGGCCGCCCGGGCTTTCCGCAGGTCTTGGACGCGATCAGCACCGCCTATCGGCAAGACCGCGACAACGTCATGAAAAATGTCGTCGCTTTGCGCGACGCGTTGAAACGCCTGGAGCAGCCGCAAGCCGGCGAGGGGGTCGCGCCCGAACTGTTCGACCGTATTGCCGAGCGCCTATTGCGCGAGGTCGATCCCTTGAACGGCGGCATCGGCCATGCGCCGAAATTCCCGCAATGCGGCATCTTCGAATTGTTGTGGCGCGCCTGGAAGCGCACCCGCCGCGAGCCCTATCGCGAGGCGGTGACGCGCACGCTGACGACGATCTCGCAAGGCGGCATCTACGACCACCTCGGCGGCGGGTTTGCGCGCTATTCGACCGATGCGCGCTGGCTCGCGCCGCATTTCGAAAAGATGCTGTACGACAATGCCGAGCTGACGAGCCTCTTGACCCTGGTTTGGCAGGAAACCCGCGATCCGCTCTATGCGCAGCGCGTCGCCGAGACGATCGGCTGGCTCGAGCGCGACATGACCCACCCCGAGGGCGGCTTCTACTCGAGCCTCGATGCCGACAGCGAGCACGAGGAGGGGAAATTCTATGTCTGGTCCGAGGCCGAGATCGACCGGGTGCTCGGCGACCGCGCGGATTTGTTCAAGCGCATTTACGACGTCACCGCCGAAGGCAATTGGGAAGGCCACACCATCCTTAATCGCCTACACAATCTCGAACTCGCGGATGCGGCGACCGAGGCCGAGCTAGCAAAAGGCCGCGCGTTGCTGTTGAAGGCGCGCGAGCCGCGAATCCGGCCCGGGCTCGACGACAAGATCCTCGCCGATTGGAACGGCTTGATGATCGCCGCACTCGCCGAAGCGGGGCTCGCCTTCGATCGCGCGGATTGGATCGCGCTGGCGACCCGCGCCTTCGCCTTTATCCGCGGCAAGATGACCGGTGAGGATGGAAGGCTCCGCCATAGCTGGCGCGAGGGCAGGGCGCGCCACCCGGCGAGCGTCGACGATTACGCCAATCTCAGCCGCGCCGCGCTGGCCTTGCACGAGGCGACGAGCGACCCCGCCTATCTCGACCAGGCGAAGACCTGGGTCGCGGTGCTCGACCGGCATTATTGGGACAATGCCGGCGGCGGCTATTTCTTCGCGGCCGACGACACCGCCGATCTGATCGCGCGCGCTAAGACCGCCTCGGACGCCGCAGTGCCGGCCGGCAACGGCACGATGGTCGGCGTATTGGCGCGGCTCCATCTGTTGACCGGCGACGACGCCTACCGCCCCCGCGCCGAAGCGATCCTCGGCGCGTTTTCCGGCGAGCTCGGGCGCAATTTCTTCCCGCTGGCGACCTTGATCAACAACGCCGAATTCGCGCAAAAGCCGCTGCAGATCGTGCTCGCCGGCGAACCCAGCGAGCCTGCTTTCGCGGCGTTGCGCCGAGCGGTCTACGCGGTCTCATTGCCGAACCGCATCGTGCTCGCGGTCAAGCCGGGCGAGGATTTGCCGCCCAACCACCCGGCGCAGGGCAAAGGCCCCGTGAATGGCAAGCCCGCCGCCTATGTCTGCGACGGCCCGGTCTGCTCCTTGCCGCTCACCGACCCGCAAGCTCTCTCCAGCGCCCTGCGAGAAATACGCTGAGTACGAGTACGAATAGGTCCCGGCGCAGGCCGGGACCCATTAATCCGTTTTCCGCGGCGTCGAGAAATGGATCCCGGCCTTTGCCGGGATCTAATTGTTGCAGCTGTGCGGTTCAGGGGAGGCCGAAGAGGGCGGGTAATTCGGCGATGCTCGGCAAAAGATGCGTGTGCGGCGTATGCCCGAGCGCCGCCGCGTCGGCCGCGCCGCTCAACACGCCGATGACCCAGCCGGCGCCGGCATTTGTGCCGGCCTGCAGATCGAGAATTGTGTCGCCGATCGCCGCGACCCGCTTTACGGGTTCGACACGCGTCTTCTGCATCGCCTGAAAGATCAGATAGGGCGCGGGCCGCCCGGCCGGCACCTCATCGGGATACACGACCGCGTCAAATAATTCGGCCCAGCCGCAATGCTTGACGATATCGGCGATCAGCCCGCGGTCGAAGCCGCTGGTCAGCGCGACCTTGATACCGGCCTGGCGCAAGCCTCTGACGGCCTCCTCGGCGCCGTCGATCGGCGTGCCGCCGCCGGTCGCGAGGAAGTGCCGCAATTGCTTCTCGAACACCTCGAGCGCCGCGGCGGCGCGTTTCGCCGCATCCTCCGCCGGATAACGCCGGGCGGCGAATTCGGTGAAGAGGGACAGCTTGTGCGCGCCGCGCTTTGCCGCCAGCTCCTCCTCAGTGAACGGGATCGCGCTTTCGGCAAAGGCCGCGCGATAGGCCGGCAATACCGCGCCGTCGTCGCGCAATGTCGTCCCCATCAGATCGGTCACGACGAGCAGGGGTCGTTGCGGCACCGGGTTTGCGCTCATCTCATCCCATCCTTCGGCGATTCCCGTAGCATCTAGAGCGCGCGGCCCGATACACCGCAAGCGTTTCGCCGGAGCGATACCATATGGGTAGCGATACCATATGGGTGTTGTCCGGACTGCTTCCTGGGAGGCCTGCATGCCGTCACTTTCGATACCCAGCCCCGTTGGCCCGCTGACGATCGAGGAGCAGGACGACAAGATCGTCGCGATCTCGTGGAAGAACGGCGTGCCGGCCGGCAATGGCAGCCCTTTGCTCGACGAGGCCGCGCGCCAGCTCCAAGCCTATTTCGAGGGCAAGCTGTCGCATTTCGATCTGCCGCTCGCGCTGGCGGGATCGCCGTTCGAAAACCGCGTCTGGACGGCGATGCAGCAGATCCCCTATGGCGAAACCCGCTGCTACGGCGATCTCGCTGCGGCAATCGGCTCGGCGCCGCGCGCCGTCGGCGGCGCCTGCGGGCGCAATCCGATCCCGATCGTCGTTCCCTGCCATCGCGTGCTCGCAAAGACCGGGATGGGCGGCTATAGCGGCGCCGGCGGCCTCGACACAAAGCGCGCACTCCTCCGCCTCGAAGGCGCGTTGCCCGTAGCTTAACGCCCCGCTATCGTCGCGCCATCCGATCCAAAAGGAGGCGCGTGATGGTGCAAGCGATCCGTTTTGCCAAGACCGGCGGACCCGAGGTCCTGGAATGGCAGCCGGTCGAGGTGGGCAAGCCCGGCCCGGGCCAAGTGCGGCTGCGCCACACCGCGGTCGGGCTCAATTACATCGACACCTACCAGCGCAGCGGCCTTTATCCGATGCCGTTGCCGAGCGGTCTCGGCTCCGAGGCGGCGGGGGTCGTCGAGGAGGTCGGGCCGGGGGTCAGCGGGCTGAAGCCCGGCGACCGCGTCGCTTATGCCGGCGGGCCGCTCGGCGCCTATAGCGAGGCGCGAGTCATGCCGGCTGATCGTCTCGTGCCGTTGCCGGCTGGCATCACCGACGAGCAGGGCGCCGCGATGATGCTGAAAGGCATGACCGCCTGGTACCTGATCCGCCGCACCCACCCCGTAAAACGCGGCGAGACGATCCTGATCCATGCGGCGGCCGGCGGGGTCGGGCTCATCGTCAGCCAATGGGCAAAGCATTTGGGCGCGACGGTCATCGGCACGGTCGGCGACGACGAGAAGGCCGCGCTCGCCGAAAAGAATGGCTGCGACCACCCGATCAACTATCGCAAAGAAGACTTTGTCGCCCGCGTCAACGAGATCACCCAGGGCAAGAAGCTCCCGGTCGTCTACGACTCGGTCGGCAAGGACACGTTCTACAAATCCTTGGACTGCCTGGCGCCGCTCGGCCTCTTGGCGTCGTTTGGCCAGTCCTCCGGCGCGATCGGCCCGGTCGATATCGGCATCCTGGCCGGCAAGGGGTCGCTATTCCTGACCCGGCCGACCCTCAACACCTACACGGCGACTCGCGAGGATCTGTTGACCGCGGCGGGTGAGCTGTTCGATGTCGTGCAGAAGGGCGCCGTCAAACTGGCGATCAACCAGACCTATCCGCTGCGCGACGCGGCGAAGGCGCACCGCGACCTGCAGGACCGCAAGACGACCGGCTCGACCGTCTTCACGGTCTGACAGCGCGACTCCGCCAAAGCTCCTCTCCCGCATTGCGGGAGAGGAGGCTGCCACTCGCCGCGACTAGAAGCCGCCGTAAAGCTGGCGCCGGTTCAGCTCGTTGGCGATGTGATCGGTCGCGGATGGCCGGTTCCAGGGCTCGTAGCCGTCGCCGCCGCCATAGAACCCGTCCCAATGCCGATGGGTGCGGCGATAGCCATAGCGGTTCGGCACGCAATCGCCCCACCGGTTCGGGTGAAGACCCCAGCCGCATCCGCCGGCGACCGCGACGATGTTGTGCTCGCCCGCCGGCGCCGGCACGCTGGGCGCGGCGTTGGCGGCCGTCGCGACAAGCGCGAGCGCGCCGACTAGACCCATTGCTGCTATGCGCATCTTTGCTGCCTCATCGAGATGCAATCGTCTCGATATCAACAATCGGCGCTCGGATGAAATTCCTCGCCGCGCGAACCCGGGCGGGCGCACCGCGACTTATAGGACCGCGGGCCTCTGGCCCGCATCTTCTGGGGTGCGGGCGAGACGCCCGCGGTCCCAGCCCGGTCCCAGCCAGATTAGGTGTTCATCGCGTCGAAGAACTCGGCGTTGCTCTTCGATTCCTTGAGCTTGTTGATCAGGAATTCGAGCCCGTCATTGGTGCCCATCGGCATCAGGACACGCCGCAACACCCACATTTTCGACAGGACGCCCCGGTCGACCAGCAGCTCTTCCTTGCGGGTGCCCGATTTGGTGATGTCGAGCGCCGGGAAGGTGCGCTTGTCGGCGACCTTGCGGTCGAGCACGATTTCCGAATTACCCGTGCCCTTGAACTCTTCGAAGATGACCTCGTCCATGCGCGATCCCGTGTCGATCAGCGCCGTTGCGATAATCGTCAGCGAGCCGCCTTCCTCGATGTTGCGCGCCGCGCCGAAAAAGCGCTTCGGCCGCTGCAGGGCGTTGGCGTCGACGCCGCCGGTCAACACCTTGCCGGAGGACGGCACGACCGTGTTGTAGGCGCGCGCCAGACGGGTGATCGAATCGAGCAAGATCACGACATCGCGCTTGTGCTCGACGAGGCGCTTCGCCTTTTCGATGACCATCTCGGCGACCGCGACATGGCGTGTCGCCGGCTCGTCGAACGTCGAGCTGATGACCTCGCCCTTGACCGAGCGGGCCATGTCGGTGACCTCCTCCGGCCGCTCATCGATCAAGAGGACGATCAGGTAGACCTCGGAATGGTTCGCCGCCAGGGCATGCGCGATGTTTTGCAGCATGACGGTCTTGCCGGTGCGCGGCGGCGACACGATCAACGCCCGCTGACCCTTGCCGAGCGGCGTGATCAGATCGAGCACCCGGGTCGTCAAATCCTTCTTCGTCGGATCGTCGAGCTCGAGCTGGATTTTTTCTTCGGGGTAGAGCGGCGTCAGATTGTCGAAATTGATGCGGTGCCGCAGCCGGTCCGGCTCCTCGAAATTGATGCTGCTGATCTTGACCAGCGCAAAATAGCGCTCGCCGTCGCGCGGGCTGCGGATCTGGCCATCGACCGTGTCGCCGGTGCGCAGACCAAAGCGCCTGACCTGGTTCGGGCTGACATAAATGTCGTCCGGCCCAGGCAGGTAGTTCGCCTCCGGCGAGCGCAAAAAGCCAAATCCGTCGGACAGGACTTCGAGGACGCCGTCGCCCGAGATCGGCACGTCATTTTCGGCGAGCTGCTTCAGGATCGCGAACATCATGTCCTGCTTGCGCAAGGAGGACGCGTTCTCGATCTGCAGCTCTTCGGCAAACGCCAGCAATTCCGCCGGCGTCTTACGCTTGAGTTCTTGGAGATTCATCTGTCTATCGTCGCGATAGGGGCGGACTCGCCCGTCCTGGGGTGCCTGGCGCGGACGGAGTCCGACAGGCGAGAAGGTTGAAGCTTGCGGGAAGGGATTGAAGAAAAACCGGCTGGCGGTATAGCGGTTCCCTTACAGAAGCCAGATATGCAAGTCAAACACGACTTGCAAGGGGTTGGTTCATCCCCAGCCCGGCCCGGCTGCTAGAACGGCTTCACGACAACCAGGATGACGATCGCGATCATGGCCAGGGTCGGCAGCTCGTTGACGATTCGGTAAAACCGAGCCCGGTGCGCATTCCGCCCCGCCGCGAAATCCCGCCGCCAGCGCTCCAAGAGGCCGTGAAAGACGGTCAGCGACAGGACAAGGGCGAGCTTCGCCCAGATCCAGCTCTGCCGCCAATCAACGATACCGGGCGTTGCCAGCAGCGCGATCCCGAAGAGGTAGGTCATGACGAGGGCCGGCATCATGATGCCGCGCATCAGCCGCCGCTCCATGATCTCAAAGGTGGCCGCGCGGTTCGATCTCGCCGGCGCCTCCGCATGATAGACGAAGAGCCGGGGCAGATAGAGGAGCCCGGCCATCCAGGCGATGACGGCGACGATGTGCAGCGCCTTTAGCCAGGGATAGGCGGCGCTCACGGCGATGCCGCCGCTTCCCTCGGCCTTTCGGCTGTCTTTGCGTCGCCGCCGCGCACCAATCGCGCCAGCCCGGCGATAAAGCGCGGATCGGTGCCGACGGTTGCGACCCGCCCGTAGAACGGCACTCCGCAGCTTTCCGCCAGCCGGCGGTAATCGCGGTCGAGCTCGACGAGGGTCTCGGAATGCTCCGAGACGAACGAGATCGGTGCGATGACAATGCCAACCTTGTCCTGCCCGGCCCGCCGGATCTCCTCGTCGACCGAAGGCCCGAGCCACGCCAGCGGCCCGACCCGGCTCTGATAACAAACCCGCCAGTCCTCGGGCCGATGTTCAAGCGCATTTATCACCGCCGCCGCCGTGCTTTCGATCTGCGCCGGGTAAGGATCGCCCTTTCGCACAATCTTCAAGGGTAGGCCGTGCGCGCTGAGCAGCAGCCGCGCCGGCCTGCCCTCTTCCGCCAGCTGCTCGTCGATATGCCCGGCCAGCGTGGCGATAAATCCCGGCTCGGTCGGGTAGGGCGGCACCTCGCGCGCCGAAGCCGTCACCCTTTGGCGATGCGCTTCGTCATGCCAGGCCTTCAGCGACGACCCCGCGGTGGTCGTCGAGAATTGCGGGTAGAGCGGCAACAGCACGATCTCGTCCGGCCGCCACGCCGCGACCGCCGCGACCGCCTGCTCGGTCAGCGGGTGCCAGTAGCGCATCGCGATAAAGCAGCGGTTTTCGGGGCCGAGCGCGGCTTCGAGCGCGCGCGCCTGTGCCTCGGTATTCGCCAACAGCGGCGAGCCGCCCCCGAGATGGGCATAGATCTCTGTTGCTGCTCGGCTGCGCTGCCGCGCTATGAGCCAGGCCAGCGGCCGTCGCAATAACGCCGGCAGATAGATGATCGCCGGATCGCTGAACAGATTGTAGAGAAAGGGCCGCACCGCCGCGGGCGAGTCCGGCCCGCCCAAATTCATCAAGATAACCGCGCGACGCGCCATGTCACAGCGGCTCGGCCAAAAGCCGGGCGAGAGCGGCGACGTTTTCAGGCGGCGTCTGCGGCACGACGCCATGCCCGAGGTTGAAGACAAACGGCCCCTTCGCGAGCACCGTCCTGATCTCGTGCACGGCGCTCTCGAGCGCTGCCCCGCCGGTCACCAGCAATACCGGATCGAGATTGCCCTGCACCGGCAAACGCGTTTGCAAATGATCGCGGCCGAAATCTAGCGGCACCATCGTGTCGAGGCCGATCGCCGTAACGCCGCTTTCCACTGCATACCGCTCGTACATCAGCGCGGCGCCCCGCGGAAAGCCGATCACCGGCACCTCGGGAAAGCGCGCCCGCAGCGCGCTCGTAATTCGGCGCGTCGGCTCGATGACCCAGCGTGCGAACCCGGCTTCCGGCAGCACCCCGGCCCAGCTATCGAACAGCTGTACAGCGTCCGCGCCCGCGGCGATCTGGATTCCGAGATAGGCAGTCGTCGCCTCTATCAAGAGATCGATCAGTGCCTGAAACCCCTCGGGATCGCGATAGGCCCAGCTCTTGACCCGCGGAAAATCCCGGCTGCCGCCACCCTCGACCATGTAGGCCGCGACCGTCCAGGGCGCGCCGGCAAAGCCGATCAGCGCGGTCTCTTCCGGTAAAGCAGCCCGACACCGCCGGATCGTCTCGCATACCGGTTCGAGCCGGGAGGCGATCCCGTCCTTCCGAAGCCGCTCCACCGATCCGCGATCGGCAATCGCCTCGAGCTGGGGTCCGTCCTCGCCGAAGCTGAGCTTCTGCCCGAGCGCCATCGGCACCAACAGGATGTCGGCGAAGACAATGGCCGCCTCCATGCCAAAGCGCCGAACCGGCTGCAATGTCGCTTCGGCCGCCAGCTCCGGGTTGAGACAGAAATCGACAAAGTCGCGCGCCCGGGTCCGCAACGCCCGGTACTCGGGCAAAAAGCGTCCGGCCTGGCGCATGAGCCACCAGGGCGGCTTGTCAAGCCGCTCTCCAGCTAATGCCCGCAATAGGGGTTTCTGTTTTGCACCGTTCATCGGCGCGCCTTCTACCAATCACTTATCTAGAATCTTAAAGGATGTAGTTAGATGTAGGCTGCTGCGAAAATTGCGGATCAAAGCCTTTCCCCGGAATCGTCCCCCGGTTGAATTTATCCCTGCCTTGTTTGTTGGCTTTGTGCATAAGGCTAGAATCGCGGCAAAACACAAGCCGCATCATTCCTTCGAGACAGCGGATAAAACCGGGGCAGTGTGGTGGAGGACGAGATTTTACCGAATCGCCCATACCGACGATCGGCTGGTTTTGCACCGTTGAAAACGCAGCGTGCGGATTTCGCCGTCCGGGGATGGATCGCGCGGCTCGCTGTTTATGCACGCTGCCCCGATAGAACAGCTCTACTCCTCCACAACCCTCTGTGGGTTTTCCCGTGCTGAGCCGCTTTCATCTTCACCTCGTCTCGGATTCGACCGGCGAGACGGTGCATTCCGTGGCGCGGGCCTGCCTGGTGCAGTTCGACGATGCGCAGGCGATCGAGCATGTCTGGAGCATGATACGGACGCGCACTCAGATCGAGCGGGTCATCACCGGGATCCAGACGAATCCAGGGCTCGTCCTGTTTACGCTCGTCAACGACACATTGCGCCAGGCTTTGCAGGAAGGCTGCCGGCAATTGCAGGTGCAGGCGATCCCGGTGCTCGACCCCGTGATCGGCGCGCTCGCCGCCTATCTCGGCCGGCAGAGCCATGGCGTGCCGGGCCGGCAGCATCTGCTCGACAATGAGTATTTTGCGCGCATCGACGCGATGACCTTTGCGATCAACCACGATGACGGGCAATCGCCCTGGGGTATTGACGACGCGGATGTCTGTCTTGTCGGGGTCTCGCGCACCTCGAAGACGCCGACCTGCCTCTATCTCGCCAACCGCGGCATCAAGGCGGCGAATGTGCCGTTTGTACCGGGTCTTCCGCTTCCCTCGGAGCTGCGGAGCGCAAAGAAGCCGCTGATCGTCGGACTGACAAACGATCCCGAGCGGCTCATTCATCTGCGCCGCAACCGGCTCAGCATGCTCGATCACAACGAGAATACGGACTACACCGACATCGAGGCGGTGCAATCGGAGGTGCGCGAGGCGCGACGCGTCTTCGCCGAGCACCATTGGCCGGTTATCGATGTGACCCGCCGCTCGATCGAAGAGACCGCCGCGGCGATCTACAAGCTCTTGATGCGGCGTCATGGCGTCGATGTCTGAAAGGGTCATCCTCGCCTCGGCAAGCCCGACGCGCGCTCGGCTGCTCAAAGCGGCCGGCGTGGCATTCGCCGTCGAACCGGCCGCGATCGACGAAGGCCCGATCAAGCACGAGATGCGGCTGGCGGGCCGGCCGGCAATCGAATGCGCCCGGGCGCTCGCCCGCGCCAAAGCAGCAACCATCTCGGCGCGGCATCCCGATACGCTGGTCATCGGCGCCGACCAGCTCCTCGCCGCCGGCGATGACTGGCACGACAAGCCGAACACCATCGCCGAAGCGCGCCTGCAATTGCAGAGCCTCCGCGGCCGCACTCATGTGCTGGCAACCGCGGTGTGCGTTCTCCGCGACGGTGAGCGCCTCTGGCAGGCGGCGAGCTCGCCGGAATTGACGATGCGGGAGTTCAGCGGCGCGTTTCTCGACGACTACATCGCCGCCGAAGGCGAGGACATATTGGGCTCTGTTGGCGCCTATCGCCTCGAAAGCCGCGGCATCCAGCTTTTCTCACGGATGACGGGCGACCATTTCGCCGTTCTTGGGCTGCCGCTGTTCGAGCTTCTCGAGTTCCTGCGCAGCCGCGGCGCGCTTCTTTCGTAAGGACGATCGGATGAGGATAACGGGGCGGACAAAGCTGGCCGGCATCATGGGCTGGCCGGTCACGCATTCGCGCTCGCCCGCGCTGCACAATTTCTGGATCGACGAGCACGGCGTTGATGGCGCCTACCTGCCGCTCGCGGTTCGCCCCGAGCATCTGGAGCAGGCATTGCGCGCCCTCCCGGCGCTCGGCTTCCGCGGCTGCAATCTGACCTTGCCACACAAGCAGGCAGCATTGTCGATCGTCGACAAGCTCGAGCCGCTTGCCCGTCGCATCGGTGCGGTCAATACGATCATCGTCTTGCCCGATGGCAGTCTCGAAGGCCGCAACACCGACGCCTTTGGATTTCGCGAAAACCTGCGCGAGCGGGTGCCCGATTGGAAGCCGTCGGCGGGACCCGCGGTCGTGCTCGGCGCCGGCGGTGGGGCGCGCGGCGTCCTCGCGGCGCTCATCGAAGCGCGGGTCGAGGAGATCCGCATCGTCAACCGCACGCTGGCGCGCGCCGAGCGAGTGGCGAGCGATCTTGCCGCGCCGGCAACTCGCATCACCGCGCTTCCCTGGAACGACATGGAATCCGCGCTGCGCGATGCCGGGCTGCTCGTCAACACGACCTCTCTCGGCATGAGCGGCGAACCGGAATTAGCCTTTGATCTGTCGCCGCTGCCGACCGCCGCGGTCGTCGCCGACATCGTTTATGTGCCGCTCGAAACCCCGCTCCTCGCCGCGGCGCGCGAGCGCGGCCACCGCACTGTCGATGGCCTCGGCATGCTGCTCCATCAGGGAAGGCCCGGGTTTGAGGCATGGTTCGGCAGCCCGGTCCAGGTGACGCGCGAATTGCGCGCCGCCATCATGACGACCCTGGGAGCCATGGGGACGCGGTGATCATCCTCGGCCTCACCGGCTCGATCGGCATGGGCAAGAGCACCGCCGCGGCGATGCTGCGGCATCTCGGCGTGCCGTTGTTCGATGCCGATGCCGTCGTGCATCGGCTGATCGGCCGCGGCGGCGCCGCCGTGCGCCGGGTCGAGGAGGCGTTCCCGGGCGTGCAGAACGAAGGCGGCGCCATCGATCGGCAGCGCCTCGCGCAGCGCGTCTTCGGCCACCCCGAAGAGCTGCGCCGCCTCGAAGCGATCCTGCATCCGATGGTCCGCACCGCCGAATGCCGCTTTGTCGCCCGCGCCCGCGCGCGTGGCGAAGATTTGATCGTGCTCGATATCCCGCTGCTCTACGAGACCCGCGGGACCGGGCGCTGCGATTATGTGCTTGTCGTGTCGGCGCCGGCGCGGTTGCAGCGCGACCGGGTCATGCGCCGCCCCGGCATGACGGCGCGCCGGTTTGGCGAGATCATCGGGGCTCAGCTGCCCGATTCGGAGAAACGGCGGCGCGCCGATTTTGTCGTGCCGACCGCATTGAGCAAAGCCGCGACGTTCCGGCGGCTGCGCGCCATCGTCGACGATTTGCGCTATGGAAGGACGCCGCGCCGTAACCGCCGGAGCTTTGTGCGGCGGCGACGGTAGCAGGGGACTCGCTAGCGAGGAATCGGCGTGCGCGAGATCGTCATCGACACGGAAACGACCGGGCTCGACCCGAACGATGGGCACCGCATCGTCGAAATCGCCTGCATCGAGCTGATGCACCACGTCCCGACCGGCCGCAAATTTCACCGCTATGTCAATCCGGACCGCGACATGCCGGCCGATGCGCTGGCGGTGCACGGCATCACCGCGGAGTTCCTCAAGAGCCAGCCGGGGTTCGAGGCGATTGCCGACGATCTCGCCGCCTTTATCGGGGGCGACCGGCTCGTGATCCACAATGCCGAATTCGACCTCGCTTTTCTCAACGCCGAACTGGCGCGGCTCGGCCGCCCGGCCCTCGCCTGTCCCTTCGTCGATACGCTCGCGGTGGCGCGCCGCCGCTATCCCGGCGCGCCCGCCAGCCTCGATGCGCTGTGCCGCCGTTATGCGATCGATCTCGCGGTGCGCGAGAAACACGGCGCCGATATCGATTGCGGCCTCTTGGCCAAGGTTTATGTCGAGCTGTTGGGCGGCCGCCAGCCCGGCCTCGATTTTGCGGCCGCCGGCGGCGATGGGATGCCACTTCTCTTGCCGCAGGACCGTCCGCGGCGCGAGCCGCGCCCGCATGCCGCCTCGCTCGACGAGCTGGCGGCGCACCAGGCGATGCTGGCGACGATCAAAACGCCGCTCTGGCTCGCCGCTTAGCGGCGGAAGAGCATCACACCGTATCAGCGCTCGGGATCGTATCGGTCCCGCCGGCGGCCTGGTTGCGGCGCAACAGCTCGGCGAAATCGACGGGGTTGATCATCAGCGGTGGAAAGCCGCCGTCGCGCGTGGTTTCGGCGATGATGTTGCGGGCAAATGGGAACATCAGCCGCGGCGTTTCGACCAGCACGACTTGCGGCATCAGCTGTGGCGGCACGTTGCGCACCGTGGCGATCGCGCCATAGCTCAGCTCGACGAGGAACAGCGCCTCGTTCTGCACATTCGCGGAGGCCTTCAGCGTCAGCACGACCTCGTAGGCGTCGGGGCCGATGCTCTGCGCCTTGACGTCGATGTTGATCTCGACCGAGGGGGGCGCCGCCTGCTGCATCAGGCTTTGCGGGGCGCGCGGGTTCTCGAAGGACAGATCCTTGATGTATTGCGCGTTGATGATGAGCTGCTGGCCCTGCGCGGTACCGGGCGCGGTCTCCGGCGGCTGGCCGTTGCCTGTAATCGGATCTGACATGTTTTCTGTTCTCCTAAGCGCGGGATGCCGCCGCCCCCAATGTGCTGTCCGGCTAGCACGGATTGCGCCGCGACTTCAATGCCGGCCGGATAGACCCGGGACGCCTCCTCGCCACCTCTGCCCGCTTCCCGGGGCGCGGCTTGCCCGGACGTGGTTAACCCCCCATCTAGCTCTGGAGGACATCGGCGTTCCCCGGCGCGACTCCGGGTTTATTCGCAGGAACCCCGGATCTCATGGGCGATTTCCCCCACTATTTCGACATCATCCTGTTTGCGATGGTCGCGGGGTTTTTGATCCTGCGGCTGCGCAGCGTTCTCGGCCGCCGTACCGGCCAGGAGCGGCGCCGCAACAATCCCTTCCTGCGCCAGCCCGAGCCAACCGGCGACAAAGTCGTCCCGCTCGGTCCGCGTGTCGCTGTGCCGCCGCCCACCGCGACCGCGCCGCCGGGCGATGCCGTCGCGGCCGGGCTCGCCGCGATCCACAACGCCGATCCCGAATTTGACCCCGCGCATTTTGTCGACGGCGCGCGCGTGGCCTTCGAGATGATCGTCGCGGCGTTCGCCGCCGGCGACAAGGCAAAGCTGCGGCCGTTGTTGAGCGACGAGGTCTATCGCCCGTTCTCCGCCGCGATCGACGAGCGCGACGCTGCGAAAGAGACGCTGGAGACGCGTATTCTCGGAATGAAGCAGCTCGACATCGTCGAGGCCCAGCTCGCCGGGCGCTGGGCGCGGGTCACCCTGAAAATCGTCTCGGATCAGATCAACGTCATCCGCGCCCATGACGGCAGCATCGTCGATGGCGATCCCGATCATCCGATCGAAAAGACCGATTTCTGGACCTTTGCGCGCGATACGCGCTCGACCGACCCGAATTGGGCATTGGTGGCGACCGACAGCGGCTGATCCTGAGCAGCCCGCCGGAGACAGGCGGGCGGTCGGGCGGGCGCTCCTGGATTCTGCTTCTCGTCTTGCTCGCGCTGGCAGCGATTGCCGGCGCGCTCGCCTATTACCTGCTGCAGCAAAAACCCGGGCCGCGGCTGACGCTGGCGCCGGCGCGCTATGTCGACCTTATCGGTTGGCCGGAAGACAATGTCGCGGCGGCAATCCCGGCCCTTCTCAAATCCTGTGGTGCGCTCGCCTCGCGCGCCGAGACGGCGCCGCTCGATGCACGGACCAAAAGCGTCGATTTCGGCACCGCTGCCGAATGGCGCCCGCTTTGCGCCGCCGCCGAGCAATTGCCTTCGGGCGACGACAAGGCGGCCCGGCAGTTTTTTGAGACGAATTTCGTGCCCTGGCTCGCCGGCAATAACGGCGCGGCCGAGGGCCTCTTTACCGGCTATTTCGAGATCAGCCTCAACGGCTCGCGCAAGCCCGGCGGGGCCTATCGCACACCGCTTTACCGCCGCCCGCCCGAACCGACCCGCTTTACCCGTGCCGAGATCGAGGACGGCGCCCTGAACGGGCAGGGGCTCGAGCTCCTCTGGGTCGATGACCCGATCGCCGCCTTCTTTCTCGAGATCCAGGGCTCGGGCCGCGTGACCTTGCCCGACGGCAAGATCGTCCGGGTCGGTTACGACGGCAGCAACGGCAAGCCCTATATCGCGGTCGGCCGCCTGCTGCTCGACCGCGGCGAGCTGCCGCGGGAGCAATTGACGATGGCGAATATCCGCCGCTGGATGCTCGATCACCCCAAGGAGGGGGCGGCGTTGCGCCGCGACAACCCGTCCTATGTCTTCTTCCGCGAGATCACCGGCCACGGCCCGGTCGGCGCGCAGCGGGTCGTCCTGACCCCGGAGCGCAGCCTCGCGGTCGATCGCGCCTTTATCCCGCTCGGCTTGCCGCTATGGCTGGAAGCGCAGGAGCGGTTCTCGGCGGGGAAATACCGCCGGCTCCTTATCACCCAGGATACCGGCGGCGCGATCAAGGGGCCGGTGCGCGGCGATCTTTTCTGGGGCCACGGGCCGGCCGCGGCCACCGGCGCCGGCGCTATGAACGCCCGCGGCCACTATTACCTGCTCTTGCCGCGCGCCGTTGCCGCCCGCCTCGATCAAACGGCCACGACTGCGGCGCATTGATTCAGCCGCCGCGATCCCTATGTTGGCTCACCCCATTTGGGAGATCGGAATGCCCGGGCCGGCGCGGATCGCGCTGTTGGTGACCTGCCTTGTCGATCTGTTTCGGCCAAGCATCGGCTTCGCCGCCGTCAAGTTGCTGGAGCAGGCCGGCTGCACGGTCGAGGTGCCGGCGCAGACCTGCTGTGGCCAGCCCGCCTATAATTCGGGCGACAAGACCGACGCGAAGGCGATCGCGCGCCAGGTCATCGCCGCCTTCTCCGGGTATGATTATGTCGTCGCGCCGTCCGGCTCCTGCGCCGGCATGCTCAGGGTGCATTACCCCGAAATGTTCGCCGACGAGCCGGCCATGCTGGCGCAAGCGCAGGAATTGGCATCGCGTACCTATGAGCTGGTGGCGTTTCTCGCCGATGTGCGCGGCATGGAGAAAGTGGCGGCGCGCTGGAAGCGGCGCGTCACCTATCACGACGCCTGCTCGGGCTTGCGCGAGCTCGGCGTCAAGCAGCAGCCGCGCAAATTGCTCGCGTCGGTCGACGGATTGCAGCTGACCGAACTGCCGGGCGCGGAGGTGTGCTGCGGCTTTGGCGGCACGTTCTGCATCAAATACCCGGAAATCTCCGACAAGATGGTGACCGACAAGGCCGCCGACATCGCCGCGACCGGGGCCGATGCGGTGCTCGCCGGCGATCTCGGCTGTCTCCTCAACATCGCGGGGAAATTGTCGCGCCGCGGCAGCAAAGTCGAGGTGCGCCATGTCGCCGAAGTGCTCGCCGACATGACCGCCGACGCGCCGCCGATCGGCGCCCCGGCGCGATAGAACGATGCAGCCGACCAGCCGCAGCTTCCCGGCGAATGCGCGGGCGGGTCTCGCCGACCCGGTCCTGCAGCAGGCGCTCGGGCTCGCCCGCACCGGCTTCCCGCAGCGCCGGCTCGAGGCGATCGCGCGCCTGCCCGAATTCGAAGACCTGCGCGAGGAAGGGCGCGCGATCAAGGATCACGTGCTCGCGCATCTCGATTTCTACCTCGAGCTCTACGAGCGCAACGTCATCGCCTCGGGCGGCCATGTGCATTGGGCGCGCAATGCCGAGGAGGCGCGCGCCGCAATCCTCGACATCTGCCGCGCCGCCAATGCCAAGATCGTCACAAAGGGCAAGTCGATGGTCGCCGAGGAGATCGCCCTCAACGAGCATCTCGAACAGAACGGCATCACGCCGGTCGAGACCGATCTCGGCGAATACATCATCCAGCTGCGCCACGAACCGCCGAGCCATATCATCGCGCCGGCGATCCATCTGATGAAGGAGCAGGTCGCCGACGCGTTTCGCAGCGCCCATACCGAGCTCGACCCGGCACGCCCGCTCGGCGATCCGCGCGCCCTCTGCGATGAGGCGCGCACCGTGCTGCGGCCGCGTTTTCTCGCCGCCGATGTCGGCATCACCGGCGCCAATTTCATCGTCGCCGAGACCGGCTCCAGCATCATCGTGACGAATGAGGGCAATGGCGATCTGACGCAGATCCTGCCGCGCGTCCATATCGCCGTGACCGGCATCGAAAAAGTCGTGCCGACCCTGGAGGACGCTGCGACCTTGCTGCGTCTCTTGGCGCGCTCGGCGACCGGCCAGGAATTCTCGTCCTACACGACGATCTCGACCGGGCCGCGCCGCCCCGGCGATCTCGACGGCCCCGAGGAATACCATGTCGTGCTCGTCGACAATGGCCGCAGCGCGCTTCTCGGTGGCGAATTCCAGGACATGCTGCGCTGCCTGCGCTGCGCCGCATGCCTCAATCATTGCCCCGTCTATGCCGCGGTCGGCGGTCACGCCTATGGCTGGGTCTATCCCGGCCCGATGGGCGCGGTATTGACCCCAGCCCTCGTCGGGGTCGGCGAGGCCGGCCATCTGCCGAATGCCTCGACCTTTTGCGGCCGCTGCGAGAGCGTCTGCCCGGTCAAGATCCCATTGCCCCGGATGATGCGGCATTGGCGCGAGCGCGAATTCGCGTGGAAGCTGAGCCCGCCGGTCTACCGTTCGGGCCTCAGATTGTGGGCCTGGGTGGCGCAGCGCCCGGCGCTTTATCACGCGCTGGCCGGCATCGCGAGCCGCGTGCTCGGATGGGCGGGGATACATCGCGGCCGCTTCCGCAGCCTGCCGCTGGCGTCGGGCTGGACCGCGGTGCGCGACATGCCGGCGCCGCAAGGCCGCAGCTTCCAGAGCCTGTGGGCTGAGCATCGGCGGCATCAGGGCCGATCCCGATGAATACGGCGCGCGACGATATTCTCGGCGGCATCCGGCGCGCGCTTCGCCGCGGCCCGGTATCGAGCGAGAATGGCGCCGAGCTTCACGAGCGGGTGGCCACGCATCGCCGCAACCTCGTCCCGGCGCGCGCCGCCGCGCTTGGGCATCGCAGCCGGGTCGAACTCTTTATCGCGATGGCCGAGGCGGTGCAGACGACGGTCGCTCGAATCTCCTCGGAAGGAGACATCCCGGCCGAGGTGGCGCGCTATCTCGCCGCCGAGAACCTCCCTGCCGAGCTCGTCCTCGCGCCTGATGCGAGCCTCGACAGGATTCCGTGGGATCAGCGCCCGCTCCTGCAGATCCGCCGCGGCCGCGCCGAAGCGCATGACGCCGTGTCCTTGACCCCGTGCCTCGCCGGCATCGCCGAGACCGGCACCTTGCTGCTCGCCTCCGGTCCCGGCACGCCCTCGACGCTCAATTTCCTGCCCGACACGCATATCGTCGTGCTGCATGCCAGCCGCGTCGTCGCGAGCTACGAAGACGGCTGGGACCTCCTCCGCAACTTAAATAATCCTTCCCCACAAGCGGGGGAGGTGGACCGCCCAACGGGCGGGCCGGAGGGGGCAGATGGCGCACCCCTGTTGCCGCGCACCGTCAACCTGATCACCGGCCCGTCGCGCACCGGCGATATCGAGCAGCGCATTCAATTGGGCGCGCATGGCCCGCGCCGTCTTCATATCGTGCTGGTCGAGGATGCGCCGCCTCAACCCTGAAGACGCGGAGCTGTGGCGGCGTGTGGCGCGCGAGATCGCGCCGCTCCCCGGCCGCGCCTTGCCTGAAGACCGCAGGCGTCCCGCCCGCAATGCGCCCGAAACGGGCGCGGTCCCATCCGGCAACGCGGCCTCCGCTCGACCTAAGTCCCCGCCAGCGCCAGCCCCCGCACCGCCGCTCGATCAATTCGCCGGTGTCGACCGCGCCACCGCGGAGCGGCTCCGCCGCGGCCGCCGCGCTATCGAGGCGCGCCTCGACCTGCACGGCATGACCCAGCCCGAGGCGCATCGCGCGCTCCAGGGCTTTGTCTCCGCCTCGCGTGCCGCCGGCCGGCGCTGCGTTTTGGTCATCACCGGGCATGGCCGGTCGAGCGGCGGCATCTTGAAGAGCGCCGTGCCGCGCTGGCTGCATGAACCCGATCTGCGCCGCGATGTGTTGGCGATCGCCCCGGCGCGGCCGCAGCATGGCGGCGCCGGCGCCCTCTATCTCCTGCTCCGCCGGTCGCTGGATTGAAAAGCGGTAGCTCATTGGGAGCTATTTTTTCTTCTTCGACAGATCTAGTACGCGCTTGGTCAGGTAGGAGGAGAAATCGGGATGAGTAACAACAGCTTTTAGAGAGGGGTCTTCCGACGCGCGGCTATCAAATCTCTGCATGCTAGCCGCGTACACGGCTTCCTGAACCTCGGTACTAGTGCGTCCCGTCGTAGTCTTTCCGGCCAAACTGTTTGCGTACCCAAAGACTCCACTGATCGTTTGTTCCAATTTTTTTGCAGTGGAAGGATCCATATCTAGAACGTCAAATATATCATCCATTATCTGTCGCCATTCTCGTGGGTCCTGAGACGTTCGAAGGTTCATCGCCGACGGGAAATGCCACCAAATACAGCTCACGTCGCGAAATCGGACCCGCCACAGCGCATCGCTGCTCGGAAACGCGGTGGCCTCATCTAACCGTCTACCCCATACCGACCGATTAGGGAGTGTTCCGTTCGATCGACCAGACGAGATAACGACTCCGTCGCTGTCAATGAGCGCGTATATGTATCCGGGACTCAGCAAGCCGTTGACTCGTATGAGTGCGGCATCAGACGAAACATCTGCGGATTCGGCGACGGCTTCCACCATCTCGCCCGGGTTTGAGCGTGCGGAAATTTGCCCCTTCACCCAGCCATCCGGCATCAGTAGCTCGGCGGCGAACCGGTTAGCTTCACTTTCAAGGTTCCAATACGAACGGTCCTGGCCGTCGTCGGCAAGGTCAATGTCGTCGGCTATTGTCCCAATGTGCCAGGGAATGAGCACGTGCCCAAGTTCATGCGCGAGCGTAAATCGCTGCCGTCTTGGCGGTCTACGGTGGTTTAACACTATCGTCGGATGCCTTCTCGGCACCTTCAGATTGATGCTCGCACCATCAAGGTCGACGGGGAGGGACAGAATTTGGACTGTCGCGTACGCACTCGCTAAGGCATGAACATCGATCGGTGGAGCTAATTGGTACTTTTGAATTACCCGTCTTGCGAGATTGACTTCGGGACGTTTCAATCGAGCTTGCCCGTGCTTTCAAGCCATTTGATTAGACGCCTCACTTTAGCAGCATCTGCTGCCCGTGCAGCAATAGGTAGACTTTCAAGCGACGTCCGCACAACAACTGCCAGCGGCAAACCTTCTCGTCGCGCACGCGCAATGTGAGGGAGCATATCGGGATCACGCAACCATAACGAGTATTCCTCTTCGGTCATTCCCAGGAACTCGTAAATCTCTTGGGCATGGGGGTCTTCGTGCCAAACGTCGATAAAATCATCGATCTCTTCGGCCAAAACTTCCCCATTCAAATACTGATTGAGGAACGTCGGCGCCTCTTGGTTGTGGTTAGACATCGATAGTTCTCCCCGGAACAGCCGGCTTCACCATCTCGCCCGTGATAGGGTCCATGCTGCCCAAATGCTTGCCGCGGGCATTGAAGACCTCAACTTCGCCATGCAACGAATCCCAAGTGTATAGACGCCTACCCCGGTCACTTCGCCAGCGGCGCTGACCATCACGCGCTCTGATTGGCTCCAATTCATCGAGGATCGAGGGCCGCGGGATTGACTTCGGAGGCACAGCTTTGCTTTCGCTTCTTGATTATTTAGAGCGGCACAAGAACTGTAATTTGACGGCGACGGATCGCCCGCAAGAGAGCAAGTTCCCCGTAGCCTACGTTTGTAAGCGACAGTGGCACCCTGGCGCCATATGTAGCGGCTTAGGGTCGTATGCATCCAATAGGTTGTATCCCGAGAAACGATTCGGCGCAAGGTTTAAACTCGGTTATAATCTTGTTTAAACCCGGTTTAAACAAGATTAATCGATGGCTCGCCCAGAGAAGCGACAAGAGACTGAAACCCTCTCGGTGACCATCCCGCTCGCCACATTTAACGCATTGGTTCACCTCGCAAGCCACACGACCTTTGGTTTCACCGAAAACACCGCCGCTGCTTATATTTTGGCCAAGGAAATAGAGCGAATGCAAAAGGCCGGCGAGTTCGGCCTGAGAATGCCCACAGGCCTGACGTAACTCGAACAAGTCCCAACGAAATCCCGGCTCTCAGGAGCCCGCGCGGCTCCAGAGCAGTTAAGCGCCGATTACCCCTATTCGAGCAATGCGGCTTGCGGGTCGAGTTGGCGGCGCAATCGCGCCGCCGCGGTCCGCGCAAACCGCAATGTCATCGCGCGCCGTCTAGCGGGCGGCAGCGGGGTCGTGATACCGTCGCGCAGCAAGGCTGCCCCGAAGGCGTCCGCCACCATGAGGCCACATTCTTCGGGGATGAGAATGGCCGGAAATTCGTTCGGCACCGCGAAGTAAAGCCGGTCCGCAAATTCTCGATAGCCGGTCCATTTACGGTCGGCGCGGAAATCGGCCACCGAGCTCTTGATCTCGATAATGACGAGATCGCCGGTTTTGCCGAGCGCCAGAATGTCGGCCCGCTGCCCGTTGGCGAGCGGAAATTCGGTGAGGCTGGCATAAGCGAGCTGATCGAGCGTGCGGCAGATGCCGCGCGCCAGCAGCAGGGCGGGGGACGCGCCGCCGGCGAGGCTGTCCGAGAGGCCGGCGGTCATAAGACCGCAATCCGGGCGGGCCGCTGATTTTGCCTCACGCGCTGACTTTGCCTCATGCAAGGTCCAGATAAACATTCGGGTTTAGGGGTGGAGAGTAGGTATGTCGAAGGGCGGATTTCTCCGAGCGGCCTGGAAGCTCGCCTGGCCGTTTTGGATGGGAGAGGAGCGGTGGTCGGCGCGGCTATTGCTCGGCGCCGTGATCGCGCTCAACCTCTCCGCAGTCTGGCTCAATGTCCGCCTCAATTCCTGGAACAACGATTTCTACAACGCCCTCCAGGAATATGACTGGCCAAAATTCTGGTGGCAGTTCGCGATCTTCGGGATGATCGCGGCGGCGCTGATCGTCGTCGCGGTCTATCAGCAATATCTGCGGCAGATCCTGCAGATCCGCTGGCGGCGCTGGATGACCGAGCGCTACCTGAAGGATTGGCTGAGCGACCAGGCCTATTACCGGATGCAGTTCGACCAATCCTCGACCGACAACCCGGACCAGCGCATCTCCGACGATCTCGACCGCTTCACCTCGATCAGCTTGGCCTTGTCGATCGGGTTGTTGAACTCGGTCGTAACGCTGTTCTCGTTCCTCTTCATCCTGTGGACCCTGTCGGGCGCGCTGCACATTCCGTTGGGCGGCGATAGCGGCTTCGACATCCCCGGCTACATGGTCATCGCCGCGATCATCTATGCGGTCGGGGGCACCTGGCTTACCCAGAAGATCGGCAACCCGCTTGTGCCGCTTCTGTTTAATCAGCAGCGCTACGAGGCCGATTTCCGCTTCAGCCTCGTGCGCCTGCGCGAGCATGCCGAGAGCGTCGCCTTCTATGGCGGCGAGAGCCGTGAATACGGCGTCTTCCAGAACCGCTTTACGCATTGCGTGTTGAACTGGTGGAACGTCATCCGCCGCCGCAAGAAGCTGACCTGGTTCACCAGCAGCTATCAGCAGCTGGCGATCGTCTTTCCGTTCATCGTGGCGGCGCCGCGCTATTTCGCAAAAGAGATCCAGCTCGGCGGGTTGATGCAAATCTCCTCGGCGTTTGGCCAGGTGCAGGATTCACTGTCCTTCATCGTGACGAGCTACACCGAGATCGCCGAATACCAGTCGGTCGTCGAGCGGCTGCGCGGCTTTCACGCCCGAATCGAAGACATCGCCGCCGATCGGCGCGCAGCGAAGCCGATCGCGATCGACCGCAGCGGCAGCGGCGTCGCGGTCGATGCGCTCGATCTGCAATTGCCGGATGGCAGGCCATTGCACAACGAGATCGAGCTCGCGGCGGGGCCGGGCAACCCGGTCCTCGTCACCGGCCCCTCGGGCTCCGGCAAGAGCACCCTGTTGCGCGCGATTGCCGGGCTCTGGCCGTTCGGCCGTGGCCGGATTCGGGTCGGTGACGGGCATGCTCTGTTCCTGCCGCAACGGCCCTATCTGCCGCTCGGCACGTTGGGCGATGCGATCGCCTATCCCGAGCCCGATCACCAGCCGCGCCGGGCCGAGCTCGAAGCGGCGTTGCGTGCGGTCGGGCTGGCTTATTTAATCGACCAGCTCGATGTCGACGGGAATTGGGCGCAGCGCCTCTCAGGTGGCGAGCAGCAGCGGCTTGGCTTTGCGCGTATCCTGCTCGTGCGCCCGGAGATCGTTTTCCTCGACGAAGCGACCTCAGCGCTCGACGAGGCCGCCGAAGCCTCGCTCTACCGGCTGTTGCGCGAAGCCGATTGGCATCCGACGATCGTCAGCGTCGGCCATCACGGCACCTTGCGGCGCTTCCACGAGGCGATCATCGATCTCGGGCGCCCGCCGGTCAGCCACGCCGCCGCCGCCGGCGACTGAACCGCGCTTTATTGTGGCTGAGTCCCTATAATCGGCGCCCCGGCGAAAGCCGGGGTCCATTCCTCAGCGTCTCGGGCGCGGATCGGTGGGTCCCGGCTTTCGCCGGGACGCGAATTTTTTAGCGGAGCGCCTTCGCTGTGAGCGCCGACGATCTCGTGCACGACCCCTCCCGCAATACCGCGGAGGAGGACGATCCGCTGCGCCGGGTGCGGCTGGAGAAGCTCGCGGCGTTGCGCGATATGGGGATCGAGCCTTACCCCGTCGCCTTTTCGCGCGATGCCGAGGCGGCCGACCTCGAAAAACGCCATGCCGATCTGCCGGCCGGCGCCGAGACGCAAGAGCGCGTTCGCGTCGCCGGCCGCATCCGCGCGATGCGCAACAGCGGCATGTTCATCGACCTGCACGATGCCTCGGGCAAGATACAAATCTTCTGCCACAAGGATTACCTGTCGCCCGAACAGCTGCCTTTGCTGCGTCTCGTCGACATCGGTGATCTGATTGGTGTCGAGGGTCTCGTCCGCCGCACCCCCCGGGGCGAGCTGACGATCAACGCCGCACAGCTCACTCTACTTGCGAAATCGCTGCGGCCCTTGCCTGAGAAATATCACGGGCTCGCCGATATCGAGCTGCGCTACCGCCAGCGCTACCTCGACCTCATCATGAACCCGCAGAGTCGCGAGACCTTGCGCCGGCGCAGCCGAATCGTCGCGGCGATGCGCGATTTTTTGCTGACGCGCGGCTATCTCGAAGTCGAGACGCCGATGTTGCATTCGATCCCGGGCGGCGCCGCGGCCAAGCCTTTCATCACGCACCACAACGCTCTCGATCTCGAGCTCTATCTGCGTATCGCCCCGGAATTGCATCTGAAGCGGCTGGTCGTCGGTGGGCTCGCCGACAAGGTGTTCGAGATCAACCGCTGCTTCCGCAACGAGGGGCTGTCGCCGCGCCACAATCCCGAATTCACGACGCTCGAACTCTACGAGGCCTATGCCGACTACACCGACATGATGACCCTGACCGAGCAGATCGTCGCGCATGTCGCCGACGCCGCAGCCGGCGGATTGCACCTGTCCTATGGCGGGACGCAGATCGAGCTGACCCCGCCCTGGCCCCGGCGCAGCATGGCCGAGCTTGTGCGTGAGCATGCCGGCGTCGATTTTCTCGCGATCGAGGACGCCGCGGCGGCGCGCGAGGCCGCAAAGAAGCTCGGCTGCGCCTTGCAGGGGAATGAGAGCTGGGGGCAGGCGTTGGAAGCCGCCTTTGCCGCGCGCGTCGAGGACAAGCTGATCCAGCCGACCCACGTCACCGGTTTCCCGCGCGACATCTCGCCCCTCGCCAAGGCCGATCGCAACGACCCGCGTCTGGTCGAGCGCTTCGAGACCTACGTTTACGGCTGGGAGATCGCCAACGCCTTCTCCGAATTGAACGACCCCCTCGACCAGCGCGCCCGCTTCGAGGCACAGATGCTCGCGCGCGCTGCCGGCGACGAGGAAGCGCAGCCGCTCGACGAGGATTATGTGAGGGCGCTCGAATACGGGCTGCCGCCCTGCGGCGGTCTCGGCGTCGGGATCGACCGGCTGGTCATGCTGCTGACCGACAGCCCGTCGATCCGCGACGTCATCGCCTTCCCGACCCTCCGCCCCCGCTGATCTTTTCGAAGCCCCCTTGGCCGGGCTTGTCCCGGCCATCCACGCCTTTTCAGCGTCGTTCAAACCAACAAGGATGTGGATGCCCGGAACAAGTCCCGGCCCGGGAAATCGGCTGGGTAAAAAACCGACACGGAAATGTGACGGGCGGCGATCATCGA
>JBKOVT010000281.1:0-5219 GCA_046724035.1 Pseudomonadota bacterium | reverse complement strand
TCAGCCTATCCCTCGCACGGAGGGCACGCGGTTCATAGTTTCAGGGCTTGCACCACTCGATTCGAACTTTCATCGCGCATCCCTCTTGTCCGCAACGATAGAGCAATTCTACCACGCAGACGTCGCAGCTTCCAGGCGCGCAGCTGAATCTCCCCGCGGCTCACCGGCTGCGCAGCGGAATTTCCTTCAGCCCGAATGATGCGGCAAAGGTGAAGGCCGAAATCGCGCCGGCATAGAGAAACACATGCGAAAAGGCGGTGCGTGCCGCGTCGGCGAAGCCGCCGAGGACCGCGGGGCTGGCCGTACCGCCGAGCTCCATCCGCAACAGCGACAAAGCCGGATCGGCGCCGAGCGCCTGATGCCCGGGCAGCGCAGCCAGGGCCGTGTTCAGCTCGGCCATTAAAAGCGCGGTCAGCAGCGCCACGCCGAGCGCGCCGCCGATCAGCCGGAAGAACATGACGGTACCGAGCCCGATCCCGGTGTCCTCGAGCGGCAGCGCGTTCTGCACCGGCACCACGACCGGCGCGAGCTGAAACCCAAAGGACAGGCCGAGTCCCACCGTCAGCACGGTGTCGAGCACCGTTGAGTGTCCAAGCCCGACTAGGGCGATCGCCACACAGAACAACGTCATCGCTGCAGCACCAGCAATCGGATAGATGCGATAGCGGCCGCTGCGCGTCATCAATTGCCCGGAAATATAGGAGCCGAGCACTGTGCCGCCGGTCATCGGAATGAGGCGCATGCCGGCCTGGTTGGCCGACAGCCCGGCGCTCAGCTCGAAGGCGAGCGGCACCAGGATAATCAGCGCGATCATGACCATCGACATTGTAAAGCTCATGACGCTCGCGGCCGTGAAGATGCGATTGCCGAACAGGCGGAGGGGAATCAGCGGCGCGCGCGCCTCGCGTTCCCAGCCGACCAGCATCAGGAGCAGCAGCGCGCCAAGCGCCAATTGCAGCACAACACCGCCGTCATGCCAGCTGCCGCCGCTCTCGATCCGCGACAGCCCCAAGAGGATCGGCACCGTCGCCGCGACGAGAAGCACCGCGCCGAGCCAGTCGATCATGGCGCGCCGGCGCGGCAGCCGCAGCCGCCGCAAATTGCGGTCGCACAAGACAAGCGCGACAAGCCCGAATGGAATGTTGATCCAGAAGATCCAATGCCACGACAGATAATCGACAAACAGGCCGCCCAGCACCGGCCCGAGCACCATCGAGATCGCCATGACGCTTGACATGTAGCCCTGGTAGCGCCCGCGCTCGCGCGGTGGGATTACATCGGCGATCGCCGCTTGCGACACCGAGCGCAGCCCGCCGCCGCCCAGCCCCTGCAGGATGCGCGCGCCGATCAGCTGCGGCATGGTCTGCGACAGCGCGCACAAGATCGAGGCGCCGACGAACAGGCCGATCGCGGCGAGCAGCACCGGCCGCCTTCCATACATGTCGCTGAGCCGGCCGTAGATCGGCGTCGTGATCGTCGAGGCGACCAGATAGGCTGTCACGACCCAGGACATCAGTGCCCAGCCCTCGAGCTGCTGCGCCATCGCCGAGAGCGAAGTCGCGACGATCGTCTGATCGAGACTCGCGAGAAACATCGCCAGCATCAGGCCGGAGAGGATCGAGACAATCTCGCTGCGGCTGAAGCGAAACGCGCGTGTCTCGAATGCGGTCTGAACGTGGTCGACCATGGCCCCTGTTGCGTGCCGGCTCTCGTTACCCTGGCAAACGGCATGACGCGCGCCGGCGCTCCGCCCGGCATTGCAGGGTTGCGTTCGGCAGCCCGCGCTGCGAGGTTTTGCCGCGGGTCACGCGCGGAGGTGTAAATGCCCGATCGGCAGGATGCGGCGGTGCGCTGGCAGGACGAGCTCTATGCCCTGCTGCGCCGCCACAACATCACGCAATTCGCCTATGTCCCGGATGCCGGGCATCGCATCCTGATCGACCGCTCGCTGGCCGATCCAGATGTGCATTCGGTGGCGCTGACGACCGAGGAAGAGGGTGTCGCACTGATGGCCGGCGCCGATCTCGGCGGAGCGCGCGGCGTCCTGTTGATGCAATCGAGCGGCGCCGGCAATTGCATCAACATGCTGTCGCTGATCAAAGGCGGGCATTTCCCATTCCTGACGCTCCTCAGCATGCGCGGCGATTTCGGCGAGGGAAACCCATGGCAATACCCGATGGGCCAGGCCGTTGAGCCGGTCTTGTCGGCGATGGGCGTCATCTGTTTGCGCATCGAGCGCGCCGAGGATGTCGTCCCGACCGTCAGCGCCGCGTTGACGATGGTGTGTCAGGGCGGCCGCGCGGTCGCGGTGCTGCTGACGCAGAAACTCCTCGGCGCCAAAGCGTTTTAGGGAGCCCGCAATGGCGAACGACTATCCCCAGGGCGTCGATATGGCGGCAGCGATCGCCGCCGGCTTTGTTCTCGACCGCCGCGACGCCGTGCCGAAGCTGATCGGCCGGCACGAGGATTTCCTGTTTGTGACCGGGCTCGCCGGGACCGCCCGCGACATCGCCGCGCTGACCCATGACGGCGCGCATATCTACACGATGGCCGGGGCGATGGGCGGCGCCTGCATGATCGGGCTGGGGCTCGCGCTGGCGCGGCCAGACAAGCGCGTCCTCGTCGCGACCGGCGATGGCGAGCTCTTGATGAATGTCGGCGCGCTTGCGACGATCGCGATCCTGAACCCGGCCAATCTGTCGATCCTGGTCGTCGACAACGGGCATTACGGCGAGACCGGCTACCAAAAGAGCCATACGAGCCTCGGGGTCGATCTCGAAAAGATCGCCGCCGGCTCCGGCATCAAGCGCACTCGCACAATCGCCAACGAAACCGGACTTGCCGAGGGCGGCCGCATGCTGCGCGAGGGCAACGGCACTGCTTTCATCGTGCTGAAGGTCAAGCCCGACGACCCGCCGCCCTACAAGCGCAATCTCGACCCCGCCTCCTGCCGCGTGCGCTTCCGCACCGCCCTCCTCAGCACTGCCTAGGGCGTGACGCCGCTGGGCGGTGTGGCAATGGCGCGCTAATCTGCCCTCCGTTGCGTGAGGGAGCTGGACCAAAGGAGACCGACATGCCGAGTTTTGAACATCATGGCGCGACGATTTACTACGAGGAGCACGGCCAGGGCTTCCCGATCCTGACCTTTGCGCCGGCCGGGCTGCGCTCGGTCATCGATGTGTGGAGCCAGCCCTCGGCGCCTATCAACCCGATCGCCGAATTCGCGTCGAATTACCGCGTCATCGCGATGGATCAGCGCAATGCGGGCGGCCAGTCGCGGGCTCCAATCACGGCGCAGGACAATTGGGACAGCTACACCGATGACCATGTCGCCGTGCTCGATCACCTGCGCATCGACCGCGCTCATCTCTATGGTCAGTGCATCGGCGGCTCGTTCATCATCAACATGTTGAAGCGCCATCCCGAGCGGGTCGCCGCTGCCGTCCTGGCGCAGCCGATCGGCCGGGTCGGGCCGCTCAAGCCGGAATGGAACGCCAACTTCAAAGGTTGGACAGAGACGCTAAAGGATCGTCCCGACGCGACCCAGGCGGTGCTCGATGCGTTTTACCGGAACCTCTACGCGCCGGGCTTTGTCTACTGCGCCGACCGCGATTTCGTGAAAACGATCAAGGCGCCGTGCCTGGTGTTGGCCGGCAATGACGAGGCGCACCCCTGGCCGATTTCCGAGGAATTGTCGCAGCTGATCCCGGGCTGCGAATTGGTCAAGGAATGGAAGACCGAGCCGGCGCTGACCGCGGCCAAAGCCAAGGTCAAGGAGTTCCTCGCGAAGCACACGCCGCGGCGCTAGCGCGCAAGAGCAAGTACCGGCGTCCCGGCGAAAGCCGGGACACCCACCTTTCAGCGCCTGAGCTGGTTGCGAGATGGGCCCCGGCTTCCGCCGGGGCGCCGTTTTTTTGGCTCGGTGCTGTCGCTCAGGCGACGCCGTGCTCCTTGAACCAGGCGAGCATGCGCGCCCAGGCGTCTTTGGCATCTGCAGCGTTGTAGCTCGGCCGGTAGTCGGCGTTGAAGCCGTGCTGGGCATCCGGATAGACCTTGCTCTCGCAGATTTTGCCCGCCGCTTTGCAGGCTGCCTCCCGCTTCTCGATAACCTCCTTCGGGATGAACTGATCCTGGCCGGCATAGAAAGCGAGGATCGGACATTTCAAATTGGAGGCGAGGTCGGCCGGGTTTTTCGGCTGCAACTCGTTTGCCGGCCGATCAACTCCGTACCACGAGACCGCCGCTTTGAGGTCCGGGTTGTGCTCCGCATAGAGCCACACGACGCGTCCGCCCCAGCAAAAGCCGGTGATCGCCAGCTTCGAGGTGTCCGCCTTGCCCGATGCCTTGGCGTATTCGACAGTGGCGTCAAGATCGGACATCGCCTGCGCATCGGGGACCGACGCTATCAGCTTGACGATATCCTCCATCTTCGTCATCGCCGCCGCATTGCCCTGCCGCGCGAAAAGCTCCGGCGCGATCGCGTAATATCCCGCCTTGGCCAGACGCCGGCAGAGATCCTTGATGTGCTCGTGGACGCCCCAGGCTTCATGCGCGATGAGGATGGTTGGAGACGGCCCGCCCTTGTCCGGCATCGCGCGATAAGCCGGGATCTCGCCGTCTTTCGTCTTGACCTTGACTTCGCCGGCGTCGAGCCCGGCGGTGTCGGTTGTGATCGTCTGAGCGGAAACCGGCTGCACCGACAAGGCGAAACCGGTCGCGAGCGATGTCATGACAAAGCCGCGGCGCGACCAGCGGCTTCGCGGAGCTAAGCCCTGCTCTTCGAGTTTCTCGAGTTCGCTGAGTTGCATGATGTCCTCCCCACGATGTTTTTCGCGAGAAGGATACGGGTAGAGCCGCCGCCAAAATACCCCCGCTCGCGCAAAGGTGAGCGGAGACGACGGCGGCGTACCTTTCTCGGCACGCGCCCTTCTCGGTTCAGGCGCGGCCGGCCGTTTGGCGCCGTCGTGTCCTGTCTCAGTATTACTGCTGCCCGCGCGGCATAACCCAGGTGTCCAACACATCGAATGTCATGTTGGACGTCTGCGGCGTGATGGCGAAGCGAACGGCCGTCGCTCCGCTCGCAATCGCGAGCGGCACCGTTGTGTTGCCGGTAAATGTCGCAGCGCGGTAAACGGAATTGGCATCGGTGTAGGAGCGGAAGCCGGTCGGTATCGCCGCCGTGAAGGCGGTCGACTGCAGAACCTTGCCGCTCGAATTCA
>JBKOVT010000181.1:0-12987 GCA_046724035.1 Pseudomonadota bacterium | reverse complement strand
TTCTCGTTGCTTTCCTGGTAGCGGCCATCAAGGAGTCTCCTGGTTGCGTTTGCGTTTCTGCGGCACAGAATCAGACAACCGCCGTCGCGTTGCAAGCGCATAACGAACCCACGCGCAACCGCAGCAGCGTGCGGGCCGCGCCTGCGGATCGAGGTCGCGCCTTTGCCCTGGCGACCGCCGTTTCCGCAGGCCGAATCGCCGTCGCAGGTGCGGGCCCGTTCTCCGTTCCGGTTAGGCCCGTTTTGGCTCGTCCCGCAGGTATTTGTTGAACCAGTCGAGCGTGTGCTGCCACGCCTCCTTGGCGGCGGCTTCGTCGTAGCGCGGCGTCGTGTCGTTGTGAAAGCCGTGATTGGCGCCTTTGTAGATGTGCCCCTCATGCGGCACATTGGCGTCGCTGAGCGCCTTGTCGAAGGCCGGCCACCCGTTCGTGACGCGTTCGTCCAATTCGCCGTATTGCGCATTGATCGGTGCCTTGATCTTGGCCGCGTCCTCGGGCTTTGGCTGCGTGCCATAGAACGGCACGCCGGCGTTGAGGTCGCCGCCCATCCGGACCGCCAGCTGGTTGACGACGCCGCCGCCATAGCAGAAGCCGATCGCGCCAAGCTTCCCGGTCGAGTCCGGGCGCTTCTTCAGCCATGTCGCGGCGGCTTGGAAGTCTTCCAACATCTTGCCGCGGTCGAGCTGGCCAAACATCTGCGCCGCCTTTTCCTCATCGCCGGGGTAGCCGCCGGCCGAGGCGAGCTCATCCGGCGCGAAGGCGATGAAATTCGCGACCGCGAGCCGCCGCGCGACATCTTGGATGTACGGGTTGAGACCGCGATTCTCGTGCACGACGAGAACCACTGGCTGCTTTGTGTCATTCGCCGGCCGCGCCAGGTAGCCCTTGACCGTGCCGTAGCCTTGCGGCGAGGGCACCGTCTCGGTCGAGGTCTTGATCCGCTTGTCGTCGGGCTGAATCTGGATCGCCCAGGCGTAATTCGGCCGCAGCATGTCGAACAGCGCCATCGCGGTGACGCCGCCGACCGCGAATTTTTGCGCGCGGTCGAGAAATTGTCGCCGGCTGAGGCCGCCATGCACATAGCCGTCGAGAAGGTTCAACAATTCCTGCGGAAAGTCCGATGCCTTCTTGCGTTCTGGCCTCTGTTCCATGAACCGCCTCCGTTCAATCCTGCGTCTCTATGATAGGCAACCGGCGCCGCGGCGGGAATCACCAACCGGTGATCCCGCCTCATAGGGCTGCCGTGGCAACGAGAGGGATCACGCCCAAAAGGGTCATATTATCGCCTCGCCGATGTTGTTAGCCTTGGCCCTCCCGTTCCTATTGGGCGACCCGGAGCCGCCGCGTTGGCAAAGCACGTTGAACGCCGCTTGACGACGATCCTTGCTGCCGATGTGGTCGGCTACAGCCGCCTGATGCAGCAGGACGAGGACGGGACGATGCGCGGCCTGACTGCCTGCCGCGCGATCGTCGAGGCGCTCGTCGCCGAGCACCGCGGCCGCATCGCGAATACCGCGGGCGATGCGGTCCTAGCCGAGTTTCCCAGCGTCGCCAGCGGGCTCGTCTGCGCGATCGCGGTGCAGCGCGCGATGCTGAAGCAGTGGGAGGACTTTCCGCCGCATCGCCGCATCCAGTTCCGCATCGGCCTCCATGTCGGCGATGTGATGACCCGGGATGGCGATCTCTTCGGTGACGCGGTCAATATCGCGGCGCGGCTGGAGGCGCTTGCCGAGCCGGGCGGGATCTGCGTCTCGGCGGCGGTGCGCGAGCATGTCGGCTCGCGTGTTTCGGCAACCTTCCGCGACGCCGGCCTGCAGCAGGTCAAGAACATCGCCGACCCGGTGCAGATCTTTCATGTCACGGCGCGCGGCATGGAGCGCCCGGCTGAGGCGTCGGAGACGGCGTCCGCGCCTCCAACCGCGCCGGCACTGCCCGATAAACCCTCGGTCGCGGTATTGCCCTTCGCCAATATGAGCTCCGATCCGGAGCAGGAGTTTTTCGCGGACGGCGTCGCCGAGGACATCATCACGGCGTTGTCGCGCTATCCTTCGTTGTTCGTCATCGCCCGCAATTCGTGCTTCACCTACAAGGGGCGCGCCGTCGACGTAAAGCAGGTCGGCCGTGAATTGGGCGTCCGCTATGTCTTGGAAGGCAGCCTGCGCAAATCCGGAAGTCGCGTCCGGGTGACCGCGCAATTGATCGAGGCAGCGACCGGCAATCACGTTTGGGCGGAACGCTACGATCGCGATCTCGCCGACATTTTCGCGGTGCAGGACGAGATCACGACCGAAGTCACGATCGCGATTGCGCCGGCCATCGCAGGCGCCGAATTGCAACGCGCGATGCGCCGCCCGCCGGGCAGCCTCGATGCCTGGGGCGCTTATCAGCGCGGACTTTGGCATCTCGGCAAGTTCAATGCCGACGACACCGCGCTCGCGCAGAATTTCTTTCAGCAGGCGATCGACCTCGATGCGCGTTTTGCCGGCGGATACAGCGGTCTCGCTGCGGCGCAGATCCAGGCCGCCAACACATTTATGGCGCGCGACATCGCCGAGACGCTCAACTCGGCCGAAGCCTTGGCGCGGCAGGCCGTCGCGCTCGATGCCGCCGATGCCGAGGCGCGCGCCTGCCTCGGGCGCGTGCTCCTGTCGCGCGGCGATTATGAAGGCGCCCGCGTCGAAGCCGAGCGGGCCTTGACCATCAGCCCGAACCTCGCGATCGCGCATGGCGTTTTGGGCGGCACGCTGATCTTCTCCGGCCGGCCGCAGGAGGGGCTCGTGTTCCTCGAGCGGGGGATCAGACTCGATCCGCGCGATCCGCGCGCCGGGGTCAGCGTCAATCAGGTCGTCATCGGCCGGTACTACTGCCGCGATTACGAGGGTGCCGTCGAGGCGGCGTCGCGCGTCATTCGCTCTTACCCGAACCATCCGCTCGTTTATCGCTGGCTCGCGGCGTCGCTGGGCCAACTCGGGCGCACCGCGGAAGCCAAGGCGGCACTCGACCGCGCGCTCGCGACGGCGCCGGAGGCCTTCGACATCTATGTTCGTCGTCGCGTGCCGTGGCATCGCGCGGAAGACCACGCGCATATGCTCGACGGGCTGCGCAAGGCCGGCTGGCAGGGCTGACTCTGATCGCCGCGCGACCGCTCCAAAACTAGCTCCCGGCGAAAGCCGGGACGGATGTTCAACCACTCGGGCTCGGATAAATGGGTCCCGGCCTGCGCCGAGACCTAATTCGATGCGTCGCTCGGCGGCTTCGGCTCGCGCGGCAATACCATCTGCGTCTGGATCATCATCGCGGTGAGCTGACCGTCGGCGCGGTAGATCGAGGTCTGCAATACGATCGTCCGCCGCCCGACATGCACCGGGACGGCGATGGCGGTTAGCCTCCCCGGCGGGCAGGCGCGAAAGATGTTTGTCTTGGATTCGATTGTCGCGGTGCGAAACCCCTGTGGCGCGTTGAGCCCCGCCAGTGCGCCGCCGAGATCGTCGGCAAAGGCCGCGAGCGCGCCGCCATGCACAACGCCGCCGGCATTGAGATGCCGCTCATCGGCATCCATCTCGCCGGTGAGCCTGTCCTTTGTCGCCTCCGTGATGCGGATGCCGAAATGTCCCGGCATGCCAGTACGGGGCGCCTCCGAGCTCATCGCAGAATCTCTCCGCGTCAGGTATCTCGCGCGATGTTAGCAGAGGCCGTCGCGCGCCGTCGCCGCCGGACCGGTGTCGCCCCGGCGGGCTCGGGATACAGCCGCATAAACGCATCCGTCGCTTTCGCCGCGCGCCGCTCGGCCTCGATCGGCCCGGGCCGCTTCGCGACACCGAGCAACAGCCCCACCTGCAGCCCCTCCCAGACGAGCCCCAGATACTGCATCGCCATCTCCGTCGGGTTGCCGGCGCCGATAATCCCAGTGGATTGTGCCTGCGCCAGCAATCCGGCGAGCGCTGCGCGCGCCGCGCCGCGCCCGGTCCGGTCGAGCGCCTCGGCAATCTCGGGTGAGCGATCCGCCTCGGCGATCGCTAGGCGGAATGTCGCGAGGACATCGGGGTCGGAGGTCTCGCGGACAACATTTGTTGCGAAGGCCGTCAGCGTCGCGGCCAGCATCTGCCGCGTGCGCGGGGCAGGCAGGTCTGGAAGCAATCGCATGCGCTCCGCTCGGCTCTTGATGCAAGCGACGAGCATCTCGTGCTTGCTGCCGAAATTGGCATAGAGATCGCGCTTGGAAACCTTGGCGCGCGTCGCGATGTCGAGCGTGCTGGTGCCGGCATAGCCGTCTTCGACAAACGCCTTGAACGCGGCGCCGAGAATGCGCGCCTGTATCGGGTTCTCGACGGCCGCGTTGCGGATCACGGATTTTTGTCTCATGTCCTCGAAAAGCCTCTTGCGCCGGTACTGAACAGTACCATAAATCGGGTACGGGTGAGTACCCCGCAGACTCTGCCGAGGACGCCATGAGTGTCCAGCCCTCCTACTCCCGAAGCCAGACAATTCCGGAGAAGGCGCGCCCTGCGGCGCCTGCGAAGGGAGCCTGGCTGACCGTCGGGCTGCTGTTCCTGTTCATGGTGATCAACTTCGCCGACAAGGCGGTGATCGGCATCGCCGCGGTTCCGCTGATGGATGAGCTGCATCTCAGCCCGCGCGAATTCGGCCTGCTCGGCTCGAGCTTTTACCTGTTGTTTGCGGTCTCGGCGATCGTCACCGGCTTTATCGTCAACCGCGTCGAGACGCGCTGGGCGTTGCTGGTCATGGGGCTGGTCTGGGCGTTGACCCAGTTCCCGATGCTCGGGACCGTCGGGCTCGCCACGGTGATGGCGTCGCGCATCGCGCTCGGTGCCGGCGAGGGGCCGGCCTACCCCGTGGCTTTGCATTCGACGTACAAATGGTTTCCGAACGAGTTGCGCGCCTTGCCGACCGCGATCGTCGCGCAGGGCGCCGGCATCGGCATCATGATCGCGCTGCCGCTATTGAACTGGGTCATCGTTCGTTATTCCTGGCAGTGGGCGTTCGGCGTGCTCGGCATGGCCGGCCTTCTTTGGACGGCGGCGTGGCTGGCATTCGGCCGCGAGGGCCCGCTGACCGCGGCCGCCGCCGCAAACAGCACAGGCGAGCCGACAAGGGTCCGCTACGGCCAATTGTTGCTGAGCCCGACGATCCTCGCCTGCTGGTGCGCAAGTTTCGGCGCGCAATGGGGGTTGTCGCAGGCCCTCTCATGGCAGGGCGCGTTTCTGATCAAGGGGCTCGGCCTGCCGCAAAGCTCGATCGGCCTGCTAGGTGCGCTGCCGGCCGGCGCCGCCGTTGTCGTCGTCATTGCCGCCGGCTGGTATTCGCAGCGCCTGCTCGCGCGCGGCGTATCGAGCCGCATGGCGCGCGGTCTCCTCGGCGGCGCCAGCGTTGCGCTCGGCGGCGCCGCGCTGGCGGTGATGCCCTTCGCGCCGGGCATTCCCGCAAAAATCGCGCTGACGACGATCGGCATTGCCGTGCCGTCGATCATTCATGTGATCGCCCATACGGTCGTCAGCGAATTGACGCCGGTGGCTCAGCGCGGCGCTCTGCTGGCGATCGGCACGGCCGTCGGCACCTCGGCGGGATTGCTGGCGCCTTTTGTGACGGGCAGCATTATCGAGACGGCGGCGACGCCGCTCGCCGGCTTCAATACCGGCTTTATGATTTGCGGCCTCATCATGCTGGCCGGCGGACTCATCGGTATGGCGCTGATCCGTCCTGAGCGCGACGCGCCGCAGAACACGAATACGTTAGCCGCAGTGGCGGTCAACCCCGCTTGATAAGTGCCATCAGCCCTGCCGCACGAATGGGCGCACCGCATCGAGCAACGTTTCGGTCGGCGCGAGGCGCGGCCCTTCGCCCTCGTCGACCGGCGGCACGATCCGGACGCCCCATTCCGGCAATCTCCGCAGTGAGGCCTGCGCTTCGGGATGATCGAGCAAGGGTTGGTTCAGCGACGGCGCGACAATCACAGGTGTCTTCCGCCCGATCGCCTCGGCCGCCACGGACAGCGCGAGACTGTCGGCGATGCCGTGCGCCAATTTGTTCAGCGAATTGAAGCTGCACGGCGCGAACAAGACGATACCGCGCGGCGGCCGCGGCCGGATCGCCAGATCGAAATAGGATTCGACCACCTGCGCGCCCGCGACATCGGCGAGCTCGCGGCCTGAAATCGTGCGCGCCGCGTTCGGCGTCGGGATCGCGATGACCGTCGCAAAGCCGAGCCCCACCAGCCCGCGCAGGATCTCGGGGCCGCGCGCCGCCGTCGTCGTGCCGCTGACGATCAGATACGCCATCCCAAACCGCTCAGCGCTTTCGCTCATTTTGCTTTCTTGCCTCACACTGGTCAGCCGCTGGCGATATGGTCGCACCCCGGCCGAAGACGGGACAGCCTATCGCATTCCGCCGGCGCGCCCCCATATCCGGGCTATGCGAAACTCCTTCATTCCAGCATCTCTTCTTCTGGGGCTTCTTGGTTGCGCGCCGCAACAAGGCGTCGCCTACGAAGTGGCTCAGGCCTACCCCGTGGGTCCGGCTTATCCCGCCTATCAAGGCTACCCAGTGACCCAGGCGTACCCGGAGGAACGGGGCGTTGTCTGTGCCGTAAAATACGGCATGCGGCAGAACTATTGGAACGCGGGGTTGGCGCAAGCCGATGGCGCGACCGTGATATTTATCGGCGAGTGTCCGGCGGAACCGAATTCGGAAGGCTTCCAGCGCTGATTAAAGCCGATGCCGCCGGTTCAACGCGTCATTCCGCCGGCGCGGCGGCGGGCTCGCGGCGCGGCACGCGCACCAAGAGCAACAATGGCAGCGACGCCAGAATAACCATCAGCATCAGCGCGAAATCGTCGATATAGCCGATCATCGCCGCCTGCCGCGTCACTTCGTGGTTTAAGGCGGCGATCCCCTCGGGCGTCGTCAGGCTGAACGGCGGCATCAGAAACGGCGCCTGCGCCAGCGGGTTATCCGGGCGCAGCCCTTCGATAAGCCGCGAATGCACGATCTGCGTGTTCTGCGTCAGCTGAGTTTCGAGCACCGCGATGCCGATCGAGCCGCCGAGCATGCGCATCAAGGCGCGGATCGCGGTGCCTTGCGTCAGGATGTGGCTCGGCAATCCCGATAGCGCGAGCAGATTCAACGGCACAAAGGTGCAGCCGAGTCCAAACCCTTGCGCAAAGCCGGCGAACAGGATCGGCCCGGAATCCATGTGCAGCGAAAACCCCGTCATCTGCCATAAGGATGCCGCGGTCAGCAGAAACCCGACGAGAATGAACAGGCGCTGATCGACACGGTTGATCAGCCGCGCGACGAGAAACATCGCCACCATCGTGCCGAAGCCGCGCGGCGCCATCATCCATCCCGCGTCGAACACGGGGTAGTTCATCAGCACCTGCATCATCGACGGCATCAAAGCCAAGGTGCCGCTCAAGATCATGCCGACCCCGAACATCAAGAGCGAGCCGGCGACAAAATTCGGGCTCTTCATCAATTCGCGGTTCAGGAAGGAGCGCTCGCCGGCCGTGATCGTGTGCACGAGCAGCAGATAGAAGCACAAGGCCGCGACCGTCCCCTCGATCCAGATTTCGGTCGAGTGAAACCAGTCCTTCAATTGCCCGCGGTCGAGCATCAGCTGCATCGACCCGACCGCCAAGGTCAGCATCGAGAAGCCGAACAGATCGAACTGGTCGCGCCGTCCCGGCCGCGCCGCGCGCAGCAACAGGAAGATGCCGAGCGCGCACAGCGCGCCGACCGGCAGGTTGATGTAGAAGCACCAGCGCCAGCCGAAATTGTCGGTGAGCCACCCGCCCAAGGTCGGGCCGATGATCGGCCCCATCATCGCGCCGGTCGAAAAGATCGCCATCGCGCTGCCGTGGCGCTCGCGCGGATAGATCGTAAAGAGCGTCGCCTGGCCGAGCGGCACGAGCCCGGCGCTGCAGATCCCCTGCATGACGCGATAGATGACGAGCTGGTTCAGGCTTGTCGCCGCGCCGCACAAAGCCGAGGCGATCGTGAACCCGACCACCGACGCCAAGAAGATGTATTTGACGCCGAGCTGCCCCGCGAGCCAGCCGGTCAGCGGCATCATGATCGCCGAGGAGACGATGTAGGAGGTCAGGATCCACGAGATCTGGTCTTGCGAGGCCGACATGCTGCCCTGAATGTGCGGCAGGCAGACATTAACGATGGTCGTGTCGAGCCCCTGCATGACGCAGGCGCAGATGACCGTCGCGGTCGTCAGCCCGCGATGCGGCATCGCCGCCGCGGCCTGGCCGCCCTCGCCCCTCACCGGCCAAGCCCTCGCAAGCCGCCCCGATCCCTGACGCTCGTCCCGATCATGACACTTTTTATACAGCCAACTCTCGCTGCCTGTCGCACCGCCGTTCCCAAATGCGCGTCCCGGCGAAAGCCGGGCCCCCGAATTGGCTGCGCCTCGAGTAGGGCTATGTGGACGTCGCTTCCCGGTTCCGCTTTGCGCTTGCTATGCTGCGGTAACCAAGGTGGACGAAACCGCCCCCGGACGAGCCGACCCGACCGATCCCCCACACCCAGAGGATGCGCCATGATTTACGAAGTCCGCACCTACACGCTGCGCACCGGCGCGGTGCCCGAATTCACCGACCGGTACGAGAAGCGCCTGCCTGCCCGCCTGAAGCACTCGCAGCTCGGCGCCTTCTGGCAGACCGAGTTCGGCCCCCTGAACCAAGTCATCCATGTCTATCCCTATGACGATCTGGGGCACCGCACGCGCGTCCGCGCCGCGCTCGCGAACGATTCCGAGCGCAACGCGCTTCCCGGCGGGCAGGATCTGCTCGTCGCGCAGGAAGCCGAGATCGTTATCCCGGCGCCCTTTATGCGCCCGCTCGGCAGCCGAGATTTCGGCAGCGGCAACATCTACGAGATGCGCACCTACACTTATGCGCCGGGCGACCTCCCGAAAGTGCTCGAGGCGTGGGGCAAGGTCATCGAGTCGCGCGAGCGGCTGTCGCCCTTGGCGGCGTGCTGGACGAGCGAGCTCGGCGGCCTCAACAAATTCACCCATGTGTGGCCGTACAAGGATCTCGCCGAGCGAACCCGCGTGCGCGAGGAGTCGCGCCGCGCCGGCAGCAACTGGCCACCGCAGAGCGGGGTGCGCCCGATCCGCCAGGAAAACAAGCTGCTGATCGCCGCTTCCTTCTCCCCGGTCCGCTAGCTACGCACGCGCTCACCGCAACCCTCCCCCGCTTGCGGGGAGGGAAGACCGCTGCGCAGGCAGCGGTCGGGTGGGGGCTTCTAATGGATCAGGCCGCGAGCGCCTCGGCCTGCCGCAAAAAGCGGCGGTTCGGTGCGCTGCGCGGCCGTGCGCCTAAGCGCTCATGCGCGAGCGCCAGCGCGATGTCGTGCTTGCCGGCGCGCAATGCCGCTTCCGTCAGCGTCCAGGTCACGACATCGCGCTGCGCGTAGCTGCCGCCGATCTGCCAGAGGTCGTACATCGCCGGCAGCAGCCGCTCGACCGCCGCGCCGTAATCGCCGCGGTGAAACGCCGTGAAGCCCTCGACCACCGGAATGCCGACATTGCGATAAAGCCCCGCCGCTTCCGCATCGCTCGCCGCCGTGTCGCGCATCGCACCAAGCCGCCGCTCGACATGCGCTTCGCGGCCCGCGCGCAATTCCGCCATCGCCGCATGGATGTCGCCAAAGACGAGACATTTCCCGTCGGCATGCCCTTCCCACAAATCGGCCAGCTCATGCCAGCGCTCGCCGATGTCGCAGCCACCGACGTCGGCGCTCAGCGTGTCCAGCCGCCACAACAAGGCCGACGCATTCGTCAGGCTCAAGCACAGCGGCCGCTGCGTCGCGCGGATCGGCCCGTCATAGAGCGCCAGCGCCGCCTCGTACTGGCCGAGCTCGACATGGAACAGCGCCTTGTGCCACCAGATATGCACCCGGTTCATGTGTTCCGGGCTCGACCACAGCGCCTCCCGCGCACTCATCCAGCCGAGCCCGTCTTCCGGCCGCCCGGTCATCTCCATGACATGCGCGACGGTGTGATGCGGCCAAAAGCTCAACGGCTCCAGTTCCGCCGCTTCGCGCGACTCGCCTTCGGCGCGCGCGTAATCGCCGGCCTCCTCGGCGCCAAACGCGTGAAAGGCGAGCAGCGAGCCGTAGCCCGGCATGTCTTTCGGCCACAATGGCAATGCCCGCGCCGAGCGGTCGCGGATGCGATGAAACCGTCCGAGAAAGCCATCGCTCAACGCCGCCGCCTGATGCGCGACGATGTCGCACGGGTATTGCATCAGATGCCGTTCGAGCACCGCGACGGCGGCGGCCCGCGCGCCCCGCATGATTTGCGACAATGCCGCGAGATGCGTCTGTTCGCGCTCGTTCAATGTCAGGCCGCGCGCCGCTTCGACGAGCGATGCCGCCTTCGCCATGAACCCGGGGTCGTTGGCGATCGCGAACACCCAGGCCTTGCCAAGCGTGGCCATCGCAAAATCGGGCGCCATCTCGCGCGCCTCCTCGAACAACCCGACTGAATCGCCGTGCACTAGGTTGAACGCGCGCACCGCCCGGTCATAGGTCGCGGCCGCCGCCGCCGTTGCGCCCGACAGCCGATGTCCCTGTGCGTCCTCGATCATGTTCTTCTCCTGCTCGGCGCGATCGCCGATCTTACGGTCAAATCTCTGCCTTGCGCATCCGCGGCATCAGCTCGCGAGCTTGCGCTCCTTCGCAAACGGGCTGAGCCCGAGCCAGGTCTGCATCTTAGCGGCGAGCTGCCGGTCGCCCGTCAAGTGCATGCGCTCGCTGCCGAGCGCGGCTCGCACCGTGTCCAGCCCCATCCAGATCGCGGTCATCGTGCGCAGATCGGTCGAGACATAGAGATCGACATCGAAACCGGGGTCGATCCCGCACAGATCGACGCCGCCCTGGGGTTCGACGATAAGCCACCAGGAGCGCTGCCCGGCCGGCAAGCCGGAATACTGGAACTGGACGACGCTGCGCCGTTTCGGCATCGGGTTCGCATCGAGATTGCGGCGCATGTCCCACATCAGCAATTGCACATCGAGGTGTTGCAACGACAGCTTGCTGTCGACCCAGCGCTGTCCCCAGACGCCAAAGGCCTGCACCAGCGGCTCCAGCTCGCGCCCGGCTGCCGTCAGTTGATATTCGAAGACCCCGGGCTCGCTCCGCGACGGCATCCGGGCGATCACATTCGCGGCTTCCAGCTCCTTGAGCCGCTGCGACAGCAAGGCCGGCGACATACGCGGCACGCCGCGCCGCAGATCGTTGAACCGCGTCGAGCCGGCGACGAATTCGCGCAACAACACGACCGTCCAGCGCGTGCACAGGATCTCCGCCGCCATCGCCACCGGACAGAATTGCTTGTAGCTGCCTTGCGTCATGCCTGCCTCCCGCACCCGCGACGGCCAGATTAGGCGTATGCGCCCGCCCGGCATAGTTCAGTTTCTGTATCGGGCTCGATTCAGTTCCTGAACTAGCGGCCGCGCTGCTGCCCGGGGATGCTCTCTCTCATCGGGCCGATCCGGCTCGTCATTAACAAAGGATTTGCGCCATGCCCCTCATCGATATCCAGCTCATCAAGGGCGTTTTCACACCCGAGCAGAAAAAGCGCATGATCGAGAAGGTCACCGACGCGATGGTCTCGGTCGAAGGCGAGGCGTTGCGGCCCGTCACCTGGGTTCGCGTCCAGGAGACCGAAAGCGGCGAATGGGCGATCGGCGGCAATCCGCTGACCGCGACCGATGTCAAACAGATGGCAGCCGGCGGCACGCAGAACCGCGCGGCTTCTTCGGGAGGCTGACCATGGCAACCGCAACCATCACGAGGATCGATGCGGGTCAGACCGGCGCGGGCAGCATCGACTGGCTCGCCCGCGCCCATGCCATCGCCTGCGAGATCGGCGAGGCCGCTGCGCGGCACGATGCCGATGAAAGCTTTGTGTCGGAAGGCTACCAGCGGCTCAAGGAGGAGGGCTTCTTCAAGGCTCTCGTCCCGGCCGAGCTCGGCGGCGGCGGCGCCGAGTACAGCGAGATCTGTCACGCGATCCGCCGGATCGCCGCGAGCTGCGGCGCGACGGCTCTCGCCTTCTCGATGCACTCGCATCTCGTCGCAGCGGCGGCGTGGCGCTGGCGTCATCAGAACGCGCCGACCGACGGCCTCTTGAAGCGCGTCGCGGCCGAGAACCTGATCCTCGTCTCGAGCGGCGGCTCGGACTGGCTGAAGAGCGCCGGTATCGCGACAAAGACCGAGGGCGGCTATCTGATCAACGCACGCAAGATCTTTTCGAGCGGCTGTCCGGCCGGCGACCTCGTGGTGACCAGCGCGGTCTATGACGACCCGGAGACCGGACCGACGGTGCTGCATTTCGCGGTGCCGCTAAAGGGCGAGGGCGTCACGCTCCTCGACACCTGGCACGTGCTCGGCATGCGCGGCTCGGGCTCGCATGATGTCGAGCTGAAGAACGTCTTCGTCCCCGAGGCCGCGATCGCCGGTCGCCGCGAGCAGGGCAAATGGCACATGCTGTTCCACATCATCAGCATGATCGCCTTCCCGCTGATCTACTCGGCCTATCTCGGGGTCGCCGAGGGCGCCCGCGCCAAGGCGCTGGAGATCGCGCGCAAGAAACCGGATGACGGCAACCTGCCCTATCTCGTCGGCGAGATGGAGAACGCGTTTGCCAGCGCGGAGATGGCGGTCGGTCAGCTGATCCATAACGCCGAGACCGCGATGCCCGGACCCGAGACGACAAACCGCGCCGTCACTGCACGCACCTTGGCCGGCCAGGGTGCGATCCGCACGGTCGAGCGCGCGATGGAGGTCGCGGGCGGCGCCTCCTTCTATCGCCGGGTCGGTCTCGAACGCGCCTTCCGCGACATCCAGGGGGCGCGCTTTCATCCGCTGCAGGAGAAGGCGCAATTGCGCTACACCGGCCGCCTCGCGCTCGGGCTCGACATCGACGGCTGACGTTGCCGCTCCATAGGTCCCGG
>JBKOVT010000169.1:0-5195 GCA_046724035.1 Pseudomonadota bacterium | reverse complement strand
TCGAGCATCGGAAAGCTTTGACGTGAAGCGGTGGTGTGTACGGCATCCACCTCAGCCTTGCCGAGAAAGGCGAGTGGGTGATCGAAGACGTTGCGTATGCCATACAGGTATTTCGCGTCGTACAGATCGCGGCGGTTGTGGACGATGGCGGCGACCTGCTTCGTCCGTTGCGCACGGCGCAGATGGCGCATCGTGCCGTAGGACCGGCGGCTCTGCCGGATAAAATCCCGGCGCATATCGTAGGCCGTCCGCCATTTGAGCCTCGCGACCGATTTTGCGAACCCCCAGTTATCGAAGCTTGGGGGCTGCTGCATCGTATGGAATGTCACCGACACCCGCGGCGCTGCGGCTACGAGCCAACCTAACCTGCGGTCGGAGTCCGCGGCGTCACGACCCAATGTGCCGTGCTCCAGCTGGATGTTGACGGCATCGAAATGTCCCAGCGCGCCGCAGATCTCTTTGATGTGACGATCGCCTAGCCGGCGCACCCGCCGATGGGTCTTCCGCAGCAGGTACTGGTTGAGATCAAATACCGTGACATCGAATGCCTCGCCGAGCTGTCGCTGAACGGCGGCGGTATAAGCGGCGATACCGCACAGCTTGCTGCGCGTCGACACGATCGCGAGCCGTTCGCGGCGCGGCGCTCGACCCGCGACGGGAGCAGTCACTTCCGGGTAAATCGAACCGCGGGTGCGGAACGCAAGCATTGTCATGTGCTCTCTCCCATGCAGCGATGCGGGGCCGGCGGGAAATGCGGCATTGCTAGAAATGATCGCGGATCGACTGGGCCGCGAGACCGCCGATTGCCCAGACCGCGAAGGCAATCAGCGCCACAACCGCGAGCGAGCGCCAGCGACGCGGGTAAAGCGCCTCTTCCGGCAGGCTCGGCGGGACAAAGCTGGCGATATACACCTGCTGCCGGTCGGCATTGGCGCGCGCCTGGTCGAGCCCGTGCAGCGCATGCTGGTAGGCGGCTTCGGCAAAGCGCCGCTCGCTCTCCAATTGCTCATAAGAGCCAAGCTGGCGCGACAGCGTATCGTCGCGGTTTGGATCACGGTCGGTCAGGTCGCGCGCCACCACGCGCTGCTGCGCCTCGAGCGATCGGATGCGCGCCTTGAGCACCTTGACCGATGGTGCACCGTCTTGCATGTAGCTTTTCAGGGTCGCGAGATCGGCGTTGCTGCGGACCAGTTCGTCGCGCAGGCGCGCGGCGATCGTTCCGGTCGCCTCGGCCGTCTTGCCCGGGTCGATCAATCCCTCCCGGTCACGAAAGGCGCGGATCTCGGCCAGGGTCGCCTTCAGTCGCGTCTCGGCATGGGTCACTTCGCTCTCGCCGTTGCGCAGCGCGTCTTGCCGAGCGCGGCTCGACAGATCATTGACCAGCTGTTCCGATGCGGTGACGATCGCCTGCGCCAATTGCAGCGCTTCGGCCGGCGTGAACGCCCGCACCCGGACGACAACCGTACCATTGGCGGGATCGTAGAACGGGTCCACCTGCCCTCGCCAATATTGCACCAGCGCCTCGATCGAGGTTGGCCTCGGCAGCCGCGACCACCAATCGGCCTCGGGGGGAGAGAACATCCGGCGCAGATCGAGCGTTGGATCGAGCTGGTCTATGATCGCGCGGCTTGTCATGTATTGGACGACGATCTGCGATTCGGAGGCAGCAGGCGAATGGTTGACGTTGCCGGCGAGCAGCGACAGAGGATCGAGCCGCGGCGGATCGATGCTGTTGAGGCTGAAGCGGAATTCCGACACGTACTGATCGGCGGCGATGGTGAACAGATAGACTGCCACAATCGCGATCGGCAGCAGCACGAATGCGATGAAGGAGAGCACGAGCGGCGACGGCCACGCCCTGTTCATTGAGGGCACGTCAATGTGCGGAACGGTGGAACGTGCATAGGGCGCAACAGCGCGCGCCGCGATCGACCGTGCGGGAAGAAACGCGGTAGCGGGGAACATCCCGGCTCTCGCGGCGGATCCATCCGACGCCGATGCTTCGAATGGCTGCGAGCGCCTCAGGATAGTTCGGAGGCGCACGGCACAGGCTCTTTCAGAAGCTGGTGGTAGTGGGCAAGCGCGTCGCTTACATCGTCGTAGAGCTCGAGCCGACCGTTGGCGAGCACCGCGCCGCGATCGCAATACTGCCGGATCGTGCGACTGTTATGCGTCACCAGGATAATGTCGGAACGCTGCATCCGGTCGCGGAAAGCGGCGGCGCATTTTTGCCGGAACCGCTCGTCGCCGATCTCGGTCACCTCGTCGATCAGATAGGTCTCGAACTGGACGGCAAGGCAGGCGCCAAACGCGAGCCGCGCGCGCATACCCGAGGAGTAGGTGTTGACGGGCATCCCGAAATAGCCGCCCAACTCAGCGAATTCCTCGACATAGCGGGTCGTATGTCGCACGCTCGCGCCGTACACCCGGGCGATAAACGCGACGTTCTCCCGGCCTGACAGGGCGCCGTGGAATGTGCCTCCGAACCCGAGCGGAAATGAGACGCGCGCATGGCGGCGGATGTGGCCGCGATCGGGCATTTCGGACCCGGCGAGCAATCTGATGAGCGTCGATTTACCCGCGCCGTTTGCGCCGAGAACCCCGTAATTATGGCCCGAGGCGAAAGCCGCCGTCGCATTTTGCAGGACGATCTCCGGTCATCGCATAAGCCTTGCTGACATTGTCAAGTGTGATCACAGCGGCTCGCACAACCGGCGCCGCATCCCGCGCTCGACCGCGAGACCGAAGAGCAACAGCAGGATCGCCACGATCACCAGATAGGAGCGGTCGAGCCAGTGCGGCTGATAGGCGGCGTAGAAGCCGGCCCGAAACCAATCGACCGCGTGCAGCAGCGGGTTCCAGACGAGCGCGTCCCGGGCCCAGTCCGGCATCATACCGGGCACGTAAAAGATGCCGGAGAAGAAATAGAGGAGCCGGGTGACCTGCGGCCAGATCTTGTCCCACGACCGGTAGCGCACCGTGACCACCGCATTGATAAAGCCCACGCCGCAGCCGAACATCGCCGTGGCGAGAAGCGCGATCGACGGCATCCACAAATCGTCCGGCGCGGCCTGCAGGCCGATGAAGCCAAAGCCGGCCAGCAGGATCACCGCGACGATCACGTCGGTGATTATTTCCAAGAGCCCGCGCGCCGCGATGACGTCGAAGGTCGTGACGAGCGGCAGCTGCAGGAGTGCGCCATTGCTCGTGACCGCATGGCTCATCGCGCTGCTGGTATGGACAAAAAGCAGGTAGGGCACGAGGCCGGTGAAGTAGAAGATGAAAAAGTGCGTCCCAATTGGCGGGCGGCCCTGCATCATCAGTGAGAAGATCGCGGATAGCATCGTGATGTGCAGGATCGGCTCGAGCAGAGCCCAGCCGTAGCCGAGCTTGGCATCGCCAAACCGGGTGCGGGTCTCGCGAACGATCAATGCCTGAATGACGCGGCACTGCGTGCGAAGGCGCTCGCCGAAACCGGGCAGGGGCTGAGGCGGCCGCTCCTGCGCCATTGTGCGGTCGGCCAGCACGATGTAGTCGCCATCGATGGCTTCCAGCCGGCGGTTCAAAAGATGCAGCACCGCCTCCGCGGCCGCCTTGTCATCGGGATGAGAATGGAGGAGCGCGCCGCCAATCGCCGTCGCCTCGGTTATCAGGCCGTGATCGAGATGCAGATTCATCTGCGCGCGCTTCGCGGCGGCATTTGCAGGATCGAGCGCAGCGGCGGTCGCAAAGGCCGCGGCGGCGGCTTCGACATCGCCGCGGCGATAGAGCAAATGGCCGCGATGGAGGTGGTATTCGGCGTTCTCGGGCGCGATCGCCAAGGCATCGTCGATCGCTGCCAAGGCCGGGTCGAGCCGGTCGAGCAGCATCTCGATCGCCGACAGGACGCGCAGCACGCGGTCGTCGTTCGGCTCGCGGGCGACGGCCCCCCGCACAAGTCCTGCCGCGTGTTCGACATCGCCGCGGCGGAGCAGCAGCTCGGCCGCGTGGATCGCCGTGCCGTTGTCTTCCGGCATCAGCTCGGCGGCGCGCAGCGCATGCGCCACCGCGCCATCCAGATCGCCGGCGGCGGCCAGCGAGCCGCTCAGGTGGCGATGGCCCTCGACCCAATCGGGCGAGAGTGCCAACAGCCGCTCGTAAGCCGCCGCGGCCTCTCGGTGACAGCCACAATTGCTGAACAGCCAAGCGCAGAAATGCGCGATGTCGCGATCGTCTGGGCCTAGCACAAAGGCGCGGCGGCCGCATTCGAGGGCGTCGACGCGGCGCCCGCTATGGAATAGCGCCTCGGCCAAGCGGCAATTCAGTAGAGCCGCAGGCGGGTCGGCGCCTCCGGGAGTTCTGACAAGGTGCAGGCAGACGTCGAGCTCTCCGGCGCTGAGCGCCGAAGAGAAGCTATCGAGATCGATCAAGACCGGGGGTTCTTCTCGACCGAGGCTCAATTCAGGGGAATACCTCTGTGTGTGTAATTAAACCGGAGGGTGAACGATAGCGCGGGTCCGGCCTGGGGCTCAACTGCAATTACCTCCCCGGGAAGAAATGACCCCGGAGGCTCCCAAGGCGGGTCGGCGAGGATCACCGGCGTAGCGCTGGCGGGGTGGCAGACCGATCACGACCGGCTCGGAGCGGGGGTTTCTGGACTCGCGTTCGCGCGCGAAGGCCCCTAAGCTTCAAACACATGACATGAGCGCGGAGCCGCGCGCGGCGGGCTCCGGCGGCGAGACAGGACGGAGGAAGCGGATGGCGTTCGAATTCGGCATGTTCCACGAGTTTCAGCGCGTCGCCGGGACGAGTGACGAGGAGGCTTTTACGACCTCGTTCGAGCAGGTCGACGCCGCCGAGCGCTGGGGCCTCGATGCGATGTGGCTGGCCGAAATTCACGTCGCGCCGGAGCGCTCCGTGTTGTCCGCGCCATTGACGCTCGCCAGTGCCATTGCGGCCCGGACAAAGCGCATGAAGATCGGCACCGCGGTGCAGGTATTGCCGCTGTGTCACCCGCTGCGGCTCGCCGAAGAGGTCGCGACGGTCGACCAGATCAGCCATGGCAGGCTCATTTTCGGGGTGGGGCGCAGCGGCTTTCCGCGCACTTACGAAGCTTATGGCGTCCCCTATGGCGAGAGCCGCGAGCGCTTTGCCGAGACGCTCGAAATCCTGAAAAAGGCGTGGACCGAAGAGTCGTTTTCCTACAAAGGCCAGTA
>JBKOVT010000005.1:0-11597 GCA_046724035.1 Pseudomonadota bacterium | reverse complement strand
ACAGCCAGTCGCTTCAGCAACGACTTGAGCTCGGCATAATACGTCAGGTTGGCGTCGATAATTTGTTCTTCGGCAGCGATGACGAGATCTCGATGCCGGTTTCGAGGGGCACCGAGTTCCCCGATCAGCAGCTGTAAGGCGCGCCGCAGTGCTCGTGGCGCTTGTGTGCCCGGGATCCAAACCGTTCCCACGTTCAGGCACTTCTCCTTCCGGCTGAGAATTGGAGGGACGTAGGTCCGAAGGTCGCGTGCTGAGATTGCCGGTTCGTCCGTTTCAGCGGTCATAAAGCCGAGCCGAAGTGTTCCAGTTCTGGGCAGATCCACTGTCGTGGGGAGGGATCGCGCGAATGGAACATCTTCGTCGACGAAACCATAGCTGATCCAGGTATCAAACGCATCGTGCAGTCCGTAGCTGGCGAAACATTCATCTCCTTTCCCTGGCACAGGAGCGGATCGGCGCATGACCACCGCTCGATAACGGTCGTGGGAATACGGCGCTCCCGTCCAATGGTGATTAAGAAAATCGGTAACCGGCACCAGCACGGACCTCGGTCTTGTCTGCTCGTTTGGCTGGTGCGTGAACACTCTGGAATGCAGGAACGAGGCAAGCATGACCTTCGCCTTGTCACCTGACCTGAGATCCCTTGCAGAAAACGGGAAATCGTCCCGATACGGCGGCGTGACGTAGGACAGCAAATCGAGATGAGAAGCGATCAGCGACCACGGGGATTTCGAGCAGTGCTGCGCCATTTTACGGCTCAGATTGTATACGTCGAACATCGCTTCCGTGATCGCGACGGTGGTCTCATTGAGCCCGCGTTGGGCGGATGAGATCACGATTTCATCATTGATGAGAGCAAGCTTGAATGCCTTCACAGGAACCAGGCAATGTTCCGGCATCCGGATCAGCATTGTCCCGCTAGGGACCATCGGCGCTTCAATGCTCAAATTCCCGGCAATGCAGCGGATGACCAACCCATCCGCTATCGCTGCGCCTGCGGCTTGCAGCAGCACAACGAGTTTTCGGAGCGCTTTCTCGATATGACGGTCGTCAGCAACAACAACGATCGACGTCAATCGAGGACTCCGGAAAATGCTTTTCAATTTGAACAGCCGGCCGAAGGAGGTGATCCAGCACCAATGCTCCTCAATTGCTCGTGGGCAGATATCGGTGGAGAGCGCAAGAGCGCCCACCTGTCCAATTTACCAACCGCTTTGACGCAACGATATGTGTTCCGGTCGCTTCAGAGATAGCTTGGAAATCCCCAAAGCGGCTCGCGATACTGTCCCTATGCGAGAGTTTTTGCATTCGATCGAGCGGTGGCGCTCGTGGGTTCAGCCCGGTGGCGGAGTTACCCGCCAGTCCGGGTATCCCGAAGGGTCGGCGTTCCAAAACATAATCCTGTCGAAATAGATCGTCTGGGTCTCCGCGCGCCAGTCCCGATAAATGCCGAACCGTGGCTGTGCGTTGATGAAGGCCACTCCATTGCGGCGGGCACCATATTCGTAATCGGCCATGGGTCCCTGGTAAGTGCCGCAAAATGTGCCGTTGAGCCAAATGTCGACCCGGCCGCTGGAGTCATGAGCGGGATTAAGGCGCACTTGCACCGTGGTCCAGATCTCCCGCGGCAGCTCACGCCGGCAGATCTTGGTGCGCACCACCATCGGCGGCCAGGCGCACGACGGACCGGAGGCCACCTGCGCAAAGAAGCGCACGTGCTCGCCCACCGGCCGCGCCTCGATCTTGAAGAAGGGGCTGGTGTCGCATGACTTTCCGTCGTTGAAGGAATCTTGTTTGATTTGGTGGATGACTGTGCGGCAGAGCTGGCGTCCCGGGGCCGGAACATCGTGCGGCCAGTCGCCAGCAATCTTGAAGGAGAAGCGGTACCACACGAGTTCACCGAATTTCACGAGCTCGCCAGCGCCGGTCGCGCGGTCGGATCTCACTTGGATCTCTGCCCGCTCGCTGGGCACGACACCGCCACGCTTCGCCTCCACCGCTGCCGCGCGCGAGCCCTCGCTGTTGCAGATGTAGTGCCTAGCCTGCAGCATCGCCTCGTTCGCGCCAGCCAGCCCGTCACCCTCCTGGACGGTGATGCGGCCGACCGTCTTGCCTATGGGGTCATCGACGACGCCGACGCGCAGCGGCTGCAGCTTGCTGTCGAGCTGACTAGAGATCCGCCACTTCCCCAGCAACTCCGATGGTACGGCCGGATCGTACGAGAAGAGCTCTGTAAAGACTGGTTGGGGCGTTCGCTGCGCCGCTGCCGTGGACGATGAGAATGCAAGCGCGAGAAACAGCAATGCCGCGCAGCCGCGACTGGCCTCGGCCCCGGGACGCGACCCCGAGAAAGTGTCGGACATAGACGTATGCCTGGTTCTATGCCTAGGCCGTCCGGCTAATGCCGGTTTCCGGTCGAAACAGGGTGCACTTGAGTTGCGCACGGAAAACCCGAAGCGGATTTGCCGAGCGATGCGAAGCGTCGGACTGAGACGGCGCTCGGCCCCGAGCCGCGTAGGGGAGCATGCCCCGGAGCACACGGCGCGGCAGTTACGCACTCAAAAGGGGCGCAATAAGAGAGCGCGCAGCCGCCATCGCCGCGCTGTTATCCCCTACTGTTACCCATTGGTGAAAATGGCGGGTAAAAGAGCCGTTCTTGTTCATCTAAATACTTGCAAATAATGGGGCGAGTGATGGGACTTGAACCCACGACATCCAGATCCACAATCTGGCGCTCTAACCACCTGAGCTACACCCGCCGCCGCTGATGGAGGTAGCGTTTCCCCAGAGCAGCGTCAAGTTCACGGAGCCCGGCGAAGCGGCTGGCGCGGCCCTCCGCTTGATCTAAACTGGCACTGTCGAGACGGGCCCCTGAGTGCACGGGCCGTCCGAGAAGGAGTAGAGCAATGCAGGCGGATTTCATCATTATCGGCGCCGGCTCGGCCGGCTGCGTTCTTGCCAACCGGCTGACCGAAGACCCCAACACACGGGTGCTTCTGATCGAAGCGGGCGGACGCGATTGGAACCCGCTGATCCACATCCCGGCCGGCTTTATGAAGATGCTCGACCACCCGACCTTGACCTGGGGGTTCCGGGCGCAGGCGAACGAGGAGCGCGAGATCATTTACCCGCGCGGTCGCGTCCTCGGTGGGTCCAGCTCGATCAACGGGCTCATTTACATCCGCGGCCAACCCGAGGATTACGATCACTGGGCCCAGCTCGGCAATCGCGGCTGGTCGTGGGATGACTGCCTGCCCTTCTTCAAAAAAGCCGAGCGCTGGGGCGAGGGCGCCAGCGAGGTCCACGGCACCGAGGGGTATCTCTACACTTCGGCGATGGACCGCTCGCCGATCTGCGCGAAGGTCATCGACGCCGGGATGCAGCTCGGGCTCGAATACCGCGAAGACGTCAACGACCTGCCGTCCGGCGCCGGGCCAAGCATCGGCTGGTGCCAGCAGACCCGCGGCGGCCGGCGGCGCGCCAGCACGGCGCGCAGCTATCTGCGCCCGGCCCTGAAGCGCCCCAATCTGCAGCTCGTCACGCACGCGCTGGTGCACCGCATCGTCTTTGACGGCAAGCGCGCGATCGGCATCGATTTCTCGCGCGGCGGACCAGGGGGGCCGAGAGTCGAGCGCGTGCTGGCGCAACGCGAGGTCATCGTCTCGGCCGGCGCAATCGGCTCGCCCCATCTGCTGCAGCTTTCCGGGATCGGCGATCCCGAGCATCTCGCGAAGATCGGCGTCGAGACGCAACACGCGCTGCCCGGCGTCGGCAAGAACATGCAGGATCATTACGTCGTGCGGGTCACCTACCCGATTCACGGCATGGCAACAGCCAATGAACGGGCGCGCGGGCTACCGCTCGCGGCCGAGGTCATGCGCTACCTGATCACGGGCAAGGGGATGCTGACCTACAGCGCTTCGCTGGTTGCCGCCTCGGTCAAGATATTGCCGGAATCGGCCACCCCCGACGTGCAGATCTCGTTTGCGCCCGGCAGCTTCAAGGATGGTCAGATCGGCGAGCTCGAAGCGGACCCGGGGCTGACCGGAGGCCCGTGGCAGATGCGGCCCTTGTCGCGCGGCTATGTCGAGGCGCGCTCGTCCCGGCCCGAGGACGCGCCGGTCATCAATCCGCGCTACCTGACCGAAGAAGCTGATCGCCGCGCGATTGTCGGGGGGCTGCACTTTGTGCGCCAGATCTTCAATGCGCCAGCCTTGCAGCCTTATATCGGCCAGGAAAAGCTGCCGGGTGCCCAGGTGCAAACCGACGATGAGCTCCTCGATTACGCAAAGCGCAACGGCAATACCGTCTACCACGCCAGCTGCACCTGCATGATGGGTCAGCACCCGATGGCCGTCGTCGACGACCAACTGCGCGTGCATGGGCTCGAAGGGCTGCGCGTCGTCGATGCGTCGGTCATGCCGGCGGTAACATCGACCAACACCAACGCACCGACCATCATGATCGCTGAGAAAGCGGCTGCATTGATCAAGGCCGCGGGCGTGCCCAAAGCGCAGGCCCGCGCCGCGTAGAGAGTCGTCTCGATCCTCTCCGCCTGTCCGAGTGGGGAGGATCTAGGGCGCCGTCTTCACAAGGCAGCGCAACACCTCGGCGACGCTCCAGGCCTGGGCGATGCAACCGCGCGGCGTAAACGGCGGTTCGGCGTCGAAGATCTCGCTGATCGAGCCGATGCCGGCCTCCGCGACGACGGTTTCGAACCCGGCGAGAAGCTCGCGCGCCTTCCCCCGGTCATCGGGATGCACCTTGAGCCAAGCGTCGATGAACGGCCCAATCAGCCAGGCCCAGACCGTCCCCTGGTGATATGCGGCGTCGCGCGCGCGCAAATCGCCAAAATAGCGCGGCTTGAAATCGGGCTCGTCCGGCGCCAGCGAGCGCAAACCGAACGGGGTCAGTAATTTCTTTTCGACCGCGTCGACGACCGGCCGCCAATGCTGTCGGTCGAGGACAGGATGTGGCAATGAGATCGCGAAAATCTGGTTCGGGCGGAACGACGCATCGTCGCCGTTTTCGCCATCGACGACATCGTAAAGGCAGCCGCGGCCCTCGTTCCAGAAACGGCGGTTAAAGGACCGCCGCGCCACTTCGGCATGACCGGCGATCTCGTCGGCCTCGGGATGGCGTGCGTCGCGCAGCCATTGTGTCAACAGAGAGAGCGCGTTGTACCACAGCGCGTTGATCTCGACCGCCTTACCGCGCCGCGGCGTCACCACCCAATCGCCGACCTTGGCATCCATCCAGGTCAGCTGATAACCCTCGGCGCCCTGGCTCAATAACCCGTCATGCGGATCGGCTTTGATCCCAAAGCGAGTGCCTTCGAGATGGTGGTGCACGATGTCCTGCAATTTCGGCAGGATCAGCATCAGCGTGGCACGGTCGCCGGTGTATTCGACATAACGCGCGAGCGCGTGAAAGAACCATAGCGTCGCATCGGCGGTGTGATACAGGCCCTCGCAATCTCCCTCGGGAAACATGTTCGGGATCAGCCCGTCGCGCACATAATGTGCGAAAGCGCGCAGAATCCACTTCCCTTCCGCGACGCGCCCGGTCGCCAGGGTCAGGCCTTCGAGCGAGATCATCGCGTCGCGGCCCCAATCGGTGAACCAGTGATAGCCGGCGATGACGGTGCGCATCTCGTCGCCCTCGGCATGCGCCCGCACAATGTCGGCAACCCGGCCGACCGGCGTAATGATGAAGCTGTCGGCGGCGAGCACCAGTTCGGCCGCGAGCCCCTCGCGCGCGGCCGGCGGCGCCATCGCCACAAGCCGGCGGCGCCGTTCGGTCTCGAAGCGGCGCGCCGCATCCGGATGCAAGGCTTCGACGGTGTGCCAAGGCTCGGTCGCGGCGATCAGCGTCGCGATGCAATCCGGCTGCAGCTCAACGGTGAAATAGCCCGGGCTCCAGAGAGAACCGCGCCCGTCATAGCCGCGCTGTTCCTCGGTAACGAATTGGCACTCATGGCGTGAGCCGCCATCCGCCGTGAACGAGGTTCCGTCACAACCGGACATCATCAGGCGCAGCACCGGCAGGTCCGAGCCGGCGCTTATCTCGTAATGCTCGCCGTCAGCGGTCAACGCGTATCCGGACGCCAGGGGTTCGCTGACGGCGGCCTCGATACGGCGGAAATTGACCGCGGGCCGCAGCGATAGCCGGATCGTTCCCGGGCCGCCGATTTGCCGGAAGCCGATATAGGTGATGTTGTGCCGCGCCGGCATCAGGACCGATTTCTCGATCGTCACGCCGTCGATCGCATACCGCCAGCTCGGCAGCCCCATTGTCAGCGTGAAATCGACAAAGCGTCCGCTGTCCCGCAGTGACGCGACGCTGCCGTCGGGACGCCCAACCGCGACATCGAGATCGTTGAGCATGACGACGCGGCCCTGCGGCGCGGGAAGCGCGGCGATCAGAAACCCGTGATAACGCCGCGTGATCTCGCCCGAGATCGTCGCCGATGCGAAACCGCCGAGACCGTTGGTGACAAGCCATTCGCGGCGCGCCTCGGGTGTCGGATTGTCGTCGCGGCTGACCCGGATCACGTCAACCATCGCGCTGCCTCCGGTCTTTTTTTCCGTTGTCCCGGTCGCGTTTTGCAGGGATCAGAACGAGCGCGCTTTCCGCGGCGATCCGCAGATAGCCGCGCCGGTAAAGCGGCGGTGTGCCGACTCCGCCATACTCCGGCGCTTCGCTCGACCACAGGATGCCCCAGCTGTGCCCCTCAATCGGCGCCAGCAGGGGCTCGGGCGCTGGACGCATCGTCAAATCGGGGCCGAGATTGACAATCAGGAGGCGGTCGCCTTCATCGCTGAAAAAGCGCAACAGCCAGGCGCGCGCGCCGAGCACGGCGCCATCAATCTGCCTCGCGTGGAGTCCGAGGGCGGGATCGTCGCGGCGCAGCGTCAGGAGATCGCGATGCAACGCCGAACTGCTCGCGTGAGTTTGCCGCTCGGCGGGATCGAGGGTTGATCGCCGGAAGCTCTCGGCATCGCTCGGATCGGCCAGCCGGTCGCCGATCTCAGGTGCCGCCATGCTGGGAAATTGTCCAAGAAATTCGCGGCGCCCGCGGCGCACGGCGCGGTCGAGCCCCGGGCGATGATCGGCGAAATAGAGGAACGGGTTCGTGGCCGCGAATTCCTGCCCCTGAAACAGCATCGGAATCCCAGGCATCAGCAGCAGGTGCGCCGTCATCGCGCGCCAGCGGCCGGGGCTCGTCAACGCGTGCAGGCGTTGGCCGGCAATCGAGTTCGCGACCTGATCGTGGTTTTGCAGAAACACGATGAACGACTCGGCTGGCAGGTCGAGCGCCGGCGTGCCGCGCGGTTTCTTCTGCCAGACATAGCGCTGGCCCTGATAGAGAAAGCCGTATTTCGCGGCGGCTATAAACTCGTTCGGGCGCCCGCGGTAATCGGTGTAATAGGCTTCGCGCCGTCCGGTCAGCGCGACCATTGCGCTGTGGTGAAAGTCATCGTTCCACAGCGCGTCGAGCCCATAGCCGCCGCGTTCGGTTGGTCGGACAAGGCGAGCCTCCTGCGGCTCATTCTCGCCGATGACGATCGTATTGCGGCTGGGCGCAGCATTGCGCACCTCGCGCGTGATCGCGGCGAGAATGTGCTCGGGCGAGGCATCGAACATCTGTTGCGTCGCGTCGAGACGCAGCCCGTCCAAGTGAAATTCCTCGATCCAATACCGGGCATTGGCGAGCACGAATTCGCGCGCAGGCCCGCTGTCCGGGCCGTCGAAATTGACCGCCTCGCCCCATTCGTTCTGATAACGATCGGTGAAATAGCTCTCCGAAAAGCATTTCAGGTAATTGCCGTCCGGACCGAGGTGGTTGTAGACAACGTCGAGAATGACCGAGAGGCCGAGCGCATGCGCGCGGTCGACAAAGGCGCGGAAATCGTCGGGCCGGCCATAAAGACGCGTCGGCGCGAACAGATCGACGCCGTCATAGCCCCACCCAAACCCGCCGGGAAAGTCGGCGACCGGCATGAGTTCGAGGCAAGTGATCCCGAGCTCGGCGAGCGCGGGCAGTTCACGCTGCGCCGCCTGCCAAGTCCCCTCCGAGGTGAAGGTGCCGATATGCATCTCGTAGATAACGAGCTCGTCGCGGCGACGACCGCGCCATCCGGTATCGCTCCACTGGAACAGGCCCGGATCGATGATCTCCGAGGGGCCGTGCGGACCGTCCGGCTGAAAGTGCGATGCGGGATCGGGATAGGCCTGATCGCTATTGTCGGGCCGGAGGCGATAGCGCATTCCCGGACGGGCTTCCTCCACACGCGTCGAGAAATAGCCGCCCGCTTCGGCTGAGAGCGGCGCCGACCTCAAATTTTCGATCTCGACCGTCAGCTCACGGCAGCGCGGCGCCCAGACGCGGAAATCGACGCCACCCTGCGGGAGCGCTTCGGCACCGATCGGAAAACGCCGTCGGCCTGCGCTTGCCGCCGGCGTCGCCGCTTCACATAGCAGAGTGTCGGGACCCATATCTCGCCGGCTCGCTCAACACCGGTAAACGCCTGCGACCGGGCTTTCGCTCACCGACCGATCCGGCGGGAAGTTGCGCGGGCGAAGCGGCTCTAGCGTTTCGCGTTCTTCTCGGCCGCGTATTCTTCCTTCGAGCGGGTCAGCTTCTCGGGATGGACGATCGTCTTGTTAACTGCGCTGCGGGCAGCGCCGAGACTGGGGAACTCGCTGTCGTTGCCCTCGCGCTGCAACACATAAACCGCCGAGATCGGCTTCCGGCTGATCTGATCGGCCGTCGTGCGCTTGAGGATTGTCCAGTGCACCCGGCGCGTCTCGCCCTCTTCCTCGACATCGTCAAAACCGCGGTCGACGACCGAGTCGAACGAATAGAGCTTGGGCGGAGGCCTGCGGTCGGGTGCCCCGCGACCGCGTCCCGGCGGCCCGCGGCGGCCGCCCTCACGCTGCCCTTCGCGTTGACCGCCACGCCGCTCGCCGCGGCGATCCTCTCGTCCGGCGCCGTTCCGCCCGTCGCGCCCGCGCCGGTCATCCGTCCGTCCGCCGCCAGGCCTCGCGTCGCCAAGCCTCGCGTCGCCAGGCCGAGCTTCGCGTACCCGCTGATCGCGGCGCCCCGCGCGTTCTGTGGGCGCGGCGTTGTTTTCGGCAGCGGTCGTCGGAAGCCGCCGTCGGCGGCGGTTGCGCGAGCGGGGAGGGCGGGTTCCCAAGGGCCGCGTCGGCACCTCGGCGCTTGTGTCTCCTGTCGCGCCTTCCGTGGCTACCGCTTCACCGGCTGCGCCCGGTGCCTGCCCGGCGAGTGGAAAGCGCGGACGCCGCCGTCGACGGCGCGGCCGAAGCCGCGGGCTGTCCCCAATCGCGGTCTCGCTACCCGTTGCCGTTTCACCGTCAGTCCCAGGGGTGCCTTCGGCTGCGCCGCTCTCGGCGGGCGTTGCGCCGCCCGCCTCGGCCGATCCGAGCCGCGGCACCGGCCGAGCGCGGCGATGACGCCGTCGCCAATTGCTGAGCCGCAGAACCTGCCGCTGTGATCCGCCTTCTTCGCTGCTCTTTTCTGCGGCCCCGGTACTGTCAGGAGCACCCTCCGCAGCGGGTGCGCCCTCGGGCGTTCCGGTGGCTGCATGCTCCGCACCGGGCGTATCGAGATGAGGCCGGCGACGGCGGCGACGACGCCGGCGACGATGCGGCGTGCCCTCCGGCCCGGTCATGCTCCCCGCCGGCACGACGGCTTCGGCTTCGGACGAGCGGGTCTCGTCAGCACCGGCCGGCGACCTGTCGTCATTCGATGGCGCAACGGGCCGCTCGCTCGGCGCGCGTTCTTCGGCCGCGGTGTCGGGCGGTGCATCGCTGGGGGTCAGGAGCGGCTCCTCTGGCCTGCGTTACGCGTCGGGGAGGCGAACTCTAACCTCGGCCTCCCGTCGAGAAAAGCGCGCAGACACATCGAGCACCTGGCCGCACGTATCCGCCGTGCGCGTCGGACTCAACCGGCGACGCGGCGCACCCGGCGCAGCGGCACGACGCGATCGAGCGATGGTTTGGGGTCGTCCCGCTCGCGCTCTGAAGATGCGGGCCGCGCGCGCAACCGTAGCAGCGATCCCATGAAGAAGGCCGGGGCGATTGGCGGCTCCGGCGGGACCGCCTCGGACAGCGCGATGACGCACACCTCACGCGCTTCGGCTTGCTCGATCCATTTAAACGGCATCATCTTCCCCATCGCAGCCTCCCCAGTTAAGCGGGGCACTTGCGCCCGATGGCGATGCAATTTAACGCGGCGACCGCGAGGGCCTTGTGAAGGCGCTCACAAACGGGATGAAATTTTTAGGGACGTCTCAGGTGGGCGTCATGCCGCCCACCTAGCAAGACTCAGGCGAAGGCCGGTGCGACCTCGGCAGCGAAGCGCGCCATCTCGTCCTTGACTTGCGCGTGCGGTTTCAGCCCGACATTCACATAGAGGATCACCTCGTCGAAGCCGGCGCCCTCGACCTTCTTCAGTGTGTCGGTGATGTGCGCCGGCGTCCCGAGCAACACCGAATTCTCGCTCAAATCCTCCGGTCGTACCTTCTGCAGCCGCTCGACGATTTCGATGAAATAGCGGTAGCTCGGCGGCGCGGTTTTCGGGTCGCCCGGAAAGGCAGCGGTGGCGCATTCGCGGTAGTAACGGATCTGGCGCGCGCGCGCCGCCTGTTCGGCGGCCGGGGTGTCGGCGAGATGCAGGAAGTAGCTGCACATGAGCCGTCCCGGTTTGTTGCCGTGCTTGACGCAGGCTTCGCGGTAGACATCCGCCATCTCTCGCAACCCGCCAAAGGTCAAGGCCGCCGCGAACGGCGCCACGATCAGATTGCAGCCGAGCCGCCCTGCCAACTCGATCGAAGGCCGCGAGAACGCCGCAACATAGGCCGGGATCGGTCGCTGCACCGGCTTCGGCGTGATCGCCACATTGTCGAACCGGTAGTGCTTGCCATTATGCGAGATCGGTTCCTCGCTTTCCCACAACCGGCGCACGATTCCCATGCCCTCCTCGAAGATCGATTGGTTGTCCTCGAAGGAGACATGGAACGGCGCGTATTCGCGGCGGTCATAACCGCGCCCGGCGGCAAAATCGACGCGCCCGCCGGATAGCAGGTCGAGTGTCGCCCATTGCTCGGCGACGCGGATCGGGTGGTGCAACGGCAAGACGCTGACGGCGGGGGCGAGGCGGATCTTTTTCGTGCGCGCCGCGACATGCGCGAGCACGAGATCGGGGCAGGAGAGGACGCCGAGCGTCGAAAAATGATGTTCGCCGATCCACGCCGAATGTAGCCCGACCTCCTCGGCATAGATGGCCTCGTCGAGAATGTCGGCGACGAGCTGATTGGCGCCGCGGCGGTTGTCGACGTAATGGTTGTCGCTCAGCGTGAAATACCCGAATTTCATCACTTGTCTCCCATGCCTGCCCGCAATGGCGCAAATTTGATCGGTCGTTCGGCCGCGCCGTCACCCGGGTCGAAACTCCAGCGCCCGCCATTATGGCGCCGCCAGATCAGAGCCGGATCCCAGCCGAGCTTGCGCCATAGCGTGCATTTTTCCGGATGGGCGGGCGATGTGTAATAGAGCCAGACCGCGCTCATGCT
>JBKOVT010000205.1:0-14888 GCA_046724035.1 Pseudomonadota bacterium | reverse complement strand
ATGTCGAACAATTTGCTCTCCGGTCCTTCGAGGCCGAGGAGCCGGTCGGCGAGGATCAGATGGCCGGTCGATGAGATCGGCAGGAATTCGGTCAATCCCTCGACGATGCCGAGAATGATCGCGGAGACAAAAAGCGAGGTGAGCATGATCTCAACAATGCTGCCGACAATCGGCAGCGCCTGCCGATTTCGCGCGGGGTAGCCGACCCGGATTGCGGCGTCAAGGCGGTGCTCCGCCGCTCGCGATTAGTGGCGCTCCGCCGCCAATCCGGTCCACCGCTCGGGCAGCAGCACGGCGGCGGCGAGCAGCGCCGCTGGGAGAATCAGCGCGCCCTCGCCCCATCGCGCAAGCAATGCGCCGATCGCGGCGCCCGCTGCATAGAAAAAAAGAATCGTCAGCAGCAACGCCACCCGGTTGTTGCGTTTGCGCGGCTCGGCGGGCTCAGCAGCGGGGATGAGGCGCTCACCGATCCTTTGCAGATCGCCGGTGATAAAACCGACATTGAGCGCAACGATGCCGTGCGTCACCGCCTCGTTCTGCAATGCCATCGCGGCCGCCAAAACGGGCACCGCCGCGATGCCGAAGACGCCCGTCGCCGCCACGACGATGATCGCGGCCTCGAGCAGCAATGATAGCCGGGCCGAATGCTGGGTGCGCAGAACGAGCCGGGCGGCGAGAATGCCAAGCAGAAACGCGACGAGCAGCGAGGCGCACCAGATCGCGAGCTTCCACTGCCCCCGCGCCACGGCGAGCCCGACCTCGACGAGATTGCCGGTCATGTTGGCGGCGAAAGCGCCGCCGAGCCGCAGATAGCAGATCGCGTCGACATAGCCGGCGATGCCGGCGAGCAGGGCCGCCCAGGGCAAAATCCGGGTCCTCCTGTCAGGGTAACGGGCGAAGATGGCTCTCGGTCGGAACGGGTTGTGCTAAAACCGGCCTTCGAAGGAGAGAAGATGAGCACGACACCCCGCGCCAATATCGATATCGCCGCTGCGCTTGCCGAGGCACAGGAGCTCTACCGCGCGCGCAACCCGAAAAGCATGGCGCAATACGAAGAAGCCTGCGCCGCGCTGCCCGGCGGCAACACGCGATCGGCGATATTTGTCGATCCGTTCCCGCTGACGATGGCGAAGGGCGAGGGGGCGCATCTTTGGGACCTCGACGGGCACGAATACGTCGATTTCCTCTCCGAATTCACCGCCGGGCTGTTCGGCCATTCGCACCCGAAGATCCGGCAGGCGATCGACGCGGCGCTCGACAGCGGCTGGAACCTGGGCGCGCAGGGCGCCGCCGAGGCGCGGTTTGCCCGCGCCATTTGCGACCGCTTCCCCTCGATTGACCTCGTGCGTTTTACCAATTCCGGCACCGAGGCCAATCTGATGGCGGTCGCGGCGGCCCGCGCCTTGACCGGCCGCAGCAAGATTCTGGTTTTTGCCGGCGGTTATCACGGCGGCGTCTTCTATTTCCGCGGCAAGGGCAGCGCGGTCAACGCGCCCTTCGACTTTCTCGTCGCGGAATACAATGACATCGAGGGCACCCGCGCGCTCGTCATGCCGCACCGCGCCGATCTCGCGGCGATCATGATCGAGCCGATGCTCGGCGGCAGCGGCTGCGTCCCGGCGAGCCGCGAGTTTCTCGCCGATCTGCGCGCCTTGGCGAGTGAGACCGGCGCGGTCTTGATCTTCGACGAGGTTATGACCTCGCGCCTCGCGCCGGGCGGCTTGCAGGAAGTGCACGGCATCAGCCCCGATATGACCACCTTGGGCAAATATGTCGGCGGCGGCATGAGCTTTGGCGCCTTCGGAGGCAAGGCGGCGATCATGGAGTGGTTCGACCCGCGCCGCGCCGATGGGTTTCAGCATGCCGGCACCTTCAACAACAATGTGCTGACGATGAATTCCGGCTATGTCGGCCTGACCGAGGTCTACACGCCGGAGCGCGCGGTCGCCCTCAATCGCTTCGGCGATGGCCTGCGCGAGCGCCTCAACGCCGCCGTGCGCCGTCGCGGTCTCGCGATGCAGTTCACTGGCATCGGCTCGATGATCGGCGTGCACATGACCGATCGGCCGATCCGCTCGGCCGCCGATGCTGCGAAGGGCCATAGCGGCCTTCTCGATCTCTTCTACTTCGATCTGGTGGCGCGCGGCACATGGTTTGCGAAGCGCGGCATGATGGCGTTGTCGATCGCGCTCGACGACACCGATGCCGACAAGCTCCTCGCCGCCGTCGAGGATTTCGCCGAGACCCGTGCCCCGTTGTTCCAGGGAGCTTCACGATGAGCGACACCGGCGCCAATTCCAGGGCGAATGCCAGGGCCAACCACCGCGTCGCCTATTTCAACGGCCGCTTTGTCCCGGAGCGCGAGGTCGTCCTGCCGTTCCGCGATCGCGGCTTCAAATACGGCGACGCCGCTTTCGACATGACCCGCACCTTCCACGGCCGCCCCTTCAAGCTGAAGGAGCATGTCGACCGCCTCTACCGCTCGCTCCGTTATTTACGGATCGACCCCGGCCTCAGCCCCGGCGAGATGGTCGGGGCGAGCGAGGAGCTGCTGGAGCGCAACCGCCATTTCCTGACACAAGACACCGATTACTGGATCGGCCAGCGGGTGTCGCGCGGGGTCGATGCGGTCGGCGACGAGGGCTGGGAGCACACCGGCCCCAACATCATCGTCGAATGCATCCCGCTGCCGTTGAAGGCGCGCGCGCGGCTGTTCCGCGACGGCATCGACATCGTCGTGCCGCCGACCCGGCGGGTGCCGCCGGATTCCCTCAGCCCGCGCGCCAAGACGCATAATTACCTAAACCTGATCACCGCCGATCTCGAAGCCAAGGCGCAGGACAAGGAAGCCTGGTCGGTATTGCTCGACACGAACGGGCATCTCGCCGAGGGGATCGGCAGCAATATTTTCCTGGTGCGCGACGGCGAAGTCATGACGCCGCATGAGCGCTGGGTCTTGCCGGGGGTCAGCCGCGCCACGGCCATCGAGTTGTGCGGGAAACTCGGCATCGCCTGCCGCGAGACCGATCTCGACCTCTATGACGCCGCTACCGCGGACGAGATCTTTATGACCTCGACCAGCCTCTGCATCTGCCCGGTGCGCAGCATCGGCGGGCGCAAGCTGCCGGGCGCGGTTCCGGGCCCCGTGACGCGGCGCCTCAGCGAAGCCTATGCCGAGAGCGTCGGCTGCGACTTCGTCGCGCAATACCTCGCCCATCTCGGCTGATCGCGCCCCAAAAAGACACAAGGCGGGCAAAGCAAAAGGGCGCAGCCGGCGGCTGCGCCCTTTTTTGTCAGACCACGCGAACGGCGATTACCGGCTCGGCGCCGTCGTCGTTGTGGTGGTGCTGGTGGTCGTCTTCTTCACGCGGTGCCGCACATGACGCACGCGGTGCCGCTTTGACACATACCGCTTCCGAACCGGAGCGGGGGCCACATAGGGTTCCGGCGGCGGCGGCGGGGCATAGCTCGGCGCCGGGGGCGGCGGCGGCGGGGGTGCCGTCGTTGCCGTCTCAGTGCGTTGCGAGCATGCGGCCAGCCCGATTGCCGCCGCGACAGTCAACACAACCAGTGGGGTAGCTCTCTTGACCACGATCCTCTCCCAAGCTGAGCGCCACGACATGATAATAACGTGCACATAGCACTTCCGTTCATTCGACTAAAGCGGTGAATCGAAAAAACCGGCCGGTTGAGGCCAGGGTGCGGCATTTTAGCTGCAAGTGTTGCATCTCGGCGACTTTGCAGCATCCCGCGTCGCCAAAAACTTAGGAGCTGCGCGGCTTGTGACGCAGCCGGAAACGCGCCGCCACTGTGGCCGGACCATCCGCCGCGACGATGTCGCGGCCGATCAGGTCGATCAAATGCGCCAGCACCGAACGCGCAGCCACGCCGCGCAATGCTGGGTTGAGACCGGCATAGAGGCGTTCGACGATTTTGTCGGTCGTCTCCACTCCCGCTTTCAGGCAATCGATGATGCCGGCCTCGCGCTCGCGACGATGCGCGATAAAGGCGCGGACATGCCGCTGAGGCTCGGTGATCGCCGGCCCGTGCGTAGGCCAGTACACCGCATCCTGGCGCGCCAGCAATTTGTCAAGAGAGCCCATGTAGGCCGCCATGTCGCCATCGGGCGGCGCGATGACGCTGGTCGACCACCCCATGACATGGTCGCCGCTGAACAGGATGCCGCTCTCGGGAAGCGCAAAGCACAAATGGTTCGAGGTGTGGCCGGGCGTGTGCACCGCCTCGAAGCGCCACTTGCCGCCGGCGATCTCTTCGCCATCGGTCGTGACGATATCGGGCATGAAATCCCAGTCGCCGCCTTCCTCGACCCCAGCTTCGCCGCGCTTGCCGCCGGCATGCGGCCCGAAGCCGTAGGTCGGCGCGCCGGTCGCCGCCTTCAGCGCTTTTGCCGCTGGCGAGTGGTCGCGGTGGGTGTGCGTGACGAGGATATGCGTGACCTGCTCGTCGGCAAGGCTCGCCAGCAACGCCGCGACATGCTCCTCGAGCTCCGGCCCGGGATCGATGACCGCGACCTCGCCCTCCCCGACCACAAAGGTGCCGGTGCCCTTGAAGGTGAACGGGCCGGGGTTCTTCGCGACGATGCGGCGGATCCCCGGCGCAACCGGTTCGAGCCGGCCGTATTCGAAGGCGATCTCGCGGCGAAACGGAATCTCGACAGCCATGGCGGGTTCGCCTCAGGATGGATCTCGCGCGATGTGTTGCATTCCCGGCCCGGCTTGTCGAGCGAGCTCCGCGAGATGGGATGGCCAAAGGAGAGGCCGCATGAAGATCAAGTTCGACATCGATTGCACACCCGAGGAGTTGCGCGGCTTCTTCGGCCTTCCCGACGTCCGGGCGATGCAGGAGAAACTCTTGAAAGAGGTCGAGGAGCGGATGCGTGCCAATCTGCAGGCGCTCGATCCGGAGACGATGCTGAAGACCTGGCTGCCGGCCGGACTTAAGGGTTTCGAGCAGCTCCAGGAAATGTTCATGAGTCAGATGGCCGGCCGTTCCGGCAGCAAGAAATAGCCGTGCCGCTCGCCTTGCGCACGCCGCGCCTGTTGCTGCGCGAATGGCGCGAGGAGGACCTTGCGCCGTTTGCCGCGATGTCGGCCGATCCGGAAGAGATGCGCTATCTGCCCTTGCTCGATCGGGCCGCAACCGCGGCATGGGTCGCGCGCATGCGGGTGCATTTCGCCGAGCACGGGTTTGGACAGTTTGCCGTGGAGGTGCCGGGCGAGGCGTCGTTTATCGGCGTCATCGGACTCAACTGGGTGCGCTGGAAGCTCGCCTTCACGCCGGCCGTCGAGGTGGGGTGGCGCCTGGCCCGGTCCTATTGGGGCAAGGGCTATGCGCTGGAGGCGGCGCGCGCCGCGATCGATGACGGCTTCGGCCGCATCGGTCTTGAGGAGATCGTCGCCTACACGGTGCCGGCGAACCGCGCCTCCTGGACGGTCATGGAGCGGCTCGGCATGACCCGCGATCCGGCCGAGGATTTCGATCACCCGAGCCAGCCCGAAGGGCACCCCTTGCGCCGCCACGTGCTCTATCGCTTGTGCCGAGCCCCGGCGTGACCGGCGCGGTGATCTATCTCGTCCGGCACGGCGAGACCGAATGGAACCGCATCCGGCGCTACCAGGGCTGGAGCGACTCGCCGCTGACCGATCACGGCCGCGCCCAGGCCCAGGCAATCGGCCGGCTCCTGTGCACGCTGCCGGAAGCGCAATCGGCCGACCTCGTCGCGAGCCCGATTGGCCGTGCCCGCCATACCGCCGAGATCATCCGCAAATGCCTCGGCCGCAGCGAGCCGTTGCGCTTTGACGACGGGCTGCGCGAACTCTCTTTCGGCAGTTGGGATGGGTTCATGCGCGCCGACATTGCGGCGCTGATGCCGGGCGCCTTCGACGAGGAGCGGCGTGATGAATGGTATTTCGCGACGCCGGACGGCGAAACCTATGAGGTCTTCGCCGGGCGAGTCGGCGCTTGGCTGGCCGAAGCCCAGGCCCGCGACCAGCCGCTGATTGTCGTCACGCACGGTGTGGTGACGCGCATCCTGCGCGGCCTTTATGCCGGTCTGCCGCGCGCCGCGGCGATGCGCCTGCCGGTGCCGCAGGACCGCATCTTCCGCCTCGCGCAGGGCACGATCGAGGAGATCGCGGTCTAATCTGCAATCGGGTCCCGGCGAAAGCCGGGACCCACTGATCCGCTCTGAGACGGTTGACGGGTGGGTGCGGGCTTTCGCCGGGACGCCTCATGATTGGTCGGCTAAAGAAGCACTCAAAGCTTCCGCGCCGTCACATCGAGGCTGGGCGCGACCAATTGTTCCTGCCCCGCGACGAGCGCCAGCTCATACCGGCCGAGCCGCATCGTCGTCTCGATGATCCCGTACATCGACGCCGCCATCCGGGCGAGCGCGTCGGGCAACCCCTCTCCGTGCAACAGCCGCCCGAGAAACAGTGCCGCCGCCACATCGCCGCAGCCGTTCAGCATGACCGGCAGACGCGGCGTCTCGACGGCCCACACCCCATCCGGTCCGGCCGCCAGCATCGCGATGCGGTCGCCCTCCACCTCGATGCTCGTGACCAGTACGATCTCCGGCCCCAGCGCGCGCAGCCCCGCCGCTGCTTCTCCGGCCTCGCCCAATGTCGCCACGCTCCGGCCCGTCAAATATTCCAGTTCGAAGCTGTTCGGCGTAACGATGTCCGCGAGCGCCAGCGCCCGGTCGCGAAAGAATTCGGCGATGCCGGCAGTCACATAGGAGCCGGTATCGATATCGCCGATGACCGGGTCGCAACAGAACAGTGCTTGCGGGTTGGCCGCCCGCACCCGCTCGACGATGTCGAGCAGCACGGGTCCCGTCAGCGCGTCACCGAGATAGCCGGACAATACCGCGTCGATCTGCGGCAACACGCCGAGCGCCGCCACCCCCTCGAACAATTCGGCGATCGTCGCCGCGGGCACGACCGCGCCGCGCCATTGTCCGTGCCCGGTGTGGTTCGAGAACGCCACCGTGTCGAGCGCCCAGGCCTCGATGCCGAGCCGCTGCAATGGAAACACCGAGGCGGCGTTCCCCACATGTCCGTAGGCGACGCGCGACTGCACCGAGAGAACCGTCGGCACTAGTCCTGGCTCCGCCGGTCAAGATTGTCGAAGACGTTTTTGAGGCTCAGAAAGACGATGAGCCCCGATGTCGCGAACAGCGCGACGCCGGCCACATGCAGGCTGCCCTCCTGTTCGGCGGCCGCGACGAACAACCCGGCGAGGCCGAGCGCCACGAAGACGGCGATCACCAGCCACAGATTGCGCGTGTCGTCGACCAGGAGAAATCGCTCCCATTTTGTCGGCGCGCCGTCGAAACGTCGCTTCAGCCGCAGAAAGGCGAGGGCGATCGCCGCCACACCAAGCACCAGCCCGGTCGCGTAATCGCCGGGCCCGCCGCCATGGCTCGCGAAATAACCGCCGGCAACCGCCAGCGCGCCGAGCACCACAAGCTCGGCCCAGAAGCCAAACCAGGCCCTATACTCCCGGCCCAACCCGTCCGGCGGTGGGTTCGAGGATTGCATCTATCACTCGGTGGCGCAGTGGAGACCCTGCCAATCGGGTCACGCCAGCTTATATCGGCAAGCAGCCCCGACCCGAGAAGAAACCGAACGATGCCCGCGCCGATCCGACCCCGCCGCAGCGTCCTGTTCATGCCGGGCTCCAACCCGCGCGCCCTCGAAAAGGCGCGGGCCTTGCCGGCCGACGCGCTGATCTTCGATCTCGAGGACGCGGTCGCGCCCGAGGCCAAGGAGACCGCGCGGGCCGCCATCGCCGCGGCCGTCAGTGCCGGCGGCTACGCACCGCGCGAGCTTGTCCTCCGGGTCAATCCGATCGACACGGTCTGGGGTCATGCCGATCTCGCCACCGCCGCGACCTTGCCGATCCATGCTGTGCTATTGCCAAAGGTGGAGAATGCCGAGCGGGTGCGGCTGACTCTCGATCTCCTCGATACGCTGGGCGCGCCGCCCGAGCTCGCGGTGTGGTGCATGATCGAGACGCCTCTCGGCGTGCTCGCGGCGGTGGAGATCGCGTCGGCAAACCCGCGCGTTGGCGCGCTGGTGCTCGGCACGTCGGATCTCGCGAATGATCTGCATGCCCATCCGGCGCGCGACCGGCTGCCGCTCCTGACCGCGCTCGGTCTGGTGTTGCTGGCGGCGCGCGCGCACGGCCGCGCCGTGCTCGACGGCGTGCATCTCGATCTCGCCGACGCCGAGGGGTTTACCGCGGCCTGCCGTCAAGGCCGCGAGCTCGGGTTTGACGGCAAGACCTTGATCCACCCGGATCAGATCGCGCCGGCCAATGCGATCTTCGCGCCCTCTGCCGAGGAGGTTGCGCGCGCCAAGCGGCTCATTGCCGCCTACGCTGAAGCAAACGCATCCGGCAAGGGCGCCGCCCGCTTCGAAGGCCGCCTGATCGAAGCCCTCCACGTGGCGGAATCGCAGCGCACCCTCGCTCTCGCCGACGCCATCGCGCAGCGGGAGACGAGTTAGCCCCCACTCGCCCGCCGCGAAAGCGGCGGGCAGGATGGGGGCTGCGGCCTCAGATCAGCCGGCGGCGATGCAGTAGCAGTCGCGCACGCCCTCGGGCAGCCGCACTTCGCTCCAGCTCTTGCCGCCGTCTTGCGTCCCGAACACCTGCCCGACCCGCGAGATGCCGTAGACCTGGTTCGGGTCCTTCGGATGCACGATGACGCCCATCATCGTCGCATCGGCCTTGATGCCGTGGTCGAAGCGCTTCCATGTCTTGCCGATATCGTCGCTGCGATAGATCGAGCCGTCGGTCGAGCGCGCCGCCGGGCTCAGCGCCGCATACAGCACTTTCGGGTCATGCGGCGAGGTGCGGATGTCGCGGCCATAGGTCAGCGGCGAGAAGCGGCCGATTTCCATGTCTTCCCAATGCTCGCCCTTGTCGCTGCTGCGGAAGAGACCCATGCGGTTCGCGAGAAAGACGGTCCCTGGCGCCGCCGCGCTGCACGCGAGCGCATGCCCGTCGAGCATGCCTTCGATCTCGGTCTGGCTGCCGATCCGGCTGCGATATTTCGGCTCCTCGCAAAAGCGGATCAGATCGGCCGTGCAGTCTTCCCAGCTTTCGCCGGCATTGCGGCTGCGCATCGCGCCGTTCGCCTCCATCGTCGCATAGATCTCGTCGGGCGAGTTGGGGTCGACATCGAGCCGCATGACCCGGCACGCAAATGCCATATGCACGCGGTTCGGCAATCCCGGATCGGCGGTCTTCTTCCAATGCTCGCCGCCATCGTCGCTGCGATACACGGCGATCGGGGAGGCGCCGGCATACATGCGCCGGGGTTGTTTCGGGTGTACCAAAACCGACCAGATGTCGGCCTCGACGTCCGGCAGCGGCAGCCGCTCGAACTTGCCGCCGCGATTGGCGCTGCGATAGAGCCCCTTGGTGCTGCCGACATACACCGTGTCGCTGTCCGTCGGATGGACCGTGATCGCATGCACCTCGGCGCCGTCGGCCAGCCCGTTTTTCAGCTGCTCCCATTTCTTGTCGCCGGCCTCCTGGCGAAAGACGCCGCCCAAGGTGCCGCTGTGCTCCATGCCGACCGTCGCCGCCACCCCGGCATAGACATGCGTCGTTCCTGCCATCGCTTCCTCCTGTCTCCTGAATGTTCCGGTCAGCCGCAGGCGATCGCGTAGCAATCGCCCGTGCCTTGCGGCAATCGCGTCTCGCTCCAGCTCTCGCCCCCGTCCTGCGTCGCGAAAACCTGTCCTGATTTCGACACGGCATAAACCTGCGCCGGATCGCGCGGATGCGGCGCCACCCCCATCATCGTGTTGTCCGCCTTGACACCGCGATCGAAGCGCTTCCACGTCTTGCCGACATCGTCGCTGCGATAGACCGCGCCGTCGGCGCTGCGGAACGCCGGCGAGAGCGCCGCATACAACACTTTCGCGTCGTGCGGCGAAACGCGCAGGTCGCGGCCATAGCTCATCGGCGAATACCGCCCGACCTCGACATCCTGCCAATGTGCGCCGCGGTCGTCGCTGCGGAAGAGTCCCATGCGGTTCGCGAGAAAGACGGCGCCCGGCGCCGCCGCGCTGCACGCCAGCGCATGCCCGTCGAGCATCCCCTCGATCTCGGTTTGGCTGACGATGCGGCTTTTGTATTTCTCCTGCTCGGCAAAGCGCAGCAGATCGGTCGTGCAATCCTCCCAGCTCTCGCCGCGGTCGCGGCTCTTCATCGCGCCGTTCGCCTCGATGCAGCCATAGAGATCGTCGGGCTGCGAGGGATCGACATCGAGCCGCATGACGCGGCACGCAAACGTCATATGCACGCGGTTCGGCAACCCCGGATCGGGCAATTTCGTCCAGCGCTCGCCGCCATCGTCGCTGCGATAAACCCCGACCGGCCCGTACCCGGCGTAGATCGTGCGCCGGTCCGTCGGGTGCACCGTAATCGACCAGACATCGGCGCCCGGCTCGGGCAGCGCGAGGCGCTGCCAATGCGCGCCCTGATCGGTGCTGCGATGGGCGCCCTTGGTCGTGCCGAGAAACACGATGTTCGGGTCGTCGGGATGCACCGTGATGGCATGCACCTCGGCATCGCCCGGCAGCCCGTCGGTCAGCGCCTCCCACCGCTCGCCGCCGATCGCCTGGCGGAACGCGCCGCCCTTGCCGCTCTCGGCCGATTTCACCGCCCCGGCATACACATAGCCCTGGCTCGCCATCGCTTCCTCCCGCGCCGGCCCTCTTTCTGGCCACGATCATACCCCTCTCTTCGGCGTTGTCACAAAACTTCGGGGGTCGCTATGGTGCGGGAAATCAGGCGGAGAGGATGATGAGCGATAAGGGAAGAACACAGCGGCGCAGGCTGGGGAAGAGCGGGCCGGAGGTATTGCCGATCGGGCTCGGCTGCATGTCGCTGTCCGGCACCTACGGCCCGAGCGACGACAAGGCGGCCGAGACGTTGCTGCGGCGCGCCGTCGAGCGCGGCGTCGATCATTTCGACAGCTCGGACATGTATGGCTGGGGCCATAACGAGGAATTGCTCGGCCGCGCCCTGGCCCAGCTCCCCGGGAGCCAACGCGACAAGATCGTCATCGCGACAAAGTTCGGCCAGACCCGCCAGCCCGGCGGCGCTAACGGCGTCGATGGCAGCCCCGGCTATGTGCAAGAGGCCTGCGAGGCTAGCCTGAAGCGGCTTGGCATCGACACGATCGACCTTTATTACCAGCACCGCGTCGATCCGAATGTGCCGGTCGAGGAGACGGTCGGCGCGATGAGCCGACTGGTCGAGCAGGGCAAGGTGCGCCATCTCGGGCTTTGCGAGGCGCACCCCGAGCGCATCCGCCGCGCCAATGCCGTGCATCCGATCGCCGCGGTGCAGAGCGAATACTCGCTGCTCTATCGGCACGAAGCGGAGGAAACGCGCAAGACGACCCGCGATCTCGGCATCTCCTTTGTCGCCTATGCGCCGCTGGGGCGCAGTCTCCTCGCCGGGGTCGTCCCCGATTTCGCGAAGCTCGCCGAGGGCGACACGCGCGCGCGGCATCCGCGCTTCGAGGGCGACAATTTTCAAAAGAACCGCGCGCTCGTCGAACGCGTCGAGGCGATCGCCGCCGACAAGCGCTGCACGGTGGCGCAGCTCTGCCTCGCCTGGCTGCTGGCGCAAGGCCCGGACGTCGTCCCGATCCCCGGCACCAAGCGGATCCAGCGGGTCGAGGAAAATCTCGGGGCGCTCGACATCTCGCTGACCCCCGAGGAGGTGAAGACGATCGCCGAGGTAATCCCGGTCGGCGCCGCCGCCGGCACCCGCTACCCCGCAGGCGGCATGAAAGGCGTCTACATCTAGCAACCACCACCGAGGCACCCAGAACAGCGGCTCCCAAACTTGTCGTCCCGGCGAAAGCCGGACCCACTTTTCCGCTGCTCATGCCTGTGAGTTCATGACCAGCGGCGCGGCAGGCACTTTCGCGTTTTCTATCGTAGGTCCCGGCGCAGGCCGGGACCCATTCATCCGACGCAGGAGCGACTGCCAAATGGGTCCCGGCCCTCGCCGGGACCCACTTTTCCGCTGTTCGTGAGTCGGAGAAGTAGATCCCGTCTTTCGCCGGGACGACAGTTGTTACTCGGTGTCGCTGTGCTGAAATCAATCTTCGCTGGTGAGCGGCACGTCCCTGAGCGGGACATATTGATACTCCCGCGTCCAGGGACGCGGCGCGGGGCCTTCCTTGCGCGGCTTCACCGCCAGCACCTGTGCGACCGATAGAAAGCCGCGCTCGAACGCATACGCCGTCCCTGGCATATAGAGCCGCCAGATGCGGTAGCGCTCGGGCCCGGCGGCCGCGATCGCCGCCGCGCGATGCGCTTCGAGCCGCCTTGACCAATGCCGCAAGGTCGGCGGGTAATGCGGGCGCAGATCCTCGATGTCGGTGACTTCGAGCCCGGCGCCCGCGATCTCGTAGATCACCTTCGACAGATGCGGCAGCGCGCCGCCGGGAAACACAAAGCGGTCGATGAACTCGCCGCCGGGCGGGCCCTGTGCCGCGCCGTCGCGGTCGCCCGCCGTGATGCCGTGATTGAGCGCCGTGCCGCCCGGCTTCAGCAATCGTGCGATCGTCCGGAAATACAGCGGCAGGTTCGCGATGCCGACATGCTCGTACATGCCGACCGACACGATCTTGTCGAAACCGCCGCTCTCCGGCACGTCGCGGTAATCCTGACAGCGGATCTCGACCCGCTCGCTCAATCCCCCTTCAGCGACGCGCCGGCGCGCCTCCTCTACCTGCAATTCGCTCAATGTAATTCCGACCGCGTCGACGCCGTAATGCGTCGCCGCCCAGCACACCAGCCCGCCCCAGCCGCAGCCGATATCGAGCAATCGGTCGCCCGATTCGAGTCGCAATTTCCGGCAGAGATGATCGAGTTTTTGTTCCTGCGCCGTGTCGAGGTCTTCCGCGCCGGTTTTGAAATACGCGCAGGAATAGACCATGTGCCGGTCGAGCCAGAGCCGGTAGAACTCGTTCGAGACATCGTAGTGGTAGCGCACATCGGCGGCATCCTGCCGCCGTGTGTGCCGCCGCAATCGGCCGATCAGCGGCCCGATATGGCGCAGCACCGGCGCATGCCCGACCCGCTCAGCAAGCGCGACCCCGACCTTGAGGATGTCCTCGACCTCGCCCTCGACTGAGAGCTCGCCCGAGACATAAGCCGCGCCGAGCCCCGCCATGTTGCCGGTCAACAGGAGCCGCCCGACCCGGCGCGCATGCAGCGCCACCGTGATCAGCGGCGCGTCGGAAAACTCGAACCGCTCGCCGTCCCACAGCACGATGCGCAGCGGCACGCCCTCGAGCCGCCGCCGCAAGAACTCGAACAGCCGATCGCGCAGCGCCATTGCCGGGCCCCTTTCTCGCCCGCCCGATTGTCCTCGGGTCGCGGCTTCGCCTCAATGCGTGGGGTTGAGCCGGCCGGGCCGGGCGGCGCATGATGCCCGGGTGAGGGTAGGGAGAGCCTAGTGAAAATTACCAAGATCGAAGACCTGCATTGCGACGCCGGCTGGCGGGTCAATTCCTTTCTGAAGATTACGACGGACGAGGGCATCACCGGCTGGTCGGAATACATGGAGGGCTATGGCGCGCAGGGCCTGACCGGCGTCATCCAGCGGCTCGCCGAGCGCTTCCTGATCGGCCGCGACCCGCGCCCGGTCGAGGCGATCTCGGCGCTGCTCTATGCAGCGACACGGCAGGCGGCGGGCGGCATCAATCAGATGGCGATCGCTGCGATCGAGAACGCGCTCGTCGACATCAAGGCAAAGGCGCTCGGCATCCCGGTTTACGAACTCCTTGGCGGCCCGGTGCGCGACCGTCTGCAGGTCTACTGGTCGCATTGCGGCACCTATCGCGCCCGCTATGCCGATCGGATCAAGGAATGGGCCGGCGTCGAACCGGTGCGCAGCTTGGACGACATCGTCGCGCTCGGCGAGGAAGTGAAGCGCAACGGATTCAAGGGGCTCAAGACCAATCTGATCCGGTTCGACAGCGGCAAGGCGCAGATGTACGGCCCGGGCACCGGCAACCCGCCCGGTTTTCCCGAGCTCAATGTCGATCACCGCATCGTCGATGCCGCGGTCGCGCAGCTGGAGGCGTTCCGCCGCGGCGCCGGCCGGGACGTCGGGCTGCATCTCGACACGAATTTCAACTACAAGATCGACGGCTATATGAGATTGGCGCGCGCGCTCGAGCCGCTCGACATGGTGTGGCTCGAGATCGATCTCTACGATCCCGCCGGCCTCGCCTTGATCCGCCGCTCGGCGCGGACGCCGATCGCTTCCCTCGAATCGATCTATGGAAGGCGCAATTTCCGCCCGTATTTCGAGCAGCAATCGGTCGATTACGCGATCATCGACGTCGCGTGGAACGGCATTCTGGAGTCGGTGAAGATCGCCGCGATGGCGGACGCCTACGAGGTCAATGTCGCGCCGCATAATTTCAACGGCCATCTCGGCTCGCTGATCAGCGCGCATTTCTGCGCCGCGGTGCCGAATTTCAAGGTCATGGAGATCGACATCGACGACATCCGGTGGAAGGACGACATTGTCACCAAGCCGCCGGTCATCGAGAACGGCGATTTGATCTTGCCGACCGGCGCCGGCTGGGGCGCCGATGTCAACGAAGAGTTCGTCCGCGCCCACCCGCCGAAACGCTAACCCTCTCGACGAATATGCGTACCGGCCGGAGTCCTGGCTTGCGGCCGCGCGAATTCCGGTGGCAACCGCGCCGCATTGCGCCTTAAGCTGCGGGCCGGGAGAGCATTGGCGTGCTGGCCAGCATCGCGCTCGGTACGATTGTCGGGATATTGGGCGCCGTTTGCCTGGCGACGTCACTC
>JBKOVT010000192.1:0-5158 GCA_046724035.1 Pseudomonadota bacterium | reverse complement strand
CGCGTAATGTGCGGAAATGCGCCGTGTGGACAAGCCCGATTTCCGGAGCGCCTCCGGCACGGGAGACACGCTGAACCCGCCAACCCAGTCGGTGACGTGGGTTGAGACCGCTTTTGCCCTTCTCGCAAGAATCGCAGAGGCTGGCGGCAACGCTAGTCGGCCAATCTGATCTTCGGGGCTCAGCCCCTACAGGGTGCGCACCGGCTTCCTGACCAGACCCAGTCTGAACCGACAGAAGAGCCGAGGCGCGGATCGGTCTTTGACCCGCGCTCCCGGGCGTTGCTTCGGCCGCTGCCGCCTTTCCGTGAGCCGAGAAGACGAACAAGCGGGCTGAGCCAAGAGCCCAGCATCATCCCACGCGGCACAAGCACCCGTTCCATCTGAGCGACACGGTTGCGAGCGTCGCGGGCGCGGAGGTCGAGTTCGACCCTTGGCACGCTCTTGGGTGAAACCTTTCCTCTCGCCATGGCATCCTCCATAGCGCCAGTGTTGCGAACCAACGGACGCGTTGGGTTCGCTGATTAGCCGAAGGAGGCGCCGAACCGGTGTGAGATAGCTCACATAGCGTTTAAATTTTTCCTGACTCGCATCGACGATGCTGCCGTCCAATCCGAGCTGCATTGGCTCTAATGAAATAATAGGCCGACATCGCCGGCAGCCCGACAGACGTCCGCAAACTACGCGGGCCTTCGGCCCGGAGGACGGCAGAGCTGATGTGCGAATCTGCCATCGTTAGTGCAGCCCCAAAGCTGACGGCGCAGTTACGCATTTGCCGTTGCCTCGGATGGGTGGAAGCGCGATCCTGGCTTGAATAACCAAAGCTGGGGTGTTGGCCGCGGCGGCCGCCTGGTCGCCGCGTATATCGACCAGCATCGAACACAGGGAGAAGAGCGATGTCCGATCTGCGCGTCGTCACCACTGATAGCAACGAGAAGATCCTCGAAAGTGCCGCGATCCAGAGCCTTGCCGACGAGCTGCGCGGCCGGTTAGTGCTGGCGGGCGACGGCGGCTATGACGAGGCGCGTCGCGTCTGGAACGGCATGATCGACCGCCGGCCGGCGCTGATCGCTCGCTGCGCGGGGGCGGGCGATGTGCTGGCGGCGGTGCGGTTTGCCCGGACCCATGAGATCCTCGTGTCGGTCAAAGGTGGCGGCCACAACATCACTGGCAATGCCGTGTGCGAAGCCGGGCTGATGATTGATCTGTCGTCGATGAAAGGCATGCGGGTCGATCCGAAGCGGCGCACGGTACGTGCCGAGGCTGGGCTCAATTGGGGCGAGTTCAACCGCGAGACGCAGGCTTTTGGGCTCGCCACCACAGGCGGCGTTGTCTCGACCACCGGGATCGCAGGACTGACGCTGGGTGGCGGGCTTGGCTGGCTTATGAGCAAGCACGGGCTGAGCTGCGACAACCTGCTATCCGCCGACATTGTCACAGCCGACGGCAGGTTTCTGACCACCAGTGCTGAAGAGAACCCCGAGCTGTTCTGGGGGCTGCGCGGCGGGGGTGGTAATTTCGGTATCGTCACCTCGTTTGAATACCGGCTCCATCCGGTCGGCCCCGTGCTGGCCGGGATGGTCATCTATCCGCGCGCCAAGTCGATGGAAGTGATGCGCTTCTATCGGGATTACGCGCGCAATTGCGGAGACGACCTGACCGCCTTCGCCGCAATGATGACCTCGCCCGAAGGCGAACCGGTTATCGCGATGCTGGTCGGCCATATCGGCGACCACGCCCAGGGTGAAAAGCTGATGGAGCCCGTGCGCCGGTTCGGTTCGCCGCTGGCCGATACGATCGCTCCGATGTCCTACGTCACACTGAATTCGCTGCTCGACGCCGCGGTCCCATACGGCAGAGTTCAGCGGTATTGGAAGTCGAGCTTTCTCAAGGAGCTCGGAGACGAGGTTCTCGACATCCTGGTCGAACGGGCGGAAGGCATGCGCTCACCGATGTCAATGGTGGGCTTTTTCCACTGCCACGGCGCCTGCACCAGAGTTGACCGTGACGCGACCGCTTACAGCCTGCGCGATGACCAATGGGACTACGACGTGATCTCGCAATGGACAGATCCCGCCGAGACGCCGCATTATATCCAGTGGACACGCGATTATTGGCGCGCTGTCGAACCGTTCGCGAGCGGCGAGGTTTATGTCAATCATCTCGACGCCGAGGAGGCCGGCCGGATCACCGGCGCCTACAGCCGAAACTATGACCGGCTCGTCGCGCTAAAGAACCAATTTGATCCAACTAACCTGTTCCGGATGAACCAGAACATCAAACCGACGGCCTAGGAGCGCCGACAAAAGTCTCGAGATATTACGGGCATGCTGAACAACTGGAGTAGACGCTCGGCCTCGGCCAGTATGCGCGCGGTGCACAGCCCTACCGCTGCTCGCAATAGCAGATACTTGAGGGCACCCACACTGGAGCGGCGTAAACCGCCGCGACTAAGGATCGAGCGAAAGCAATCGATCAAGTCTTGGAAAAGTGATTTGGGAAATTACGTTTGATGACCGGGCGGCAACTCGGCCAGTTCGATCAACACGTCGCTGGTCGAGAGTGGGTCGATAAATGCGATGCGCGCGCCGGCGTGACCGATGCGCGGCGTCTGGTCAATCAATTTGACCCCTTTCGACTTTAATTCGGCGAGCGCGCCGTCGATGTCGTCGACCTCAAAGCAGATGTGGAAGAGACCGGCTCCCTTCTCACGAATCCATTGCGAGACACCGGAATCAGGTGACGCGCTTTCGAGGAGCTCGATATAGCTCTCTCCGACTGGCAGCATCGCGAGCCGCGTCGAGCCGATCTGTTCCTCGTATTCGATATTCATGCCGAACGCATCCCGCAGAATCGACGCCGATTGGTTCAGCGAGGCGACAGCGATAGCGATGTGCTCCACCCGTTTGATCTTCATTGGCGCTCTCCGTTTGAGATTGCCGAAACGATATGCGATCGCGCCGCGGCGGGCCATATTGGCGTTTGCTATTGGAACGGCAGTCTCGCGCAAGCGACGAGCGCCTGGCCTCAGCTTTCAGTCGTCCTATCGCGGCAGCGCGAGCTGGCGCCGTTCTCGCCTGTGCTCGGCGTGTAGAGACTCGCGTGTGCAAAGGCAAAGGTCGACGCCGGAGTAAATCGAAGTAGGCCGTCGAGGTTATGGCTGCGGCGACTTTCCGGCCTTTGTAGGCTATCTTCCAGCACATTCGACCTACGATGATTACCGGAACCGTTGCGCTCGATGGGGTTGCGGCGAGTCCCTTGACAGGGCCAGCGGTATCCGTTTTCTTGCCGTCAGCACTCTCGAGCAAAGAGTGCTAAAGCCCCGATTTTTAAACGCGTGAGGAGAGGCTTACATGGCATTCCGTCCGTTGCATGACCGCGTCGTCATTCGGCGCGTCGAAGCGGAAGAAAAGACATTGGGCGGCATCATCATCCCCGATACGGCGAAGGAAAAGCCGATGGAGGGTGAGGTGGTCGCGGTCGGCCCCGGAGCCCGGGGAGAAGATGGCAAGATTCAGCCGCTGGACGTGAAGAGCGGCGACCGCGTGCTGTTCGGCAAGTGGTCAGGCACCGAGGTCAAGCTCGACGGCGAGGACCTCATCATCATGAAAGAGTCCGACATCATGGGCATCATCGAGCAGACGGCTGCTCGCAGGGCCGCATAAGGGAGTAGGAAAAAACATGGCTGCCAAAGAAGTCAAATTTCACGGTGAGGCGCGCGAGCGGATGCTGCGCGGCGTCGATATTCTCGCCAATGCCGTCAAAGTGACGCTGGGTCCGAAGGGCCGCAACGTCGTTCTCGACAAATCGTTCGGCGCGCCGCGCATCACCAAGGACGGCGTGACCGTCGCGAAGGAGATCGAACTTTCCGACAAGTTCGAAAACATGGGTGCGCAGATGGTCAAGGAAGTCGCTTCCAAGACCAGCGACAAGGCCGGCGACGGCACCACCACCGCAACCGTGCTGGCGCAGGCGATCGTGCGCGAGGGCGCCAAGGCCGTGGCCGCGGGGCTTAACCCGATGGACCTGAAGCGTGGCATCGACCTCGCGGTCGAGTCAGTCGTTGGCGATCTCAAGAGCCGCTCGAAAAAGGTCTCGACAAACGCGGAGATCGCCCAGGTCGGCACGATCTCGGCCAATGGCGAGCGCGATATCGGCGAGATGATCGCCCAGGCGATGCAGAAGGTCGGCAATGAGGGCGTTATCACGGTCGAGGAGGCCAAGAGCCTCGAGACCGAGCTCGATGTCGTCGAGGGCATGCAATTCGATCGCGGCTATATCTCGCCCTATTTCGTAACCAACGCCGAGAAAATGATCGCCGAGCTCGACAACCCGTACATCCTAATCCACGAGAAGAAGCTCTCGGGGCTACAGACGATGTTGCCGCTGCTGGAAGCGGTCGTGCAGAGCGGCCGGCCGCTGCTGATCATCGCCGAGGACATTGAGGGCGAGGCGCTCGCGACGCTCGTCGTCAACAAGCTGCGCGGCGGGCTCAAGATCGCGGCAGTCAAGGCGCCGGGTTTTGGCGATCGCCGCAAGGCGATGCTCGAGGACATCGCGATCCTCACGGCCGGTCAGGTCATCAGCGAGGATCTCGGCATCAAGCTCGAGAACGTCACGCTCGACATGCTCGGCCAAGCCAAGCGGGTGCGCGTCGAGAAGGAAAACACGACCATCATCGACGGCGGCGGCAAGAAGGCCGATATCGACGGCCGCTGCACCCAGATCCGGCAGCAGGTGGAGGAAACCACCTCCGACTATGACCGCGAGAAGCTGCAGGAGCGACTCGCAAAGCTTGCTGGAGGCGTTGCGATAATCCGGGTCGGCGGTTCGACCGAGGTCGAGGTGAAGGAGCGCAAGGATCGCGTCGATGACGCGATGCATGCGACCCGCGCAGCGGTCGAGGAGGGCATCGTTCCGGGCGGTGGCGTCGCGCTGCTCTACGCGATCAAGGCGCTCGATAAGTTGACCCCGGCTAATCCGGACCAGAAGGTCGGCATCGACATCGTCCGCAAGGCCTTGCAGTGGCCGGCGCGGCAGATTGCCGAGAACTCCGGGACTGACGGCTCGATCGTGATCGGCAAGCTCCTCGAGAGCAAGGACGCCAATTACGGCTACGATGCCCAGAAGGGCGAGTTCACCGACCTCGTCCAGGCCGGCA
>JBKOVT010000230.1:0-10178 GCA_046724035.1 Pseudomonadota bacterium | reverse complement strand
CGGAGCAAGGCGAAGCACCGCCGCCGGGAACCGCTGACGACAATCATGCTGCGGCCGTTCCGCTCGGCGCGCTGAGCCCGCCCTCTCGGTTCGCGACGCTTCAAAGGCCAAGCACCCGTCCGGCCCGGTCAAAAACCGCGGTCTGCACTCCGCTACGCCGACAGGTATCGAGCACCGGAAAGGCGCTCTTTAGGGTGCCAATCGAGCGGAATTGACCAAATCTTTACCCGGTGGGGATTAAGTCGAATTCAGCACAGATTGCCGTGATGGCGGCAGAAGTGCGGGCATCTCAACGGGAGTCGTCATTGCTGGGTGTGCCGAAACGGCTCTCGCGTACCAGCCGCCGCCTCTCCCTGACCGGTTTTCTGCTGATCGCCATGACGATCGGCGGTGCCGCGTTCGCGATCTGGGATCGCTACGCGGACACGCTGGCGCATACGACGGACGAGACCCGCAAGCTCAGCCTCGTGCTCGGCGAGCAGACCGCGCGCTCGATCCAGGCGATCGATCTCGTTCTTCAGGAAATGCAAGCCAAGGTCTTGGCCGCCGGGATCGGCAATGCCGACGCGTTCCGCCGGGTATTGGGGACTAAGGCGATACACGAATTCCTACTCGAGCGACTGAAGAACCTGCCCCAGGCGAGGGCGATTGGCCTTGTCAGTTCAGATGGGTGGCTCGTGAACGGCTCGCGCTTGTGGCCAATTCCAGCAGTCCAGCTGTCCGACCGCGACTACTACAAGCATTTTCGCGATTTCGACGACCCGGGGCTGTTCATCAGCGTTCCGGGACGAGAGCTCATGTCGGACCGCTCGACCTTTTTTCTTGGGCGTCGCGTCAACGGTCCGGACGGCAGCTTTGCCGGGATCGTTTTAGCGCTCGTCGATGCGCAGTATTTCGAGGATTTCTACCGGGCGATCTCAACCGGCCAAGGCGACGCGATCGCGCTGTTCCGCCGCGACGGAACGCTGCTGACCCGGCACCCGCATCTCGAAGAGACGGTGGGAATGAAAATGCCGGCGCAGTCGCCCTGGTACGAAACGATAGGGAAGGAGGGTGGCACCTACCACACACCCGGTTTTATCGGCGGCGTGCCTCTGATCACCTCGGCGCGGCCACTGGGCGAATATCCCCTCGTCATCACAGTCGGTGTCGCTGAGAATGCCGCGTTCGCCGCGTGGCGCCGCGAGGCCGTGCTGATCGCGATGGCGGCGCTGTGCGCGTCGGTCGGTTTTGCGATCCTGTTCGCGGCGCTGGCGTCGCGCTCGCGCCGGCTGGAGCAACAGGCGGTCGAACTCGGCCAGGTGGCGCAGGCGCTGCGCGAAAGCGAGGCGCGGTTCCGCGATTTCGCGACGATCACCTCGGACTGGTTGTGGGAAACCGACCCCGAGCACCGCTTCACCTACGTCTCCGAGAGCATCCGGCGCTTCGGGCAGAACCCAGACAACACGATCGGCCATACCCGTTTCGAGATGATCGCCGAATCCGACCGCGATCCCGACAAATGGGAAGAGCACCGCGCGATCCTGGAGCGGCGCGCGCCGTTCCGCGATTTTGTGTACACGCGAAAATTCATGGGTGAGCGCGAGCAGATCGTCTCGATCAGCGGCGTTCCGGTGTTCGACGACAAGGACACGTTTATCGGCTATCGCGGCACGGCGCGCGATGTCACGGCGCAGGTGCTGGCCGAGCGCCGCCTGCGCGACGCCAAGATCGCGGCCGAGGCGGCCAATGTCGCCAAGTCGCAATTCCTCGCCAATATGAGCCATGAGCTGCGCACGCCCCTGAACGCGATCATCGGCTTCTCCGACATGCTGGCGCTCGGCCTGACCGGGGAATTGCCGGCGCACCGGCTGGATCATGTGCAGCAGCTCGAATACGCCCGCATCATCAACCAGAGCGGCCAGCACCTGCTCGATATCGTCAACGACCTGCTCGATCTCGCAAAGATCGACGCCGGCAAGTTCGTCGTCGAGGCCGGTGAGACCGACCCCTACCAGCTCGCCAATCTCTGCGCCGAGTTCGTCGGCGAGGCGGCGCAAGCCGCGGGGCTGCGCCTTGCCATCGAATGCGAGCCGGCGCTGCCGCCAGTCATTGCCGATGAGCGCCGCCTCAAACAGGTGCTGCTCAACCTCTTGACCAATTCGATCAAATTCACCGGCCCCGGCGGCTCGGTCGTGCTGGCGGTGCGCCGCGCCGAGGATGGCGGCATCAGCTTCGAGGTGCGCGATACCGGCATCGGCATGACGCCGGAGGAGATCAGCATCGCGCTGCAGCCGTTCGGGCAACTGGACAGCGGGCTCAACCGGCGCCATGAGGGCACCGGCCTCGGCCTGCCCTTGGCGCGCTCGCTTGTCGAATTGAATGGCGGGGCGCTCGAAATCCGCAGCGAAAAAGGCCGCGGCACGACGGTGACGGTGCGGCTCGCGGCGGGCCGGAGCGTCGGAGCCTCCGCCGCAGCGCCGCTGATCGTAACAAAGGCAGCAGCCGCGTAAAATCAGGACGGAAGGCGGCTCCGCCTACCGCGGATTCGGCCAGCGCGCATCCCAGGCGAGATAATCGGCGGCGCGGATCGCGGTCGCGAGTTCCACCGGGGTCGCCATCGGCGGCTTCGCCCCGCCCTTCAGCCCGCCGAGCGCCGCGCGGATCGCATGCACGGTAGCAGCGAGGATCTCCTGCGGGTAAACGACAAGCCGGATGCCGAGTTGTTGCAACCTGGCATTGTCCGGCATGAAGTGCTTGCCGGCTGGTGACGTGACCGCCAGCGCCGGCTTGCCGTTGCAGGCCGCCACGCTCTCGCGCATCTCGGCCTCGGATTGCGGCGAGTCGAGAAACAGGATGTCCGCCCCGGCGGCAACGAATGCCTTGAGCCGCGCCAAAGCTTCCTCGAAGCCGCGCGAGACGCGCGCATCGGTGCGGGCGAGCAGCAGGATGCCCTCGTCGCGGCACGCCTCGACAGCGGCGCGGCAGCGCAGGATCGCGGCGTCGCGCTCAATGACGAGCTTGGCGCCCTGGTGCCCCAGCGGGCGCGGCCACGACTTGTCCTCGATCAGCACCGCCGCGGCGCCGCGTCTTGCATAGGCGCGGATCGTCTTCTGCACGGCGAGCGCATTGCCGTACCCGGTGTCGCCATCGGCGAGCCACAACACGTTCGGTGCGGCCGCGATGCAGGTCTCGACCGCGTCGGCCATCTCCGGAAAAGTCAAGAGGTCCATGTCGGGCATCGCCAGGCGCATCGCCGCGATGCTCGAGCCGGAGATAAAGCCGATGCGAAACCCGGCCTCCTCGATCAGCCGCGCGCCCATCGCGTCGCCGCAGCCAGGCATCACCTGCAATTCGGGCTCGTCGAGAAGCTCTTTCAACGCGGCAGCCTGCGGACGCATCGTGCTCCCTCTCCCCTAATAGCCGCGATCCCAGTCGATGACGTTCTGCAGCGGCTTGCCATCGAGATAGGCGCGCAGATTCTCGCAAAAGAGATCGACGCCGCGGTGACGCTCATCGTCGCTGGCGCCCGACACATGCGGCGTGATCACGACCCGCTTATCGGCCCATAGCCGCTGTGGCGGCAAATGCTCGAACTCGCCGACATAGACATCGAGCGCGGCGCCGCGCAGATGGCCCCGATCGAGCGCATCGGCGAGCGCGTCCTCGTCGACGATTTCGCCGCGCGCGACGTTGACGAAAACGCTGCCCTCTTTCATCAGCGCAAAGCGCTCCTGGTTGAAGAGGCGCGTTGTCTCCGGGGTCCACTGGCAGCACACGACGACGAAATCGCTCTGCGGCAGCATGCGGTCGAGTTCCGCGGCGCCCCCCAATTCGCTGAAGCCCGGCGGCAATGGCTCGCCGGGAGGCGGAGCGCTGCGGCGGGTGCCGACGACCCGCATCCCGAGCGCGGCGCAAAGCCGGCCGACATCGAGCCCGATCCCTCCGGCGCCGACGACGCAGGCGGTCTTGCCTTCGATCAAGAGCGGGCGGTAGGCGCGGTGGTCGAAAGCGCCGCTATCGCGATCGATGACGGCGCGGTCGAGCCCCTTCGCGAAAAAGAGGAGGCCGGCGATCGCATATTCCGCCATCGCGAGCGTGTTCCCGGCGCCACGCGATGTCGTCACCGCAACATCGCTGCCCCAAAGATCGCCGAGCAGCAGATTGCTGGCGCCGGCCGGGCGCTGGTGAAACCATTTCAGCCGCGGCGCGCGGGCGCGCAGATCGAGCGGGAACGGCCAACCGCCGAGGATCACATCGGCCTCGCCAAGAAGGCGGTCGCGCTCCTCGCGGGTGCCCTGCCCCGCCGATCTCGGCGACAGGTAGCGCGCAACCGCGTAGGCCGGCCAGGTCTCGCGATATTCGCCATCGAACCAGCCTCCGGCCTCGATGACGTTCACCCGCGGATCGACCGATTTGATCCGCTCCAGATCGGCGGCGCGCAGCCGCTGGATAAGCAAGACGTTGACGTCTGCCATGTTCAACGATGGCCGGCGCCGATATGCGCGACGGCGTTGATCTCGACCTTGAGCGCCGGAGTGGCCAACGCCGCCACCTGCACCAATGTCGAGGCCGGAAAATTGCCGCTGAAGAATTCGCGGCGCGCCTGCCATACCTTCTCGCGCTGGGTGATGTCGGTGACAAAGATCGTCACCGTGACGATGTCGGCCATGCTGCCGCCGGCCGCCTCGACGAGGTGACGGATCTTTGTGAAGATCGCCTTTCCTTGGGTGTATTCGTCGGTCAGATCGCCGCCGCTTGCGGTCATGCCGGCAATATAGGCGATGCCATCGGCGACCAGACAGTTGGACCAGGTTTCCGGTTGCGGCTCCGGCACCGCGGGGGTCGTCGCGCGGGTGATGCTGCTCATCGACCTTCCTCCCTTATCAACATTGCATGATTTCGATGCTGACGCCGTCGGGCGCCGCGACATAGCACAAGAGACTGCCGCCGACGCCCTCCTTCAACTCGACCGGAAAGCGGACGCCCTTCCCGCGCAGCTCGGCACAGAAGGCGGCGAGATCACCCTCATACAGAAAGCCGAAATGGTCAGTGCCCCAGGCGTCGTGACTGGAGAAATCGGCGTAGGGCCGGATCGGCCGGGCGGGCGCCGGATCCTCGCCCGGGCGCTTGCCGCGGATCAGGATCGTCATGCCGCCCAATTCGACAAAGATCTGTGGCGCGCCGCGCGCGACGGTGTCGCGAGCTATCGTCGCGCCGAACATCTCGACATACCATCGCGCGGAGGCATGCGGGTCTTCACTGATGATGTGGACGTGATCGAATTTGAACGCCGGATTGCTCATCCCTTCGCCCCGCGATCGGTCATGCGGCGGTTCCCGGCCGGTATCCTGCCAAGCGCGAGCTGTAATGACCACCAGAACAGTGAGGGGGCGGTGCCGAGAGCGCGCCCGTCCCGTCGATCGCGTTGGCGCATGAAGGCTGGGAGCCGGACACCAGCATCGCCGACCGGGGAAGCCAAGACCGCTCAATGCGACCCGCAAGCGATCCGCGGGGCGTTGTTTTTGCGCCACATCGAGCGCTGCTCCGATTGATCCAGCTTAGTTTGCCTAACCTAAAGGTTGTAGATCGCCGAGATTGTGTGCTTTTCTGTGGGCATCTGCGCACCTTTGCGCGCTAACGTCGGGGTCGACCGATGATCAGCGTGGGATTCGAAGCTCGTTCAACCAGTCTCTTTAAAAACATCGCTTTCGCCGCAGCGGCGGTGATTGTAGGGCTGGCAGGCCTCACATTTCCGGTCGCGCCCGTCGCGGCGACAGAGCCGCCCGTATCGAATTCCGAGGCAGCACCCCAAGTAGCACAGACACCGGGTTGGACGGCGCCAACACTTGGCTCGCCCGCGCCAGTCTACGGCACCGGGGCATACACGCCGCCAGTCTATAATCCGTTCTACTACACCCCGGGCGTGTCGGTGCCGCCGGCTTACAATCCGGCGCTCTACAACGCGCCGATCGCGCCGCCACCACCAGTGACGCCGGGCTATTCGCTTTTCAACGCGCCGGTCGCGCCGGTCTACAACGCGCCATGGGAGGGCGGCGGGTTCTATTTCGGTCCGACGGGCAGCGCCTCGTTTATGCGGGATTCCGACGTCATCAAGCATTTCGAGCCGCGAACAAACGACAGCGCCTGGTCGAACCCCCGCTCGATAACCGGCACCTCAGCGACTTGGAGCAGCAGCTCCAGCTCGTGGGTGAGCAGCTCCACTCCTCGGCTCGGCAGCTCCGATTTCGGGCGGATCGATAGCGAGGGCAGCAAGAAAAAACTGCTGACATCCAGCACCGGCTACGATGTCGGGGCGCGTGCAGGCTATCAGCTCGGCAATTTCCGCGGCGAATTTGAGTTCGATTACGCCAACAACAGCGTCGACACCTTCGGTAGCGACCGGCGGTTCAGGATGCCGACCACCGACTTCGTTATGCGGGAACGGCCGGTGAGCGGCAGCACCACCGGGATGACGTTCCTGATCAATGGGTTCTATGACTTCAACCTGCCGTATCTGAGCGGCTTTGGCGCGACGCCCTATGTCGGCGGCGGCATCGGCGGCGGGCAAACCAGTCTCGATCTCAAAATCGGCGATCGCACGATCGTCAATGACAGCGGCTGGGGCTTGGCCTATCAGCTCGGCGCCGGCGTGCGTTATCAGGTCATGCCGGGTTTGGCACTGGATCTCGGCTACCGCTACAAGGGCATCACCGACGTCACGTTGCGCAACGACTTCGAGAAGATCACGGTCCCGAACCGCAGCCATAATTTCCAGGCAAGCCTGACCTACAGTTTCTCGACATGGACGCCGCTCGGCTCGCCGCCGATTCAGTACACACCGCCACCGCCACCGCCGCCCGCGCGGCCGGGACTGCCGGTCATGTAGACGCGTGACGACCTGCGGGGTGCGCCGTGGGATGGATCGTTGCGCTAGCCGCGGCCTTGCTCGTCTCCGGATGCTCGGTCATCCCGGCAAGCCGCTTCCTTGAAAGCTACGGCGAGCCGAACCCGGACCCGCAGCACCTGCGCCTTTGCCACGGTTATGCCTGCCGGTTTGTGACGCCGGTCGGCTTGCTGCCCGAGGAATGGCAAGCGACCGGCGCCCTGTTTCAGCCGCCCGCCCCCAGCGCCGCGGCGGAGCGGCGGCAGATCGGGCTTGCCGTGGCGCAGCTCACGATGAGCGCCGGCCAGCATGCCGGGATCGCCGTGCGGCAGCGGCGGGAGCTGGTCAATCGCAACGATCCGAGCCAGCTCGATTGCGTCGACGAGACCGTCAACACCGCGAGCTATCTGATACTGCTGTCGCGCGCGGGGCTGCTGCGCTGGCATCGGGTCGGGCCGGTGGCCCATCGCGGCACGCTGGTGACGCTGGATGTCGCGAACACGCCCGTGCTGGTGGAGACGGAAAGCGGCCAAGGCTTCGCGGTCGATACCGCCTTCGCCGATCCCGGACTGCCGCCCTATATCGTGCCGATCGAGACCTGGCTCGCAGCGGTCATTCCCGAGTACCGGCAGAACGCCGCGCTTTGAGGCCGAACCGGCCGACGTTTTGAGAATTGGCGAGGGCTGCCCGCGCATGGTAATGCGGGTTCGGGAGAGTTCGATGTCACGGTCCCGAGCAGCTGACGATTTCGAGACGATCCGCGCCCGTATCGAGGAGTTGCGGCGGGAAAGGCTGCCCGGAGAACGCGCATCGGCAGAGCGCGTATCGGCTGGACGCGCAGCGGCGCAGGCCGAAGCCGTCCTCGCCGGTCACCGCGGCCCGTGCGCCTGCGGCTTGAGCCTCTTTCCGGACGAGTGTGACGGATCCTGCAAGGCGCTCTGACGGGCGCCCGCGCCAATTGACCGATCGGGCCCGTCTACCCGGGCCCGTCACGCGAGGTCTCCGGGCGATCTTAAAAGGGCATCAATGCCAGAAGATCAGGATCAAGATGATGATCGGTATCGGGATACCGAGAAGCCAAAGAAGAATACCCTTACCCATCGCTACCTCCTCTTCCACGTGAAGGCAAAAACGACGAGCAACGGGTTCGCGTTCCCGTTGATCCGGCATTCGCGAGCAACCGTCGGTGACATGCGGCGGCGATGTCACGGGCGTGATCGGTCAATTTCCGCCCACGAGAGGTGGAGCTAATTCCGATCCAAAACGAATCCCGTTCTTTTGACGTGTTCGAGAAGCTTGCGCCGTTGCCGATCGGAAAGACGGCGCTTGCTTGACAGCGTCCCGACAGAAACAGAGCAGACGAAAAGAGAAGCAGCATGTCGAAGAAGGATGGCGCGCCTCCAAAGCGACGCGCTCAGGGTTAAGTCAAATCGGCTCCGATGATTGCGACCCGGTGACGGGATCGACGACCGGCTAGGCTGCTCAGCGACACACGAGCCGTTAGTGCTCGCGCGCCGCTCTCAGAATGCAACGCCAATTGACCCAAGTTGAATTCAGCTAATAATTAGCATAGCTCCGCTCCCCAAAATCGGTGTCGATTGAAATCGGAGAGCGGTGCCGATAGGCTTTTCCTCTGGCTTATTCGTGCAAATGGGCTGCGCACCCGGTGCTTCGTTCCAGTCCCGGGTCTGCAACAGCACCACAATGGGCGACGTCCGCGGTGCTCGGAAAAAAGGACGGGGGGATGCGCGACTATATTGGCTATCTCGCCAGCGTGTTGGTTCTATGCACGTTCTGCGCACGAACCATGATCCCGTTGCGCGCCATAGCACTCGCAAGCAACGTGGCGTTCTTGGCTTATGGCGGCCTTCTGCATCTTTACCCCGTCCTGCTGCTCCACGCCGTGCTGATGCCGGTTAATGTGTGGCGCTTGGCGGAGATATTCCGGCTGAGAGGACACGTTCGGAAGAGCACCGGTGGGGACGCAGTTTTCACCGCACTGTTGCCGTTTGCAACCCGACTTACGGTCCCGCAAGGCGAGGTGGTCATCCGCAAAGGGGAACAATCCGACTGTCTTTATCTGGTCTTCGAGGGCGCGCTTTGGGTCGCTGATGCCGAGGTTGAACTCGGACCCGGCAGCGTCGTCGGTGAAATGGGTGTCTTGAGCGACACGCATCTCAGAACCGCGAGCGTCAGCGCGCTAAGGGAAAGTGTATTGGGCCGCATATCGGCCCAGGAATTTGACCGCGTTTATTTCACCAACCCCTCGCTCGGTCTGTCGCTGATCCGCCTGATCATTCAGCGCCTCAGCGACGAGATCGAAACTCGACGATTGGAAGGCGTCGGGCTGGCGTAACCTGGAGAATTTGACCAGGACCATGCCCCGTCCCCGCAACGCAGCAGCCAATAGGACCCGGCTCGGGGCACGGGACACCGCGGTAAGATGGAAAGACCGGGGCAGCCGGTGATCGGCGGCTATGCATGACCACGCGCAGCCATCCCAATTGGCCGCCTCTTGCGTGCCTGATTCTGTGTACGCGACGGCGAGCCGAAAGAAGGCCGCAGAAATTCGAGCAAGGTGGCGGAGGGGATGGGATTCGAACCCACGATAGGGCTATTAACCGTATAACGGTTTAGCAATTCTCTCGGCAGCTTGCCGGTTCATCCCGGCTCGTACCTAGAAGGCTTGATCATTTTGGCTTTTGGCGTGCTTGGTGACGATCACGTGCCTGTCTATCCCGGCCTATTTCCGGCTGTCCGGTGGCAATCACGGTGGCAAAAAAGCCCCGCCGTCGCTAGCGGGGCCGCCGTTCTGGAGCTATCCCGCTATGGAAAACGAACGCGAAGTCCTCGCCCTGCAACATCAGGTCAAGGCCGCCCGGTGCCGCCCCGGCGATGCATTGAACCCCATTGTATTCATTGCGGCCCTAATCTTACGCTTTGAAAGTCGAGGCGGCTACTTGCGGGCGAGCAGAGCGCGGCCCCGCTGACTTGATCGGTGGCGGCAGATGACCCTTCTTGGTGCACAGTAGAAGCACGCGATCTCGCCAACGGACTTCCGCTTACTGCCACAGAACTGTCATTCGTGCGACCGCCTGAGACGGCAAGGTTTGTCCCTTAGCCGACCGTCCGAGGCGGTTCACATCGGCTCTCAAGAAGACAACGCTCCGCCTCCACCCTTTCGGATCGCCGCCCAGCGCTCGACGTCCTTCATGACCTCAAGCTGTGACCAGATCGGTGTGGGCAAACCCCTTCGAGTAGTCGAGGACCGAGATCACCTTTGGCACCACTCGCATAATGAGGATGTCCCCCG
>JBKOVT010000362.1:0-21478 GCA_046724035.1 Pseudomonadota bacterium | reverse complement strand
GGATGGAGCGTGTCGCTCTACTACCATCTGTGCAACGGGATCCGGCATCTGCTTTGGGATACCGGCTACGGCCTCGAACTCGGTGGCGTCTATACCGGCGGCTGGATCGTCCTCGGCGCGACGGCGGCACTGACCATTGTCAGCTGGGTGGCCGGCCTGGCGCATTGGCCTCACTGACATGACCGAACACCACACGCACGCGCCGATGCGTTCGCCTTTGGGGCGCGCGATCGGTCTGGGCTCCGCCAAGGAAGGGGTCACTCATTGGTGGCGTCAGCGGGTCAGCGCGCTGGCGCTCGTGCCGCTGACCGTATGGTTTGTCATTGGGGTGATTGGTCTGGCCGGTGCTGACCATGCGGCGTTCGTCGCCTGGGTCAGGAACCCGATAACGGCGATCTTTCTGATCCTGCTGCTGATCGCGACCTTTTACCATACGGCGCTCGGCCTGCAGGTGGTCATCGAGGACTATGTCGAACGCGAGTGGGCGCGGTTGGCCGGATTGCTGGCCATGCGCCTCCTCTGCGTCCTCTTTGCGGTGCGCGGCATCCTCGCCGTGCTCAACCTGGCGCTTGGCGCCTGACCGAAGCGAATTCCGGAGCTGAAGATGCCCGCCGCTTACCCGATCACCGAACACACTTATGACGTCGTCGTCGTCGGCGCCGGCGGCGCCGGGTTGCGCGCGACATTGGGCACAACGCTTGAAGGCTTGAAGACCGCCTGCATCTCAAAGGTGTTTCCGACCCGCAGCCATACCGTCTCGGCGCAAGGCGGCATCGCCGCCGCGCTCGGCAATATGAGCGATGATGACTGGCGCTGGCATATGTACGACACGGTCAAGGGCTCGGACTGGCTCGGCGACCAGGATGCGATCGAATATATGTGCCGTCAGGCGATCCCCGCAGTCATCGAGCTCGAGCATTTCGGCGTGCCGTTCTCGCGCACCGAACTGGGCCAGATCTATCAGCGGCCGTTTGGCGGTCACATGAAGGAATTCGGCGACGGGGCGCCGGCGAACCGCGCCTGCGCCGCCGCCGACCGCACCGGTCACGCGATCATTCACACGCTTTATCAGCAATCGTTGCGGCACAACGCCGAGTTCTTTGTCGAGTATTTCGCGCTCGACCTGATCATGGATGATGAGGGCGTCTGCCGCGGCGTCATGGCGTGGAATTTGGAGGACGGGTCGATCCATCGGTTCCGCGCCCATATGGTCATCCTCGCCACCGGCGGGTACGGCCGCACCTATCTGACCTGCACTTCGGCGCATACCTGCACCGGCGACGGGAACGCCATGGTGTTGCGCGCCGGGCTGCCGCTCCAGGATATGGAGTTCATTCAGTTTCACCCGACCGGCATTTATGGCGCCGGTTGTCTGATCACGGAGGGCGCGCGCGGCGAGGGCGGGTATCTGACGAACAGCGAGGGCGAGCGTTTTATGGAGCGCTATGCGCCTCATGCCAAAGACCTCGCATCGCGCGATGTCGTCAGCCGGGCGATGACGATCGAGATCTTCGAGGGGCGCGGCTGTGGCCCGCAGAAGGATCACATCCTGCTGCATCTCGAGCATCTCGACCCGGCGATGCTGCATCAGCGTCTGCCCGGCATCTCGGAGACCGCCAAGATCTTTTCCGGCGTCGATGTCACGCGGGAGCCGATCCCCGTCCTGCCGACGGTGCATTACGACATGGGCGGCATCCCGACGAATTATCGCGGCGAGGTCATCCGCCCGACCGAGAGCGATCCCGACGCGGTCGTGTCGGGGCTGATGGCCGTCGGCGAAGCGGCTTGTGTCTCGGTGCACGGCGCCAATCGGCTCGGCTGCAATTCGCTGTTGGACATTGTCGTGTTCGGGCGCGCGGCGGCGCATCGCGCCCTTGAGCTGGTACGTCCCGGCTCGACGCACGCGCCATTGCCGGACGCTGCCGGCGAAGAGGCAATAGCTCGGCTTGACCGCATCCGTCACGCGAAGGGCAGCCGCAAGACCGCCGAGATCCGCGTCGATATGCAGCGCACGATGCAAAACAATTGCGCGGTGTTCCGCACCGCCGAGGTTTTGCGCGACGGGGTCGGCAAGATCGATGGTGTCGCGAAGAGCTTTGGCGATCTCGCGATCGCCGACCGCTCGATGATCTGGAACAGCGATCTGATGGAAGCGCTCGAATTGCAGAACCTGCTGGAGCAAGCAGTCGTGGCATTGCATTCGGCCGAGAACCGCACCGAAAGCCGCGGCGCGCATGCGCGTGACGATTTCCCCGAGCGCGACGACGTGAACTGGCTGAAGCACACCGTCGCGTGGCTCGATGGCGGCGGCAAGGTGACGATCGGCTATCGCCCGGTGCACCTCTACACCTTGTCGAACGAGGTGCAAGCTTTCCCGCCCAAGGCGCGCAGCTACTGACATGGCGGAATTTTCGCTTCCCGCGAATTCGAAGATCGGCACCGGCAAGACCTGGCCGGCGCCGGCCAGCCCAAAGCGGCCGCGGAATTTTCGCGTCTATCGCTGGAACCCCGATGACGGAGAGAACCCGACGCTCGATACGTACACAATCGACCAGGCCGATACCGCGCCGATGGTTCTCGACGCGCTGATCAAGATTAAGAATGAGATCGACACGACACTGACATTTCGCCGCTCCTGCCGCGAGGGTGTGTGCGGCTCCTGCGCGATGAACATCGACGGCGTCAATACACTCGCCTGCATCAAGGCGATCGACGACATCAAGGGCGATATCCGGATTTATCCGCTGCCGCACATGCCGGTCGTCAAGGACCTCGTCCCGGATTTGACGCACATCTACGCGCAGTATCGCTCGATCCAGCCTTGGCTGCAGACCGAGAGCACGGCGCCGCCCGACAAGGAGCGGCCGCAATCGATCGAGGAACGCGAGAAGCTCGATGGATTGTGGGAATGCATTCTGTGTTTCTGCTGCTCGACCGCCTGCCCGTCCTACTGGTGGAATGGCGACCGCTATCTCGGCCCGGCGGTATTGTTGCAAGCTTATCGCTGGATCGCCGACAGCCGCGACGAGAAGACCGGCGGCCGGCTTGACGCGCTCGAAGACCCGTTTCGCCTCTACCGCTGCCACACGATCCTGAACTGCACCAAGACCTGCCCAAAAAACCTCAATCCGGCCAAGGCCATCGCCGAGATCAAGCAACTCCTGGTGCTGCGCCGCTGATTTGAAACGCCGGCCCTTTCCCGGTGGCCCAATCAGCACTATGTTATAACGATCGTTAGATCGTTGGGTGAAAGATGCTCACGCTCAAAATCACTAAAGTCGGCAACTCTGCCGGGCTTCTGTTGCCGAAAGAGGCGCTCGCCAAGCTCCGCGTCGAGCAGGGAGATACGGTTTATCTGACCGAGACGCCCGACGGATTTCGCATCACACCCTACGATCCCGCCTTCGAGCGGCAGATGGGTCTCGCGCGCAAGCTGATGAAAAAACATCGCAAAGCGCTGCGCGAGCTGGCCCGGTGAGCGAGTGGCGATGGTTGACCATAGAGGTCATCCTCGCGATCCATGACGAGCAGCTGGCCGAGCATGGCGGCAGACCGGGAATCCGCGATATCGCTCTGCTGGAATCGGCCCTCGCGCGGCCGAAAAATCGGGCGGCGTACAGCCTAGCGACCGCGTTCGAATTAGCCGCCGCTTACGCCTTCGGCATCATTCGCGATCATCCTTTTGTCGACGGCAACAAGCGCGTGGCATTTCTCGCCGCGGCGCTGTTTCTGCTGGACCATGGTTGGGAGGTGGCGGCGACGGACGAGGCGATCGTGACGGTCATGCTGGCGCTCGCGGACGGCACGGTGGACGAGGCGGGTTTCGCGTCTTGGCTAGGCCAGAACACGGCCGAAGGCGCAGGATAGTGTCGTCAGAAAAGGCGTTTCCGCAGTGCTTACCCGTGCAGCGCGAGCAGCACGGCGGTCACGAATAACAGGCCGCAGAAGGCGAGGCGCAGGCCGCGCTCGGGCAGCCGATAGGCGGCGGCGACACCGGCCGGGATCGCCGCGATGCCGCCGACCGCCAACGGGATGCCGAGCCCCCAATCCACCTCGCCGGCTCGCGCATAGGTCACCAGCGCGACCAGTGTCACCGGCGAGACCAACGCCAATGCCAGTCCTTGCGCCTCGATCTGGCGCAGCCCGAAGAACGCCGTCAATGCCGGCGGCACAATAAAAGCGCCGCCAACCCCAAACAGCCCCGAGACAATCCCGCCGGCCACCCCGACGAGCGCCGTCCACCCCCAGGCGAGCGGCGGCCGCGCCGGCGCAATGGCGGCCGCTTGTCGGCTGCGATATGCGATCAGCGCGGCGAGGATGGCGAGGAAGGCGGCAAAGGCGAGCCGCAGTCCATGCGGGTCGAGCTCGGTCGCGAGATGTGCCGCCGGGTAGGTCGAAACGGTTGCGGTTAAGGCGAGGGTCGCGCCCATGCGCAAATCGACCCCGACGCGCCGGCGATAGCCCCAGAGGCCGAACAGCACATTCGGGACGACCATGACGAGGACCGTCCCTTGCGCCATCTGTTGGTGCAGCCCGTAGGCGAGACCGAGCAGCGGGATCGCGAGCACGCCGCCCCCGATCCCGAACAGGCCCCCAAACAGGCCCGAGACGACGCCCAGCGCCCCCGCCGCCAAAATCCGCTCCACCGCCGCGATCATCGCGCGAGCCTATGCCCTTCATCCGGCCGAAGCCGGTGACAATATCCCGAGAGCATGCGTAGCATCGACGCCTCGAACAGCTTTCGGGGAGAGCAGGGATGGTGGCAGCGATCGGCAAGGATTTGACAGGCAAGGTCGCGGTCATCACCGGCGCCAGCAGCGGGATCGGCGCCGCCAGCGCGCGGCTCTTTGCCGAGGCCGGGGCGCGGGTCGTCGTCGGCTACAACCAGGGGGCCGACCGCGCCAAGGCGGTCGTCGAGAGCCTCGCCGGCCGGGGTCACAAGGCGATGCGCTTACCGCTCGAGGATAGCGGCGAGATAAGGAAGGCCGCCGCGGCGGTCCGGGAGGAATTCGGCCGCGCCGACATCCTCGTCAATTCCGCCGGGTTTACCCGCATGGTGGCGCACCACGATCTCGAAGCGCTTACCGATGAGCTCATCGACCAGGTGCTGACCGCCAATGTGCGCGGCGTCTTCGCAACGATCCGCGCCTTCGCGCTGCTGCTGCGCGAGTCGGGCGACGGGGTCATCGTCAACATCTCCTCAGGCGCGGCGCAATCCGGCACCGGCAGCTCGATGATCTATGCCGCCTCGAAGGCGGCGCTCAATACGATGAGCCTGTCGTTGGCGCGTGTGCTCGGGCCCGAAATCCGCGTCATCGTCGTCGCGCCCGGCATGGTTCATACCGGCTTTGTTCCGGGCCGCACCGAGGAGATGATGGCCAAGGCCGCGATGGCCACGCCGCTAAAACGGGCGATCGAGCCGGAGGATGTTGCCCTGGCGGTCATCTCCTGCGTCACCCATCTGACGCATACCACCGGGTCGATCATCGCGGTCGATGCCGGGCGGCACCTCTGAGGGGTCGATGGCGAATATCCACCGCCAGCGCGACATTATCGACCGGCGGGCGCTTGCGGATGAGCTGGCGCAGACCGTGGCTGCGGCGCGATCACCGCACGATCGCAGCGCGCTGTTGCCGCCGCTGAAGGAGGCGCTGGCGAAGGGGCGGGCCGAGATCCAGCGCCGCTTCGAGGCCGAAGGGCATGCGCCGCGCGCAGTGCGGGAGCAGTGCTTCCTGATCGACCAGCTGGTCCGGGCTCTCTACGATTTGGTGACCGAGCGGGTCTATCCGCTCGCCAACCCGACAGAGGGCGAGAAGCTCGCCATTGTCGCGGTCGGCGGCTATGGCCGCGGCGAGCTGGCCCCGTATTCCGACATCGATCTCTTGTTTCTGCTGCCCTACAAGCAGACCCCCCATACCGAGCAGGTGATCGAATATCTGCTGTATCTCCTATGGGATCTCGGTCTCAAAGTCGGGCAGGCGACGCGCTCGGTTGCCGATTGCCTGCGCTATGCCAAGGCCGATCTGACGATCCGCACGGCGCTCCTCGAGTCGCGCTATATCTGGGGGGAGCAGGCGCTTTACACGGAATTGAAGCAGCGCTTCGACGCCGACATTGTGCGCGGCACCGCGGCGCAATTCGTCGAGGCCAAGCTTGCCGAGCGCGATGCCCGGCACCAGCGGGTCGGCGACAGCCGGTATCAGCTCGAGCCCAACGTCAAGGAAGGCAAGGGCGGGCTCCGGGATCTGCACACCCTCTACTGGATCGCCAAATACATTTACCGCATCGAGGATGTCGCAAAGCTTGTCGATCTCGGCGTGCTGTCGGCCGAGGAATCGGCGCGGTTCGAGCGCGCCCAGACCTTCTTGTGGACGGTGCGCTGTCATCTGCACTACCTCGCCGGCCGCGCCGAGGAGCGGCTGACCTTTGACCTACAGACCGAGATCGGCGCCCGCATGGGCTACACCGACCATGCCGGCACGCGCGGCGTCGAACGCTTTATGAAGCACTATTTCCTGATCGCGAAAGATGTCGGCGATCTGACCCGCATCTTCTGCGCTCTCCTGCAGATCGACCAGACCGGGCACCAGCGTCTTTCCTGGCTGCGCTGGGGGAGCCGGCGGCGCGCGCTCGACGGCTTTGTCATCGATGGCGGGCGGCTGACAATCCCGTCCGAAGATTTCTTCAAGACCGATCCGGTCGGACTCTTGCGCTTGTTTCATGTCGCGCAGCAGCACGATCTCGACATCCATCCGCGGGCGCTCCGCGCCGTCACGCAATCGCTGCGCCTCGTAGACGGAAAGCTGCGCGAAGACCCCGAGGCGAATCGTCTGTTTCTCGAAATCCTGGCCTCGAGGAAGGATCCGGAAACCGCGTTGCGACGCATGAACGAGGCGGGCGTGTTCGGACGCTTTATCCCGGATTTCGGCCGCGTCGTCGCGCAGATGCAATACGACATGTACCATGTCTATACCGTCGACGAGCACACGCTGTTTGCGATCGGCATCCTGCACAAGATCGAGACCGGTCAATTGAAAGAGGAATTGCCGGTCGCGACCCAGATCATGCCGACGATCCAATCGCGCCGCGCGCTCTACCTCGCGACATTGCTGCACGATATCGCCAAAGGACGCGGCGGTGATCATTCGATTATCGGAGAGCAGGTCGCCTACAAGCTCGGTCCGCGGCTCGGGCTGACCGCGGAAGAGACCGAGACCGTCGCTTGGCTCGTGCGCTGGCACCTGCTGATGAGCAGCACCGCTTTCAAGCTCGACATCAGCGACCCGCAGACGATCCAGAGTTTTGTCGAGCGGGTGCAATCGCCCGAGCGGCTCAAACTGCTGTTGGTGTTGACCGCCGCCGATATTCGCGCCGTCGGACCCAAAGTGTGGAACGGCTGGAAGGCGGCGTTATTGCGCGAGGTCTATTACAGCGCGCTTGATGTCATTTCCGGGGGGCTCACTGTCGAGGCGCGCGACGCGCGCATCGCCGCGGCGCAGGCTGCGGCGCGCGAGCTTTTGCCTGATTTCACCGACCCGGATTTCGCCACATTCACGAGCCGCGGCTATCCGTTCTATTGGCTGTCGCTGGATGCCGAGACGCATGCCCGCCACGCCCGGCTGATGCGCGAGGCCGATGCGAGCGGCTCGCCTCTCACCGTCGAAAAGCGAATCGATGCGGCGCGCGCCGTCACCGAGCTCACGCTCTACACCGCCGACCACCCCGGCCTGTTCTCACGCATCGCCGGCGCGCTCGCGGTGTCGGGCGCCAACATCGTCGACGCCAAGATCATGACAATGTCGAACGGCATGGCGCTCGATACGCTCTGGGTGCAGGACCAGGAGGGCGGGCCGTTCGACCGGCCGGACAAGCTCGCGAAGCTCGCTTTCACGTTCGAGAATGTGCTGACCGGCGATCTGAAGCCGCACATCGAATTGGAGCGCCCGCCCGCTTTCCCGAGCCGCACGCGCGTCTTCACCGTGCCTCCCCGCGTCCTGATCGACAATAATGCGAGCCGGTCTCACACCGTCATCGAGGTGAACGGCCGCGACCGGCCGGGTCTCCTCTACGAGGTGACGCGCGAACTGACCCGGCTCAATCTGCAGGTGTCGAGCGCGAAAATTTCGACTTATGGCGAGAAGGTTGTCGACGTCTTCTACGTCAAGAACCTGTTCGGTCATAAGATCGAGCATCCGGTGAAGCTCGATGAGATTCGCGCGGCGCTGGGCGCTGTGCTGGCCAAGGGCAACCGCGGCCTGCCGGCGCCGCCGCCGGCCTCCCGCCGCGAGCGCGTCGTTGCCGCCGAGTAGCGCGGCTATTCGCGTAGGTCTTCGAAGAATTCCTTGACGCGGGCGAAGAAGCCTTCGCTTTCGGGATTGGTTTTGCGGTTCTCGCCGGCCTTTTCGAATTCGCGCAGCAATTCCTGCTGGCGCTTTGTCAGGTTCTGCGGGGTTTCGACGATCGCGTGGATGTACATGTCGCCGCGCAAATTCGAGCGCAGCACGCTCATGCCCTTGCCGCGCAGCCGGAACTGGTGGCCGGATTGCGTGCCCGGCGGCACGGTGACGCGGGTGCGGCTGCCTTCGACGGTCGGCACCTCGATCGTGCCGCCGAGCGCGGCCGTCGTGATCGGGATCGGCACCCGGCAGAAGACGTTGGCGCCGTCGCGCTGAAAGAGCTGGTGCGGCGCGATGCTGACAAAGATGTATAGATCGCCCTGGGCGGCGCCGTGCGGCCCGGCTTCACCCTCGCCGGCGAGGCGGATGCGCGTCCCGTCCTCGACCCCCGGCGGGATGTTGACCGATAAGGTTTTCTCGCGCCGAACCCGGCCCTGCCCGCCGCAGGATTTGCACGGCTTGTCGATCGTCTGCCCCGAGCCCTGACAGGTCGGGCAGGTCTGCTCGAGTGTGAAAAAGCCCTGCTGCCGGCGCACGCGGCCGTGGCCGTGACAGGTGCGGCAACTGGATGGGCGCGTGCCGGGCTCGGCGCCGCTCCCCTTGCAGCTCTCGCAATGGACAAAGGTCGCGACGCGGATCGTCGTCTGCTTACCGCGGAACGCCTCTTCCAGCGAGACTTCGAGGTTGTAGCGCAGATCGCTGCCGCGGGAGGGGCCTGCTTGCGTGCGGCGGCCGCCTCCCATCGCGCCGAACATCTCCTCGAAGATGTCGGCAAAGCCGCCCGAGAACCCGCCGCCGAAGCCGAAATCGCCCGGGCCGCGGCTGCCGTTCTCAAAGGCGGCATGACCGTAGCGGTCGTAGGCGGCGCGCTTCTGATCATCCTTCAGGATGTCATACGCCTCGTTGATGTCCTTGAATTTCTGCTCGGCCGATTTGTCGCTGGGATTGCGATCGGGGTGATACTGCATCGCGAGCTTGCGGTAGGCCCGCTTCAACTCGTCGGCATTCGCCGAACGCGACACCCCGAGAATGTCGTAAAAGTCCTGCTTTGCCATTCTGTGACAGACGCCCGGTCTCAGCTCATCGAAAGATCCCCCGGGACTGGGTAGGCCCGGGGGATTTGTTGCATCGAACCGTCAGCTCAGGCTGAGCCGCGCTTCTTCTGATCGTCGACTTCCTCGAAATCGGCGTCAACGACCTTGTCGCTGCCGGGTCCGCCGGCCGCGCCGCCACCACCAGGCCCGGCACCACCCTGCGGCCCGCCGGGGCCGGATTCGCCGCCGCCGGTTTGCTGCGTCTTGTACATCGCCTCGCCAAGCTTCATCGCGACCTGAGCCAAGGCTTCGGTCTTCGACTTGATCTGGTCGACATCGTCGGTGCCGATCGCGTCCTTCAGCCCCTGGATCGCGCTCTGCACCGGCGCGCGCTCGCTTTCCGGAACCTTGTCGCCGGCTTCCTGCAGCGTGCGCTCGGTCGTATGGACCAGCGCGTCGGCCTGGTTTTTGGCCTCGACCAGCTCGCGGCGCTTCTTGTCCTCGGCGGCATGCGCTTCGGCATCCTTGACCATCTTGTCGATGTCGCCTTCCGACAAGCCGCCCGAGGCCTGGATGCGGATCTGCTGCTCCTTGCCGGTTGCCTTGTCCTTCGCCGAGACCTGCACGATACCGTTGGCGTCGATGTCGAAGGTGACCTCGATTTGCGGCATGCCGCGCGGGGCCGACGGGATGCCGACCAGATCGAACTGGCCCAGCAATTTGTTGTCCGCCGCCATCTCGCGCTCGCCTTGGAAGACGCGGATCGTCACCGCGGTCTGATTGTCCTCGGCGGTCGAGAAGGTCTGGCTCTTCTTGGTCGGGATCGTCGTGTTGCGGTCGATCAGCCGCGTGAACACGCCGCCCAGGGTCTCGATGCCGAGCGACAGCGGCGTCACGTCGAGCAGCAGGACGTCCTTGACCTCGCCCTTCAAGACACCGGCCTGGATCGCCGCGCCGATCGCGACCACCTCGTCCGGGTTTACGCCGCGATGCGGCTCGCGCCCAAAGAACTGCTTCACGGTCTCGAAGACCTTGGGCATCCGGGTCATGCCGCCGACCAGGATCACCTCATCGATTTCCGACGCCTTGACGCCGGCATCCTTCAGCGCGTTGCGGCAGGGCTCGACGGTCTTCTGGATCAGATCGTCAACCAGCTGCTCGAGCTTGGCGCGTGACAGCTTGATGTTGAGGTGCTTCGGGCCGTTCTGATCGGCCGTGATAAACGGCAGATTGACGTCGGTCTGAACCGAGGAGGACAGCTCGATTTTGGCTTTTTCCGCCGCCTCTTTCAGGCGCTGCAAGGCGAGCTTGTCGTTCCGCAGGTCGATGCCCTGCTCCTTTTTGAACTCGTCGGCCAGGTAGTCGATGATCTTTTTGTCGAAATCTTCGCCGCCGAGAAACGTGTCGCCGTTGGTCGATTTGACCTCGAAGACGCCGTCGCCGATTTCGAGCACCGAGATATCGAAGGTGCCCCCGCCGAGGTCGTAGACCGCGATGGTGCCGCTGCCCTTTTTCTCCATGCCATAGGCGAGCGCCGCTGCGGTGGGCTCGTTGATGATGCGCAGCACTTCAAGCCCGGCGATGCGGCCGGCATCCTTGGTCGCCTGCCGCTGGCTGTCGTTGAAATAGGCCGGGACGGTGATGACCGCCTGGGTCACCGGCTCGCCGAGATAAGCTTCGGCGGTCTCCTTCATCTTCTGCAGGATGAAGGCGCTGATCTGCGAGGGCGCGTATTTCTTGCCGCGGCTCTCGACCCAAGCGTCGCCATTGTCGCCCGGGACGATCTTGTATGGGACGAGGTCCATGTCCCGCTTGACCATCGGGTCGTCCATGCGGCGCCCGATCAGCCGCTTGATGGCGAAGAACGTATTTTCGGGGTTGGTGACCGCCTGGCGCTTCGCCGCCTGTCCGACCAGGCGCTCGCCGGATTCGGTAAATGCGACCATAGAGGGGGTCGTGCGGGCTCCCTCGGCGTTTTCGATGACCTTTGCGGTCGTTCCCTCCATCACGGCGACGCACGAATTCGTGGTCCCGAGATCGATACCAATAACCTTGCTCATGGACACCTCTTGTCAAAAGCAGAACCGGTCGGCCCGGAAAGCACCGTCCCGGTCCCCTGGAAGTGACGGCAGCCCCGAATTCTATGGGGGCTGCGACGCAGGATATATATGTGTGGCGGGCGGCTTGGCTGCAACCTGCGGCCGGCCTCTCATTCGCAGCGCGAGGGCATCTTACGCGTGATCGTCTCGGCCAGCTATCGCACCGATATTCCGGCGTTCTACGCTGACTGGTTCATGCGCCGGCTCGCGGCCGAGCACTGCCGCGTCTCCAATCCCTATGGCGGCAGCGATTACGAGGTCCGGCTGACCCCCGAGGCAGTCGACGGCTTTGTGTTCTGGACGCGCAATATGCGGCCGCTGCTGCCCCACCTCGACGCGGTCCGCCGGGTTGCGCCTTTCGTCGTGCAGTTCACGTTGACCGGCTATCCGCGGGTGCTCGAAAGCTCGGTCATCGGAGTTGAGGAGGGCGTCGCCCAATTACGCGAATTGCGCGACCGTTTCGGCCCCCGCGCGGCCGTCTGGCGCTACGACCCGGTCGTGTTCGCGGCCGGTATGCATCCCGAGACGCATTGCAATGGTTTCGCCCGGCTGGCGCGGGGCCTCGCCGGCGCCGTCGACGAGGTGGTGCTGTCGGTCGTGACCCCCTACAAAAAGACCCGCCGCAACCTCGACCGTGCCGCCCGGCGGCACGGTTTTGCCTGGCATGACCCGCCGCCCGAAGAAAAACAGGAGCTGTTGAGCCGCCTCGCTGCGATCGCCGCCGATCATCGTATGGCTCCGACCCTGTGCAGCCAGCCGGAATTGCTGGTTCCGGGGCTCGGGGAGGCTCGTTGCATCGACGCCCAGCGGCTCTCAGATGTCGCCGAGCGGCCGATCCCGACGCGGGAGAGCGGCAATCGCCCGGGCTGCCGCTGCGCTCTGTCGCGCGACATCGGCGCCTACGACACTTGCCCCCATGGCTGCGTCTATTGCTACGCCGTCGCCGACCGCGACCGCGCGGTTGCCAATTTCCGCGCGCGTGATCCCGAAGCGGAGTGCCTGATGCCAGCGCGCAAGCCGGTTGCGACGGCTCAGACGCTTGCCGCCACCCTTGCCGCGAGCCGCTCGTAGACCGCGAGATATTGCTCGAGCATGCGGTCGAGCGAGAAGCGGGCGCGCGCCGCGTCGCGGCACCGCTCGGGATCGATCGTGCCGGCGGCGGCGATCGCCTCGGCCATCTCCTGTGTGTCCCTGACGAGAAACCCGGTCACGCCGGGCTCGACAATTTCGGCGAGCGCACCGGCTGGAAACGCGACGACCGGGGTGCCGCAGGCGAGCGCCTCCATGGCAACGAGCGAGCCGGTCTCGGCGACAAGGCTCGGCACGAGAAGGCAGCGCGCCGCGCTGAGCAGCCGCCGCTTGCGGTTGAAGCCGACCGGGCCGAGAAACCGGGCCGCACGGCCGAGCCGCGGCCGGATCTGTTCGTCGAAATATGCCTGGTGGGACGGGTACGGAAACACTTGGCCCGCAATCAGCAGCGGCACGCCGGCGAGCTCAGCGGCGTCGAGCGCCAGGTGAAAGCCTTTTTCCGGGCAGATCCGGCCCAGAGCCAGCACGAAATTCCGCTTGGCATGGCGCGCTTGCAGCCGCTCGACCGGCACGCCCCCCGGGATCGGCGACAGCATGGTCGACAGCCGCGGGAAGGTTCGCTGCTGCGCCGCCGAGACGCAGTTGAACCAGGTGCGCGGCCGCGCCGCAGACAGCGCGCCGGCCGGGTAGAATTCGGCCGGCAAATGCAAGGTGACCAGGGTCGGGATGCCGGGCTCGGGCAGGTGCTCGGCGAAGTCGAGCCCGTGCGCGTGGATCACATCGATTGGCCAGCGGGCCAGCGCCTCGGCGACCGCCCTGCGCTGGCGCTCTTGCATGAACTCGCGCGAGGACTCGGTTAGCGGGGTCGGCAGCGGCGCGGTCGCGACCAGGGTGCCGGCGGTCTGCGACCCCTCGGGCGCCACGACAATCGAGCGGTGCCCGGCCGCGGCGACGGCATGATCGAGGGCCGACAGCACCTGCTCCGCGCCACCCGTCGCATCCGGCCCAACCGGCGCCAGCGCATAGCCGATATTGAGCACGGTCAGCGGCATTGCCGTTATTGCAGTCCGAGTTCGGCCAGTGCCGCCGCCGCGCGCCGGCGCCAATCGAGGCCGGTCATCCCCCAACCCAGCGTCTCGTAATGCAATTCGCCGGGATGCGGCGGCGCGCGAAAATCGTAATCCGGCGCGACGCGGAGCCGCTCGACGCCGGTATCGAGCTGCACCAGCAGCCAGCGCTGCGTCGTAAAGCAGTCGATCATGCGCTGCTTCCGCAGCAGCTCGTCGTCGTCCAATTCCAAAGTAACGCCGTCCACTTCGCGTCCCGGCGAAAGCCGGGACCTATTCGTCAGCGGCTCGACCAGCGGACCGGTGAGCCCCGGCTTTCGCCGGGGCACCGGTTGGAGGAACTCACCCGACACCAACCGGCCGTGGCGCCGGTGGTAAAGCGCCATTTCGAGGATGGGCGGCGCCTCTGGGATCGATCGGCAGGCGGCGTGCACCGCAAACGCGGCGGCGTCGTGATCGGGATGGCCGCCTTCATAGGCATGCGTAATCACCAGGCGCGGGTTTTCTTGTTCGAGAAGCTCGCGCACGCGGCGAGTCAGATATACGAGATGCTGCATCGCCTCCTGATCGACGATGCCGAGGCAGAAGGTGCGCAGATACGCCGCGCCGCCCGCCTCCAACGCGGCGGCGAGCTCGCGCCGGCGTGCCGCGGCATAATCCGCCAGCGCGGCAAAGCCATAGGCGGCGGCATCGCGCCCGTCTCGCGGCGCGCCGTCGGTCACATGAACGAGCAGCGCGTCGTCCAACCGGCAGAGCTGCGCGCCGAGGCCGATCGTCTCGTCATCGGGATGCGCTGCAACAATGAGGACCCGCTCGGTCACGCGCTGCCGCGCCGCGAGCGTCGCCAGGATGCGCTCTCCTGGGCTCATGCCTCCGCGGCGGTGCCGAGCCGCGCCGGACTCGGCGCGAAGCCGGCCCCGGCGCGCCAGTAGCGGCGCAGCATCCGGGCGCAGAACTCGGCGAATTCCTCATCCACCAAGGGTGGGCTCGTATGATGCGGCGCCAGCCCGCGATGCTCCGGGGTAAAGCAGAACGTCACCGTCACCTCGAAGGGTTCGAGCGCGCGCATCATGCGGTCGAACCATCGGTCGGCATCGGGCCGGAAGCTGTCGGCCCAGGATAGGCCGGTGCGCAGTTGAGTGACGCCAAGCCGCTTCAGCCACGTCACCGCATCATCGAGCCGGTGGTCCTCGAAATGGAACCACTGACAGATGCCGAGCGCCGGTGTGTAGTCGGCGAAACAACGCGCCGCCCGTTTCGGCGTGCCGTCCTCCTTCACAAGGCCCATATAGAAATGCCGGTAATAAGAGGAGCCCTCCGCTTCCTTGTGGCGGGTCGTCGCCGGCCAGGCCTGTGGCAGATCGAACAGGCTATACCAATGGATGCGCGGCGCGCGGCCGATGAGCAATTCGGCGGTGCGGTGAAGACCGAATTCCTGCACTTCCTCGGCGCCAAAGCTGGACGCGCCGACCTCGGAGACCCAGACCGGCAGATCGGTGACGGCGGCGATCTCGTCGAGCTTCTGCGGCCATCCATCGATCGGCCATAGATTCCAGTCGAGCGGAAAGCCGTGCACCGCGACCGCATCGAGCTGGTCGAAGAGGCCTTGCCCAATCATGTTCGACACGAAATTCGGATCGATCGGCGACATTCCGCCAAGCACGCGGGCGAGGCCTGGCGCCTCGGCCCCGATCGCCTCGCCAGCGATGCGCCCCATTCGGGCAAAACGCGACCAGTCCGGGTCGAGCTCGGGATCCCAATGCGATTTGTTGTTGGGCTCGTTCCAGATCATGGCGGCTTCGATCATGCCGCGACCTCCCCAACCGGCTTGATGCGGCGCGGCGGCGACCGCGCCGGATAGACCGCGCCATAAGCGCTCGGCCGCGGCCCCGGTCGGCAGAGATAGACCTCTTCTTCCGGGTTGCCCTCGATGACAAAGCCGGCGCTGCGCAGCATCGCCGTCATGCAGGCGCGGTTCGGCACCCACCAATTCGTGTCGTCGCCGGAATAGCGGTGTTCGATGAATGACAGATGCGGGTAGCCCGGCCGCTCGAAAATCGCCGTCTCGCTGAACGGGTAATCCTGGTCGAGCCGCTCTTCGCGGGGGTCGCCGCGTTGCATCGACTGACAGACGAAGAAATCCCCGACGACATGCTCGCGGATGAGATCGAGCGCCAAGAGCGGGTGTCGCAAATGGTAAAGGACCCCGAGGAACAGCACGAGGTCGAAGCGCTCGCCGAGTGCGCCGACGTCATAGACCGAGAGCTGCGCGAATTCGATATCGAGGCCGCTCACCTCAGCCGCGAAGCGCGCCTGCCGGAGATAGCCCTCGTCGTAATCGATCGCGAGCACGCGCGCCGCGCCGCGCCGCTTCATTTCCAGCGAATAGAACCCGGCATTGCAGCCGATATCGAGGACGGCCTTGCCGGAGAGGTCGGCCGGGATCGCATTCGCGAAATGCCGCCACTTTACCGCCGGATAGTCACCGAGAAAATGGTCCGGGGCGGTTTTCACCCCGTTCAGGTTGAGATTGTGGAACCACGGGCCGAGCGCCGCCACCCGCTCGCGGATCTCGTCGGTGGAGAGCTTCGGCATCAGCGACGCCTCGCGGCAACAGGGCGGGGAGCGATCGGGAACGGCGCGATGCGGCTCGCGCTGGTCGGAGGCGCCGCATCGGCAAGAAGACGCATTGCCTCGCGGTAGCCGCCCAACGTCCCGACATCGACATAGTCCGTTCCGGCGGGCACGGCGACGGCTTCACCGCCTGTCGCCAGGTAGGCGTTGACGAGCGTACCGATATATTCGTCGCGCTCGCGCCGGCGCCGCCACAAACGGTAAAGCTCGTGCAAGACGGCGCCGGGCATCCCGAACGCGCCCCAGATCCAGTTCGACTCGGCGCCCTCGCGCTTCACCTGAATTTCGCGCACCCGTCCGGCATCGTCGCTGACGACCGCGTCGAACAATTCCGGACGCGCCACGGGGAAGGTCAGGAAGCCGAGCTTGTCGGACGGCAGGCGCGAAAACGCATCCACCGGCAGCCAGATCGTGTCCGGCAATCCGACAAGCACAGGTTCGGCGGGATGGACAAACGGCACGGCGCGGAAGATCGCATCGCACAGCCCCTTGGCCTCGGGCTGCACGGCATAGACAATGGCGGCCTTCCCGATTTCGCCGCCGAAATATTGCAGGATGTCGAATTTCCAGCGCGAGATCACAAAGCAAATTTTGTCAGCGCCGCCCTGCACCATGCGCTCAATCAAGTATTCGCTGACGGCGCGCGGCCGCTCGGTGCCGTCATGCTGGCGGCTGCCGACCGGCAACAGTTCCTTGGAAAAGGCCAGCGGCTGGATGCGCGTGCCGTTGCCGGCGGCGGGAATGATGCCCCACATGCTTCAAGCCTCCATCGGCGCGGCGGGATGCCGGTTCGGCGATGTGCCGGCCTGGTTCGAGAGCAGCCCGACGAGCTCGTCGGCGCGGCGGTCGGCGGTGTGATCGGCGAGCACTCGGGCGCGCGCTGCCTCGCCGATCCGGTCGATCTCCAGATCGCTGAGATCGAGCGCCGCCAGAACGTCCTCGGTCGTGCGCACGATCAGGATTTCGCGCTCGGGCACGAAGAACTCGTCGAGCCCATCCCACCAGTCGCTGACGACCGGCACCGCGCATGCCGCTGCCTCGAACAGCCGCCCCGACGGGCACCAGCCGCTCGTCGCCATCGCGCGGCGGGTGACGTTCAGCGTTGCGCGCGCCGCGGCATAGAAGCGGGGGTGATCGCCCGGCGCGACATGCCGCCAGAAGAAGATGTTGCTGGTCCAGGCAAAATCCTGCGGGTATTGCGCCCCCCCGATAACAAAGCGCAAATCCGATCGTTGACGCGCCGGTTCGAGAAACAGCGCATCCACCGCGTCTTGCCGGTCGGCGGCATAGGTACCGAGATAGGATAAGGCGGCGCGCGGCTCGGATGGCGGTGCCGCCGGCTGATAGCGTTCAGGGTCGACACTGCCGTAGAGCGGCGCGACGCGCCTTGCACCGAGCCGTTCGGTCAGCGCGGTCAGCGCGCCGCCCCCGGTGTAGCTCAGCACGACATCGAACGGGACGAGCCCGCGCGGGCCGATGGCTTCGAGCGGCTCGCCGGCAGCGAGCCGCGCCAAGGTCACCGGCGTGTCGAGATCATAGAAAATGTGCAACCCCGGCGCGTCCAGCACGAGCTCGGTCGCTTCGATCCCATCGGGGCAGTATGACGTGACCATCGCCGCGTCGGCGTCAGCCAGCTCGCGGCGGGCATCGGGGCGCACCGCGTCCCACGCGCCATAGAGCACGAGCCGCCCGCCCTCGATCTCGGTCAGATCGCGGTGCTGCGCATACCAGGGAACATCGCGTTCGAAAAACACGACAAAATGGCCGCCGCGCACCAACCCGCGGATCAGCGCTCGCCATAATACCGCATGGCCGTTGCCCCAGGAGGAGCTGACGGAAAGTCCGAAAACGACGAGCTTCATCGCGGACGCGATACCTCCAATCGCCGCGGCGCATCGGCTGGTTCGTCGCTGGAAAACGCAGCGATCGCGCGAGAGTTGCCTTGCGCGGCGCGCCCCGCTGGTTTGCGCCCCGTTGCCGGCGCCAGCGCCTCTTCGACATAGCTTTCGAGGAGGGCGGCGCGATGCGCCGCCGTGTGTGAGCCGAGGACTCGGCGGCGAGCATTCACCGCCAGCTGCAGCCGTTCGGCTTCGCCCATCGCCAGGTATCGAAGGACATCGCCGCTGTCGCGAGCGACAAGCACCTCCCGGTCTGGCGCAAAGATCGTCGCCAACCCCGGCCAGTCGTCACTGATGATCGGGACGCCGCAGGCTGCCGCCTCGAACAGCCGGACGCTCGGCGAATAGCCGCAGCGCACCATGTCGGCGCGCGTGACGTTCAGCGTAAAGCGCTGGCGGCCATAGAACCAGGCGTGCCGGTCCGGGCCGACATGCTCGATGCGCTCGACATTCCGGGGCCATTTGAGATCGGCCGGATAAAGCGGCCCGGCCACCGCGAAATGCTGCCTTGGCCTCTTCCGCGCCGCCTCGCACAGCAGCTTTTCGAGCACCGGCTGGCGGTCGGCGCTGTAGGTGCCGAGATAGCCGAGGGCCCAATGCGGCTCCGCAGCCAGGAGCGGCCTGTGCTGCTCGGGGTCGACCGCGCAATAAAGCGCGCGCGCCGCCCGCGCGCCGTAGCGGCGCTCGATCATCCGCAACACCGGGCCGCCGGTGAAGGAGAGATAGAGGTTGAAGCCGGCGATCAGGCGCGGCTCAAGGTATTCGCAGCTCCCATCCGCCAGCGATGCCAACGTCACCGGCGTGTCGATGTCGTAAAAGGCGGTGACACCCCGCGCGGCATGCTGGATCAGCTGCGCGACGGCGATCCCGTCGGGTACATAGGAGCCGAGAATGACGAGATCGGCCTCGGCGAGCTCGCCCTGCCAGCGGCGGCGCAGCTCCGCGACGCTTTTGTAGAGCCGCACCGTGCCAAAGGGCGGCCGCCGCAGGTCGCGGTTCGCGCGGTACCATGGTTTATCGCATTCGAGAAACAGCACCTCATGGCCGCGGTCGCACAACGCCCGCATCAGGCTGCGATAGGTCGTGGCGTGGCCGTTACCCCAAGAAGAAGTGATCGACAGCCCCAGGATGACGATGCGCAGCGGGCGCGGCGCTGCCGGCAATGCCGTCGCGCTCACGGCAGCCTCCCGACGAGCACATCCTCGACGAGGCGAACGCGCTGCGTATAGGTGTGCTCGGCGAGGGCGCGGCGGCGCGCCGCATCGCCGATCCGCTTCGCCTCGTCCGGGCTGAGCCGCGCGAGATGCTCGGCAACAGCCGGGCCGTTCTCCGCGACCAGGATCTCGCTTCCGGGCTCGAAGAACAGCTCGATCCCTTCCCACGCATCGGTGATCAGGCAGGCGCCGGCCCCGGCCGCCTCGAAAACACGCGTCGCCGGGCTGTAGCCGTTCGACGCCATGCTGTCCCGGCTGACATTCAGCACGGCGAGGCAGGACGCGTTGAAGGCGTTGTGGTCGGCCGTGTAGAGGTGGCCGATATAGCCGACGTTTTTTGGCATCGGCTTGTCGTCCCAGCCGGCGCCGGCGAGCAGAAAACGCCGGTCGTGCAGTTCGGCGGCGGCTGCGAGAAAGAACTCTTCGATGCGCCGCTCTCGATCGGGCAGCCGGTTCGCGACGAGGCCGAGATCGCAGCCAAATCGCGGGTCGGGCGTTGCCGGATGGTGTGTCGAAGGGTCGAGCCCATTATAGACCGGCACGCATACCCGCGCGCCGAACGCTTCATAGGCGGCGACGACCGGCGGGCCGCCGCCATAGGTGAAGACGATGTCGTATTGCGGGATCAGCGCGTGGAACGGATCCGCGGGATCCATTTCCATCCGTTCGAGCGTCGCCGGGGCGTCGACATCCCAGAAGACCGCGAGGGCACCGTCACGCCGCAACCCTGGAACGCGCTCTTCGAGCAGCCTATCGAAGACGCCGACACCGCTCGCCTTGACCAGGAGATCGGCGTTGCGCGCCTGTTCGAGAGCTCCGTCGACACCTTCTTCGGTCGCTGGATAGACGACGATGCGCGCCCAATCCGGATCGGGAATGTCGCGGTGCTTCTGTCGGTCGAACGCATCGGGCTCATAAAAGGTGATGCGATGCCCGTTGGCGGCGAGCGCCTGCAATACGCCGCGGTAATAGGTGGCGGCGCCGTTCCAATACGCCGAGACAAGACTCGACCCGAAAAAGGCGATGTCGCAGCTCATTGCGCTGCCGCCATTTCCGGGTGCGCCAATTCGCGGCCAAGGCGGCGGCAGATCGCGATGAGCTCGTCGACGCGATGAGCGCAGCTGTGGCGCGCCATGACGGTCGCCCGCCCCTGAGCGCCGAGGGCCGCGGCGAAATCAGGATTGGCGCGCAACGTGGCAAGGTGATGCCGCATCGCGTCGCCGTCGCGTGCAACGAGGTAGTCCTCGCCCGGCGTGAACAGGCCCTCCCGGTCCTGCCATGGCGCCGATACAAGCGGGATGCCGCAAGCCAGCGCCTCGAATACCCGGATCGTCGGAATCCCCGGCAATGCCTCGGCATAGGGGCGGCGCGGGATATGCACGGTCATGTGGGCCGCCGCAAAGGCCTCCGGAACGCGGAAGTTCGGCAAATAGCCGGCGAAATCGATGCCGGCCTCGGCCAGCGCGGCGCGTCCCTCCGCCGGGTAGCGGACGCCGTGCACGCGCGCGGCGAGCGCCATCGATTTGACGGAGCCGATCAGGAATTCGCCGATCTCGGCGGTGCGCTCCTCGTCCCCCCAATTGCCGATCCACACGAGATCGCGCTGTTTCGGAATCTCTGGGCGCGGATGGAACAGGTTGAGATCGGCCGCCTCGTGCCAGGTGAAGGCATGACGTCCCCAGCCCTGGCGCCGATAAGCCTCACGCAGCAAATCGCCAAAGGCGAGGACGCCGTCGAACCCGTCGAGATCGAAAGCGGCGATCGCGTCGGGATCGGTCACCATGCGATGGTGCGTATCATGGAACAGCAGCAGATAACGCCCGCCGCGGCGGCGATGCGCGGCGATGCGCGCCACCAACGCCGGCTCGGTCCATTCGTGCACCAGCACTATTTGGGCGCCATCGAGAGCGCGATCGATATCGAGCCGATCGGGATCGTAGACGGTGTCCGGCAGATCAGGGTAGATGGCGCGCCATGCATCGAGCGCCGCTTCGCCCTGCTCGGCGGCGAGATTGCGGGCGCTCCAGCTATCCGCCGCCTCATATGCCCTGACCGTCATGCCGCGGCGGCGGCATTCGCTCAACACGCCGCGCAGGAAATGCGCGTT
>JBKOVT010000255.1:0-4899 GCA_046724035.1 Pseudomonadota bacterium | reverse complement strand
TGTCCGAACGATGCGCCAGCCGCCGCACAGCGTTCCGAGCGCCATTGCCGCCTGGCAAGAGAGGATGACCCAGAGCGGAACATGGAAGCTCCCGCTCTGCGTGCCGCTGGAATAGAGCAGGATCGCAATGACACCCATGGTTTTTTGGGCGTCGTTGCCGCCGTGACCGAGCGAGTAAAGGGCTGCGGACACAAGCTGCAGGTGCCGGAAGCGCCGATCGACCGCGAACGGGAGCGAACGCGCCGACATCCAAGACACGGCGATTACGAGGGCCACGGCAACCGCAAAGCCAGACAGCGGCGCCAGCACTATGCCGAACGCGGTCTTGATGACGCCGGACCAAACGACTGCGCTAAGGCCGGCATGCGCGATCCCGGCACCGAGCAGGCCCCCAATCAGCGCATGCGAGCTGCTCGTCGGGAACGCGAGAAGCCAGCTCGCGACGTTCCACACGATGGCCCCGACGAGGGCGCCAAAGATCACGCCACCGTCGACTGCGCCTGGGTCGATGATGCCCGTCCCGAGGGTTTGCGCGACGTGCAGCCCGAATATCGCAAGCGCAATGAAATTGAAGAACGCGGCCCAAAACACGGCCGTCAAGGGCCGCAGGACGCGAGTTGAGACGACCGTTGCGATCGAGTTCGCCGCGTCATGAAGACCATTGAGAAAGTCAAAGGCGAGGGCGAGCACGATCAAACCGACGAGCATCGGCACCGACAGCGATGCTGTCGTCATCGGTCGGCAGTACCGGTGCGCCGATCCACGCTCGTCAGGCCTGTTCGAGAACGATGCTCTGGATTTCGTTCCCGATGTCGTCGAAGCAGTCGACCACGGTTTCGAGGTGATCGTAGATCTCCTTCCCGGTGACGAAAGCCATCGGGTCCGACCCGGCGTGCGCCTGATATAGCTTTTGTAGACCCTCATTGTGGATGTCGTCGGCGCGGCCTTCGATTTCGGTTATCCGCTCGCAGAGAGCACCGAGACGGTTGGCTTCGACACCGATGGTTCGCAACAGCGGAATGGCATTCTGCACCAGGCCGGCGCATTCCAGAATGGCGTCGCCCATGCCGCACATCTCCGGCTCAAAGCTGCGAAACCCGAATAGCGTGACGGCCTTCGCTGTCTGCTGCATTTCATCAATCGCGTCATCCATCGAGGTGATCAGGTCCTTGATGTCGCCGCGATCGAACGGAGTGATGAAGGTACGCCGCACAGATTGCAGCACGTCGCGTGTGATCGCGTCGGCGGCTGCTTCATGTTCGAGAATTGACTTGCAGCGCCTCGGAACCTGATCGCCTCCATCAAGCAGCGCGCGTAGGTCGGTGGCGCCGGCGAGGATCGTTCGGGAGTGGGCAGCGAACAGCTCGAAAAACCGGTCGTCCGTAGGCATCAGCGCTTGCAGCCAGCTCATCGACAGCGGTCCCGAATGATTTTCGCGCTTATAGCTGGACGCGAGACGGGATAGTAGCGTTGGGGTGCTCATTCGTCTCGGCTGGAATGAAACCCAGGCGCAGACTTGCTTATAGGGCCCGCGGCACCACCGGAAGATAAGCCAGGAGACCACCACGGATCGTCACGGCCCGGAGCAGGCTCCGCGCGCTCCCGCCGCCTCGGGCCAGCATTTGATCAGCCCGAGCACTGGGATAATTGGGTAAGCTGAAGAATTGCGTTGCATCATCTGGATCGGAGCTACCCAATACCGCCCTATTTTTCGTTTTAGGGCCGCAGCATGGCCAAGGCCAGGAAGAAGACGGTTCAGGTCATGGCCGACGGAGACATTATGAGCGCCCCGCTGCTCGATATTTCCGCCTCGGGTGCGCGCATCGCCGCACCGGCGCCGGCTAGGGGGGCGCGATCATCCGGCTCAAGTTCCAAGACATCGGTGAGATTTCCGCACGCATTGTACGCGCTACAGGCGATGCGTTTGATGTCGACTTTTGTCAATGCTGACCGATACCGAGACGCGCTGCTCCGGAAAGTCTATGAACAGCGGCCCGCGCAAGTCAGGGCGAGTCTGATTTTCAAGGCTCTTGCAGCGCGTGCGCTCCCCTAAATTGCCGCCAATTCTCGGATGCGGTTATGCGCTAACGGCATCGTCGCACAGTAAATCATGTTTGCGTCGAATGCTCGTATAGGCCCTGCCGTGATCTGGGCGAACTCCGCCGAGTGGCGGCTTACGGCACAAACCGGAAGCTCCTGACGTCTCTGCCGGGCTTCCGCTTAGCGCCGAAACCAGTCATCCAACTCAGCCGGTCGGTTGAATTGAGCGCCAAGGACGAGCCCCTTCTATTAATTACGTTCCTCGGTTTTGGCTGGCGCTCAATTCAGCTCAATGGACGAATGTTCTGGTTCAGGTGGAAGAAGTTGGTCGGATCGTATTCCGTCTTGACCTCCTGCAATCGGCGATAGTTCGGGCCGTAGGCGGCGGCCACCGGCTCGCCCACCTCGTCATCGCCCAGGTAATTCACGTAGCGGCCAGAGGCAAAAAAGGGCTCCATCTCGGCATAGGTTTGCTTTGCCCAGGCAACGCATCGATCAGTGTCCGCTGGCGCTATCCATTCGGTGAGGATCAGAAAGTTGTAACCCTGTGCGCGGTGCGGGAACGCCGTATCGGTTGCACCAACCCGCGTCGCCGCGCCGTGGAAATGTTCAAGCAGCAGTTGGCCCATCGGGGTCGGGCACCGACCGAACTGTTCGATCATGACGTCGATCGCCGGGTCGCTGAGCTGTAAAAGGAAGCTCGACTTCCAGTAATTAAGCGCGCCTTTTGGATAAGCGGCATCGAGCATGCTGTTCAGCTGGCAATACGACATCGGCCCGAGCGCATCCATCACGGGAGGGCCGAACTCTTTCAGCGGGCGCATGGCAGCTTCACCATCCGCCGGGGGTCCAGCGTGACAGCTCACCATCGCGGCCAGCTTTGTGCCCGAGCCGTCCGGCACATGGATGAGCCCGCCGAACACCGTTTCTTCGTCCTGCAGCGAGGCCGTGAAATCACGGTAGAAATGCAACATTTCCCGGGCGCGCTCGAACGGGTGCGCCACCAAGCCGCCGATGACAGTCGGACCAACCGGATAGAGCCGATACTCGAAGGAAGTGACCACGCCGAAATTGCCACCACCGCCGCGGACGGCCCAGAACAGATCGGGGTGCTCCTCGGCGCTGGCTTGGAGAACCCGGCCGTCAGCCGTGACGAGCTCAACCGACTGAAGATTATCGAGCGCCAAGCCGTATTTGCTCATCAACCAGCCCAGCCCGCCACCGAGGGTAAGACCGGCAATGCCGGTACTCGAGACGACGCCGCCCGTTACGGCCAGCCCATGAAGTTGCGTCTCGCGGTTAAGATCGGCCCAGGTCGCGCCGCCTTGCGCCCGCACGCGGCGGCGTTTCGGATCGACATGCATCCCTTTCATGGGCATGAGGTCAATCATCAACCCACCATCGATCGTGGCACGCCCGGCCACATTGTGCCCGCCGCCCCGAACAGCGACCTCGAGGCCGTGCTTGCGGGCGAAGTTGACGGCGTCAACAACGTCAGCGGTGCCGCGGCAGCGTGCGATCAGTGCCGGCCGCTTGTCGATGAGCCCATTGTGGACTTTTCTTGCGTCCTCGTAACCGACCTCTCCCGGACGGATGACTTGTCCTGAGAAAGCACCGGAAAGTTCGGCGGCAGCATCAGCAATGGATGAGCTCGTGGTCATCAAATGTCTCCCTTGCTTCTGAATCAATTCACTCGTCGATATCGAGCCCCAGCGCCAAGCGGCCGGTGTACCGCAGCTGGGCTTTCCCCTGCAGCGGATGGAACCGGGCACCCTGGATGTCGCGAAATGCGCGTTCGAGGCCAAGGCGGCGGTAAAACGAGGCGCCGCCCGCCACCTCCATCGCGCGCTCGACCGTACGGATTGCCGCTTCGCCGGCAAGGGTGCGGCCAATCAAGGCGCGGTTCGTCGTTTCGGGGCCGGGCGTCGCGATCTCGGCGTTATGGATCAGCTGATCCAGCGCCATCGTGGCGGCGGCGAATGCATTCTCCATCTCGCCGACGAGATACGCGAGGTTTCCGTCGTCCGGCCGCTTCCGCGCGATCTCCAGCGCATTGGCGCGCGCGCCCTCGGCGACCCCGAGATAGGCCGAGTAGATCAGCGGAAAGGCGATCATGCTGATGACGTGAAACAATATGTGCCATTTGCCTTGCCGCCGCCGCCCGGCAATCGCAACGTTCGGAACAAACACGTCCCTCAGCTCCATGTCGTGTGAGCCCGACCCGCGCATGCCCAGAACGTGCCAGGTATCGAGGATGGTGACGCCCTCAGCCTTTGTCGGAACGGCAAAATGCAGCACCGTTGGTCCCTCGTCGGGATCCTCATAAACGGCGCTCGTGACCAGCAGATCGCCCATTGGGCAGCCGCTCGAGAAGATCTTGCGCGCGTTGATCAGGAAGCCGCCCTCAGTCTTGACCGCGGTTCCGGCGCTCTTCAGCCAATCAGAGCCGCCGCTGGAAACAAGGATGAGCTCTTCCGCCGCAACCCGCCTCAACAGCCCATCTGTCGGCGCGTTCTGATGCCGCCAACGCCATGCCGCGGCAGCGACGAGATGCGAATGCATCGAGAAGGCAAGCGCCGTTGCGCCGCAGCTGATCGCGATCCGGCTGATGGCACGGCAGATCTCGGTATAACCGGCGCCGCCGCCGCCCAATTCGGCGGGAACTAGAGCCTTGAAGAAGCCCTCCTGCTTGAGGAGCGCATAGCCTTCGGACACAAAGCTTTCGTCGGCGTCGTGCCGCGCGGCAGCCTCGGCTATAGCGCCAGCAATTCGCTCGGCGCGGCCGAGCCAGTCGATCTCGCCCGGGTCGAGCCGGGTCATCGTAGAAACCGTCATGTTGAGCCTCCTCAGATTACCACC
>JBKOVT010000155.1:0-4435 GCA_046724035.1 Pseudomonadota bacterium | reverse complement strand
CATGTTCTGGCGCTCGATCGCATCGGCGACCTCGTAGGCTTCCTCGATCGTGTAAGGCGCGATTGTCGCGAAATTCTGCTCTCGGTCCCACGGGCAGCCCCGTTCCGGATCGCGCAGCCGGGCCATGATCGCGAGGAGCCGTTCGATCGGGCGGGTCATCTATCGTCGCGTCCTTTGCCGCTCAGCCGATCAGTCGCTTTCGGAAGAAGATGCGCTGACGGTCCGGCGGATAGTCGAGCCGGGCGAATTCCTCGTATCCGAACTTCGGATAGAAATCCGGTCCTTGAAACGAAAACGTGTCGAGAAAGGAGGAGTGACAGCCGAATTCGAGGCCGTGCCTCTCGGCTTCGGCCAGCAGCCTCTGGCCGACGCCGCGGCGCCGCAAATCCTCATGCACCCACAGCAGATTGACGAACAGCCAGCCGGCATAGCAATTGCCGATAAGCCCGGCCCGGATCGTCCGAGGGAGTGCGGGACCGTCGTCGCGCAGGAAGATCCCGAAATAGGACCAGCTCGGATCGCGCAGAAACGGCGCGTTGTACATACCGAGCGCCTCGTCGACGAACTCCCGGTCTTCCCACGAAGGATCTTTCTCGAAGCTGAGGCGCAGCCCAGGCGGCAAATCCATCGAAAACCCCGTGGCGCCAGAGAGCGCCCGGATATCCTATATCGCGCCGGGAAGAGGCGCGTCACGAGGCGCCGTGCTGCAATTACGAGATCGCGCTACAGGAGCGTTCCTCGTGAGGCTATGTCGCATAATATATATTATGGAAAATAATACCCGGTTTCCTAGAGCCGCTTTGTCATGAAGACGCGGTCGTAACCATCCTCGTGCCCGCGGCCGGTTTCGACAAAGCCGAGCCGCGTATAGAACGCGATGTTTTCGGTCATCATCTCGTGCGTGTAGAGCCGCAGCTCGGCATGGCCGAGCCGCCGTGCTTCGGCTTCGGCAAACGCAATGAGCTGCCGGCCGAGACCTTGGCCCTGCCGCTCCGGCCGGACCGCGATATTGTCGAGCAGCAGATGGTCCGTTTCCGGCAACAGCACGATGATTGCGGCAATAAAGCCGTCATTCTCTTCGAGCACACTGACCGCACCGTCCGCGATCAGCACGTTGTAATCGTCCAGCATCGGCCCGGGCGGCTTGCCAATCCGCGGAATGTAGATGCTGTAGGCGTCGCGCACGATCGCCTCGACCGTCGCGCGGTCCTCGGGTCGGGCGAGCCGGATCACGGCCATGGGATCACGGCCACGGGATCACGGCTCGGGCAATTCGATGACCAGCCCGTCATGTCCGGGCTCGATCCCGGGCGGCAATTCGGCGCTGAGCTCGCGGTAATCCAGGCTTTGGTCCATATGGGTCAGCACGGTGCGCCGCGGCCGCAGCCGCTCGACCCAGCCGAGCACCTTGTCGAGCGTGGCATGCGTCGGGTGCGGCTCGCGGCGCAGGCAATCGACGACCCACAATTCGATGCCCGCGAGCGCCGCAAAGGCATCATCGTCGAGCTCGACGACATCGGTCGAATAGCCGACCGGGCCGATGCGAAAACCAAGCGTCTGGCTAAAGCCGTGGCTCTGCCAAAACGGCGCGACCGGGATCCCGGCCGCCTCGAACCGACCCTCGATGACGCGCGCCTCGAGCGCCGGCCGATAAACCGGCTTCCCGGGCGCCACCGGCCGGAAGGCATAGCCAAAGCGCTGCTCGGCCTCCTTAAGGGCGGCGGCGCTGCTGTAGAACGGGATCGCAAGGCCGGCCAACTGGCTGATCATGCGCAGATCGTCGAGACCGTGCAGATGGTCGGCATGCGCATGCGTCAGCAGGACGGCATCGAGCCGCGAAATCCCGGCATCGATCAACTGCTCGCGCAGATCGGGCGCGGTGTCGATCAGGATCGTACGGCCGCCCGTCTCAACGAGCAGCGAGCAGCGCCGCCGGCGGTTACGCGCGTCGCTGGGATCGCAGCGGCCCCAATCCGGCCCGATCGCCGGCACGCCCCAGGAAGCGCCGCAGCCGAGCACCGTGACTTTCATGCTGCGCCCGGTCGGCTGGCCTTTTGGAACAGGCGGAAGAAATTGTCGGTCGTCGCCGCGGCGAGCACTTCGGGTGCGACGCCCTTCACCGCCGCCACAGCCGCCGCCGTCGCGGCGACAAAGGCCGGCTCGTTGCGCTTGCCGCGATACGGCACCGGCGCGAGGTACGGCGCGTCGGTCTCGACCAGCAGCCGATCGAGCGGCACGTCCCGCACGATGCCGCGCAATTCGTCGGCGTTCTTGAAGGTCACGATCCCCGAGACCGAGATGTAGAAACCGAGGTCGAGCGCCGCTTCGGCCAATGCCCGGCCGCTGCTGAAGCAATGCAAGACCCCGGCCGTCGCGCCCTCCTCCTTCAGGATGCGGGCGATCTCGGGATCGGCCTCGCGGGCGTGCACGATCAGCGGCAAGCCGATCGCCCGCGCGGCCGCGATATGGGCGCGGAAGATGCGTTCCTGCACGTCGCGCGGGCTGTGGTCGTAATGAAAATCGAGCCCGGTCTCGCCGATGCCGATAACGCGCGGATGCGCTGCGAGTATCGCGAGTTCGTCCGCCGTCGTCGTGGCGTAATCGGCCGCCTCGTGCGGGTGCACGCCGACCGAGCACCAGATGTCGTCATGCGCGTCGGCAATCGCGCGCACTGCCGGAAACTCGTCGAGTCGCGTGCAGATCGTCACCATCGTGCCGATGCCCGCGGCGCGGGCGCGCTCGATGACCGCCTCGCGCTCCGGCGCGAAATCGGCGAAATCGAGATGGCAATGGCTATCGACCAGCATGGGCTGGATCAGGCGCTCGCCGCTTCCGCCTCAACATAGCGCGGGAAGATGCCTTGCGGCGCCGGCAACGCACGGCCCGTCGTCAAGGCCTCGGCGAGATCGGCAAATCGGCGAGCTTCGCTCGGCACCGCGAGCTGGTCGAGCAGCGCCGATGCCGCATCCGGCACAAAGGGCTGCGTCAGGATCCCGAGATGCCGCAACACTTCGGCAAGCGTATAGAGGACGGTGCCCATCCGCGCCGGATCGCTGCGCCGCAACGCCCACGGTGCCTGCTCATCGACATAGCGGTTGGCCGCGCCGACGACGCGCCAGATCGCCTCTAGAGCCAGATGAAACGCCTGTTCGGTCATATGCGGCCGCACCCGATCCAGCAGCCCGCGCGCATCGCCGAGCAATTGCTCGTCCGCGGCGGTAAAGGCGCCCGGTTCGGGCACCCTCGCATTGCAGTTGCGGTTGATCATCGATAGGACGCGCTGCGCCAGATTGCCGAAATCGTTCGCGAGATCGCCATTGAGCCGGCCGACGATCGCGCGGTGCGAAAAATCGCCATCATTGCCGAACGGCAATTCGCGAAGCAGGAAATAGCGCACCGGGTCGAGCCCGTATTTGTCGACGAGCGCCTTTGGCGGGATGAAGTTGCCGAGCGATTTCGACATCTTCTGGCCCTCGACGGTCCACCAGCCATGCGCAAAGACACGACGCGGGGGCTCCAACCCCGCGGCCATCAAAAAAGCCGGCCAATACACCGAATGAAATCGCACGATGTCCTTGCCGACCATGTGCAGATCGGCCGGCCAGAATGTCGCGTATTCGCCGCCAATATCCGGATAGCCGAGCGCGGTGATGTAGTTGATCAGCGCGTCCAGCCAGACATAGACGACATGCTTCGGGTTCCCCGGCACCGGCACGCCCCAGCTGAAGCTGGTGCGCGAGATCGACAAATCGTTGAGCCCCGATTTGACAAAGCTGATGACCTCGTTGCGGCGCGAGCGCGGCGCAACCGCATCGGGGTGCGTTTCGTAAAATTCCAACAGCCGGTCCTGCCAGGCCGACAGCCGGAAGAAATAGTTTTCTTCTTCCAGCCATTCGACATCCGCTCCGGTCGGCGCGACCTTCTTGCCGCCGGGCCCGTCGATCAGTTCGCTCTCGGCATAGAAGGCCTCGTCGCGCACCGCATACCAGCCGGCGAAGCGCCCGAGATAGATCTCGCCGCGCCGCTCCAGCTCCTGCCACAGCGCCTCGACGCCGCGCACATGGCGCGGCTCGGTCGTGCGGATAAAATCGTCGTTGCTGATGTTGAGAAGCTGCGTCATCTCGCGCCAGGCCGGCGAGATGCGGTCGCAGAATTCCTGCGGCGCGATCCCGGCGGCGCGTGCCGATTGCTCGACCTTCTGGCCGTGCTCGTCGCTGCCGGTCAGGAATTTGACCCGATACCCGTCGAGCCGCATAAACCGCGCCAACGCATCGCAAGCCACCGTTGTATAGGCGTGGCCGAGATGCGGCAGGTCGTTGACGTAATAGATCGGCGTCGTCAGGAAATAGGGCCGGGCGGCGGTCATCATCCTCTCCACGGCGCTGATATGGGACCGAACCGGGCCGCGATCCAGCAGCCCTCGCCCGCTCGGCGC
>JBKOVT010000367.1:0-13231 GCA_046724035.1 Pseudomonadota bacterium | reverse complement strand
GGCTGCCCCTGTTGGCGCAGCCGCAGCGGGATGTCGCCGCCTTCGACACTCCAGCGGTTTGTCCGGTAGACGAACCGGATGTAGAGCTGAATGACCCAGCACAACAGGCGCCGCAAACCTTCGCTGCGGACGAGATGGCGGCCCCAGCGGCTCGGCGCCTTCACGTCTGCGCTAACCCGCCGCGGCGGCCGCACCGGCCGTTGCCGACAGGTCGCGCTCGCCGGCGAACTGCGTTTCGTAGAGGCGCGCATAGAGACCGTTGCGGGCCAGGAGCTGCGCGTGCCGTCCGGTCTCCACGATGCGGCCGCGATCCAAGACGCAGATCAGGTCGGCGCCGATCACGGTCGACAGGCGGTGCGCAATGACAATGGTCGTGCGGCCCTTCATCAGGCTGCGCAATGCCACCTGCACCTGCCGCTCGGATTCGCTGTCGAGCGCCGAGGTTGCTTCGTCGAGCAGCAGGATCGGCGCATCCCGCAGCATCGCTCGGGCAATCGCCAAGCGCTGACGCTGGCCGCCCGACAACAGCATGCCGTGCTCGCCAACCACAGTGTCGTAGCTCTCCGGCAATTCACGGATGAAACGGTCGGCCCCGGCGGCGATGGCGGCCTCCTCGATCTCGCGCTGTGAGGCGCCGAACCGGCCATAGGCGATATTGGCGCGCACCGTGTCGTCAAACAGGCTGACCTCTTGCGCGACGAGCGCGATCGATGCGCGGAGCGAGGCCAGGGTTACCGCCCGAACGTCCTGCCCATCGATCGAGATCGCGCCGTGATCGACCTCGTAGAAGCGCGGGATCAGGTTCAGCATCGTCGACTTGCCGGCGCCCGACGGCCCGACCAGCGCGACCGTGCCGCCGCCCGGCACCGTCAGCGAGATGCCGTCGAGCGCGACGGTAGCGGGGTGATAACCAAACCGCACGTCCTCGAACCGCACTTCACCGGCCGAGACGCGCAACGGCCGCGCCCCCGGCATATCGCGGATCGCCGGCTCGATGTCGAGCACCTGGAAGACGCGCTGCGCCGCAGCGAGGCCCTCCTGCAGATTGGCGTTCAGGATCGCCAGCGCCTTGACCGGCTGGTAGGCGAGGAGCAGCGCCGTAATGAACGAGAAGAAGGCGCCGGGTGTGCGCGCCCCGCTGATGACCTGCCCACCACCATAGAGGATCACGACCGCGATCGCCGCGCCGCCGAGCGCCTCCATCATCGGTGTCGCGCGTGCGCGGGTACGGTTGGCGCGATCGACAAGCGCAAACACCCGCTCGATGAGGCCGCCGGCGCGCCGCTCCTCATATTCCTCCATGCCGTAGGCCTTGACGTGCCGGGCGCCCTGAAAGGTCTGGCTCAACAGCGTTGTCAGCTGCCCCATCTCAATTTGCGTGTTCGCCGAGACGCGGCGCATGCGGCGGCCGATGCCGATGATGGGCCGGATCGCCAGCGGAAAGGCGAAGAACGCGATCAGCGCCAACAGCCAGTCCTGATAGAACATCAGCCCGACAAGGAAGATGACGGTAATGGCGTCCCGCCCCATGCCGGCCAGCACATTGGCGGCGGCGTTGCGCAACAGCCCGACATCATTGGTCAGCCGCGAGATCAGCAAGCCGCTCGATGTCGCGTTGAAATAGGCGAGGTCGGCACGGATCAGGTGGGCAAAGCAGGCCTTCTGGATATCGGCGACGACCCGCTGGCCGACCCGGTTCATCAGCACGGTTTGGCCGTAATCGGCAAATCCCTTGAGGAGCGCTAGAACCAGCGCGGCGCCGCCGAGCAGCAACAGGAGCGAAGCGTCACGGGCGATAAAGATGCGATCGAGCACCGGCTCCATCAGCCATGCGCGCAGCGCGGTGCTGGCGGCGGCCATCCCCATGCAGAGGAAGGCGAGCGCGATCTGGCCGGCGTGCCGCCAGATGAAATCGCGCACCAGCCGCCGCACCAGGGCGAGCGAATTCAACGCTTGTGGCGAAATACCCGATTTGTCCTGCATGGGGCCCCGCCGCCAGTGTTAGAGGCGGGCGGCAGGATTGGCAAGGTCGGCGGTCGGGCTGGTGGGCGGCTCAGGCGCCGGCTACCGTTAGATCCTCGATGCGCAAGGTCGGCGAATCGGCGCCGGTCCGGAATTCGAGATCATTGGCGGCGCTCATGCCCGCGAACATCTCGTTGAGGTTGCCCGCGACGGTCATCTCGCTAACCGGGTGCGCGATCTGGCCATTCTCGATCCAGAACCCTGCGGCGCCGCGGCTGTAATCGCCGGTGATGCCGTTAACCCCCATCCCCATCAGCTCGGTGACATAGAACCCGTTTTTGATGTCGGCCATCAATTCGGCCGGGCTGGCGCTCCCAGGCTCGATCCAGATGTTTGTCGCCGCGGGTGAGGGCGGCGAGGCCGTGCCGCGTGCGGCATGGCCCGTCGTCTTCAGGCCGAGCTGGCGTGCCGAGCGCAAATCCAGGAGCCACGTCGTCAGCACGCCTCTGTCGATGAGCGCCCGCCGCCGGTTGGCGATGCCCTCGGCGTCGAACGGCTTCGAGCGGTGGCCGCGCTGACGGTGCGGGTCTTCGGTGATCGTGATCGCTTCCGGGAAAATCCGCCGGTGCAGCTTGTCTCGCAGAAAGCTCGTGCCGCGCGCGATCGACGGGCCCGAAATCGACCCCAACAGATGCGAGATGAAGCTGCGCGCGACGCGTGGATCGAACACGACTGGACAGCGGCAGGTCGGCATCTTGCGGGCGCCGAGATGGCGGATTGTGCGCTCGCCGGCGCTGCGGCCGACCTCGGCCGGGTCGCGCAGATCGGCGGCGTAGACGCTGTTGGCGAAATCGTAGTCGCGCTCCATGGCGTTGCCCGACCCACCGATGACCGAGGCGCTGATGGCATGGTGCGAGCCGCAATACCCGCCGGCGAACCCGTTGGAAGCGGCGATCGCGACGCGCGATCGGCCCCAGCCGGCTTCCGCGCCCTCGGAATTCGTGATCCCTTGAACCGCGAGCGCGGCTTCTTCCGCGGCGCGTGCCCGTTCGATCAATGTCTCGGCGCTCGGTTCGACCGGATCAAGCATGTCGAGGGCCGGCCAGTCGCGCGCGATCTCGGCGGGGTCGGCGAGGCCGCAGAACGGGTCCTCCGGCACCGCGCGCGCCATTGCTACGGTGCGCTCGACGAGCTCGGCGAGCATTTTCGGCGAGCGGTCGCTCGACGACACAATCGCCTGCTGTTTGCCGACCAGCACGCGAAGCCCGAGATCCTGGCCCTCAGAGCGTTCGAGCTTCTCGGTTTTGCCGAGGCGGCGGACGTGCGACAACGAGGTGCCTTCAACGAGCACCGCATCCGCGGCGTCCGCGCCGGCCTTCAGCGCCTTGCCGATGACATCCTGCAGCAGGTCGATATCGTTCGCGGTTTCCTTGTCGATTTTCTGATCCGCCATTGCTCATCCTGAAAAACTTGTCTCAGCACAGATGCACCGAGGTCTGTGGGAATAACGCTATTTCCAGATCGCCTTGCCCGAGCCGGGGAGGTCGTATTCGGCCCATTTGCGGGTGACCTCGGCGATCACTTCGTCCGTCATTCGGATCGGCCGCCCCCATTCGCGATGCGTCTCGGGCGGCAATTTGTTAGTGGCGTCGAGGCCGATCTTGCCGCCGAGCCCGGATTCGGGCGAGGCGAAATCGAGATAATCGATCGGCGTGTTCTCCATCAGCGTCACATCGCGCACCGGGTCCATGCGGGTCGAGACCGCCCACATGACGTCTTTCCAGTCGCGCACGGCGATGTCGTCATCAACGACGATGACGAACTTTGTGTACATGAACTGCCGCAGAAATGACCAGATCCCCATCATCACCCGCTTGGCGTGGCCGGGATAGCTCTTGCGGATCGAAACAACCGCGATCCGATACGAGCAGCCCTCGGGAGGCAGCCAGAAATCGACGATCTCCGGGAATTGCTGCTGTAAGAGCGGCACGAACACGTCGTTGAGCGCCTCGCCCAGCACCGAGGGCTCGTCGGGCGGCCGGCCGGTAAACGTCGAGAGATAGATCGGGTTCTGCCGCATCGTCATCGCCGAGATGCGAAACACCGGGAATGGCTCAACGGTATTGTAATAGCCGGTGTGGTCGCCGTAGGGGCCTTCATCGCCGTATTCATCGAGCGCGACATGACCCTCGAGGACGATCTCGGCTTCGGCCGGCACCTTCAGCGGCACCGTCTTGCAGTCGACGAGATCGACCCTCCTGCCCCGTAGCAGCCCGGCGAACTGGTATTCGGACAGGGTATCCGGCACCGGCGTCACGGCGGCGATGATCGTGCCGGGATCGGCGCCGATGACGACCGCGGCGGGCAGCGGGTCGGGCTTGGCGGCGCGCCAGCGCTGGTGATGCTGCGCGCCGCCGCGATGCCGCAGCCAGCGCATCAGTGTTGTGTCGCGCCCGGTCACTTGCATACGGTAGATGCCCAGGTTGAACCCGTCCTCGCGCTTGTTGCCGGGGCCTTTCGTGACGACAAGCGGCCAGGTGATCAAGGGGGCCGGCTCGTCGGGCCAGCAAGTCTGGATCGGCAGCAGCCCGAGATCGATCTCGGCGCCGCGCAGCACGATCTCCTGGCAGGCACCCGCCGCGACCGTGCGCGGCCGCATCGCCATAACCGTGCGCAGCAGCGGCAGCATCTCCAAGGCTTCGCGCCAACCACCGGGCGGTTCCGGTTGCCTGAGGAAGGCGAGGGTCTCGCCGATCTCGCGCAACTGGCCGGGCTCACGATCCATGCCCCAGGCGACGCGCTCGACCGTGCCAAAGAGGTTGACGAGGACCGGCATTTTCATCGCGGCGGGGTTATCGCGCACCACATGCTCGAACAACACGGCCGGTCCGCCCTCGGCCAGGAGCCGGGTCTGGATCTCGGTCATCTCGAGATGGGGGGAGACTGGCGCCGCCACCCGCTTCAGCCGCCCGGCCGCTTCGAGGCGGTCGATAAAATCGCGCAGGCTGGCGTAGGGCATGGCCGGCTATATAGGGCCGGGAGGCGGTGTTCGCATCAATTGCCGGCGGCGGCGGCGATCCGGGGGGCAGGGCGGGGGCGCAGCAGCCACATTGAGCCAAAGGCCGACAAGTTGAGAGCGACGGTGAGCAGCACCGCGAGGGTCCCGACCCGGTCGAGCAACAGCCCGAACAGAAACGGCGCGGCCGCGACGGACAGCCGCGCCGGGACCGATAAGAGGCCGGTGCGTAGCCCGTACCCGGACGGCCCGAAAATCGCCAGGGGCAGCGTGCCCCGGGCGATCGTGATCATCCCGTTGCCGGCGCCATAGGCGATCGCGAATGCTCCGATGCCGAAGGATCCCGCCAGGCCCAACGCGCAGGCGCCGAGCGGATGCAGCACCGCCGCGATCCGCGCCGACCATACCGGGTGCAGCGCGCGCATCAGCCCGAATTCACAGAGGCGCGCCACGACCTGCGCCGGCCCGACCAGTGTTCCGGCGATAATCGCCATCGCTTCGGACGCGCCCGCCGCGCCCAAAAAGCGCAGCAGATGCGCCTGTAACGCGCCGGTCACGAAAGCCGTCGTGCAGAAATAGAAGGCGAGGATCGGCATCGCGCCGCGCGGTGGCGCAACGTGACCGGTCTCGCCTTTGTCGGCGCCAGGCGCGGGCAGCGGCGGCGCCGGCGGGATCAGCAGCCAGTTCAGTGGCATCGCAACAAAGAGGTTGACCGCGGCCCAGATCAGGCAGGCTTCGCGCCAGCCATAGGCGTGCTCGAACCAGGCCGAGGCCGGCCAGCCGACCGTACTGGCGAAGCCTGCGAGCAGCGTGATCCCGGTGATTGCGGCGCGCGCCTCGCGGCCATAAAGGCGGGTGAGGGCGGCGAAAGCGGCGTCATAGAGCCCCATCGTCATGCCGATCCCGAGCAGAAACCACGCGACCGCCAAGCCCAGGACGCCTTGCGCCAACCCCAGTGTTGCGAGGCCCGCCGCCAGAACGAGGTTCGATAGGGTCAGCACGGCGCGCCCGCCATGCCGGTCGATGACCGTCCCGATGTAAGGCCCGACCACCGCCTGCAAGAGCAACGCCGCCGAGAAGACCGCGAAGAACGCGCTTGTCGGGAGCCCGAGCCCGGCCGAGATCGGGCCGCCCAATACCGCCGGCAGGTAATAGCTCGATCCCCAGGCGAGCGTCTGGGACGTGCCGAGCGCCGCGACCACCATGGTTTTCGGAGGCCTCAGCGGTCCCTCCCCAAGTGGGGCAGAACGCGCCAAACGAACCCGGTGAAGCGTTCGGCCCCTTCAAGCTCGCGGCTGGTCGGCACGTCGTAACGCGCAAGCTCGCATAGTCCGGCGGTGGGGAGATAAGCGCGACCCGGATCGCCGAGCAGGACTGTGCTGCCTCGCCCGGCGAGGCGCCGGAGCCAGCGCATCGCGCGTTCTGCCATCGGCTGCTCGTAGCAGATGTCGCCCGTGGTCACCAACTTCCAGAACCGCGTATCGCCGCCGAGCAGATCATCGTTTATGACCGAAACCGGCGCCCCGTTCAGCGCCGCGTTGAGGGCAATCGCCGCGGCCGCGAAAGGGTCGATATCGGCAGCGGTGACGCGTGCGGCGCCAGCCTTTGCGGCGGCGATCGCCACCAGTCCCGAACCGGAGCCAAAATCGAGCACCTCGCGCCCCGCAACGGTTTCGGGGTGATCGAGCAAGTAGCGCGCCAGCGCCTGTCCGCCGGCCCAGGCAAAGGCCCAGAAAGGCGGCGGCAGACCGCTGCGTTCGAGGCTTTCCTCCGTCGCCTGCCAGATCGGCGTGACCTCGGTTGCGAGGTGCAGGCGGATCTCGGGCACCAGCGGCGGCGCCGCGATCTCGGTGTTTTGGCGTATGAACTCGGTCGGGTCCACCAGCGATCAGGCGAAATGGCCGCCGACGATTCCGAGGAGCAGCAACCAGCCGATCCAGCGGTTCGAGCGGAACTTGGCGAGGCAATCGGCCGGGTTGTCGATATTCACGTAAGCCGCCTGCCAGTAGAGCTGCAATCCCGCGCCGGCCAGCCCGGCCCAAAACAGGACGCCAAGATCGACGCTGAGACCGGCCGCTGCCCACAGCGCCAGCGCCGCGGCGTAGAAAGCGAACAGAAACGGCCGGGTCCGGGCGCCCAGAGCCAGGGCCGAGGATTTGACGCCGATGCGCGCATCGTCCTCCTTGTCCTGATGCGCGTAGATCGTGTCATAGCCGAGGGTCCAGAAGATGCCGCCGAGATAGAGCAATACCGGCGGCCAGGCGAGGGAGCCGGTCACGGCGGCCCAGCCGAGCAGGGCGCCCCAGTTGAAATTCAGTCCGAGAAAGAGCTGCGGCCAATAGGTGATCCGTTTCATGAAAGGGTAGGTGCCGATCAAAGCCAAGACAGCGAGGCCGAGCCACCGACACGCCTGGTTCAGGCTGAACAGCACCGCCGCGCCGACTGCCAACTGCGTCACCGTGAAGGCGATGGCCTGGGGTACGGTGACCCGGCCGCTCGGCAAGGGACGCAGCCGGGTGCGCGCGACTTGGCCGTCATAGTCGCGATCCGCGATGTCGTTCAGCGTGCAGCCGGCGCCCCGCATCGCGACGGCGCCGATCGCAAACAACAGCAGGAGCAGCGGATCGGGCCATTGTGGGCCGGCCAACGCAATCCCCCACCAGGCGGGAAACAGCAATAGCCAGGTGCCGATCGGCCGGTCCCATCGCGCAAGCCGCGCATAGGGCTCGGCCCATCGCGGCAGCCAGCGCTCGACCCAATCGCCGTGATGGATGTCGCTCGGATCGCGGGTTGCGGGCTTGGGTGTCGGTTTCCCGACCGTGAAGCTCATGCGGTAATCTTGTGCCTGCAACGAGCCGGGCTCAAGCCGGGCAGGGAGCTTTGATTGGCCGAACACGCCGCCAGCCGCCTTTATGTTCCGCAGCCGTTGGCAGAAGGCGCCGCCGTCGCGCTGGATCCGGCGCAGGCGCATCGGCTTCGACGTGTTCTGCGGCTCGGCCCTGGCGCGGCGGTGGCGGCTTTCAACGAGCGCGACGGCGAGTGGCTGTGCCGCCTCGTGGAAGAGGGCCGGCGCAGCACGGCTCTGCTTCCTGAAGGGCAGCTCAAAACGGCCGAAGCAGAGCCGGATCTGTGGCTCCTATTCGCGCCGATCAAGCGCGCCCGGCTCGACTGGCTCGTCGAGAAGGCGAGCGAGCTCGGCGCCGCCGCGCTGCTGCCGGTATGGACCGAGCGCACCCAGCCGGAGCGCCTCAACGGAGAGCGGCTGCGGGCGCTTGCGATAGCCGCGGCGGAGCAGAGCGAGCGTCTTTCGGTGCCGGAGGTTCGCACGCCCGAGCGGCTCGACAGATTGCTCGCATCCTGGCCGGCAGAGCGGCGCCTCCTCGTGTGTGACGAGACCGGCGTCGGTAGGCCAATAGTCAGCGCGCTCGGTGATTTCGGGGACGGCCCTGCGGCATTGCTGATCGGCCCCGAAGGCGGCTTCACCGACACGGAGCTTGACGGTCTCGGCAAACTCCCCATTGTTACGCGGGTCGGGCTCGGCCCGAGGGTGTTGCGCGCCGAGACCGCTGCCGTTGCCGCTTTGGCGGTTTTCCAGGCGATAGCCGGCGATTGGCGCCGCGCTCGGCCGCGTTGATGCGGATTGTTGTTTGACGCCTGCCGGGAGTTCGAACGCCGCATGTCTGGCCCGTCGAGCCTGCAAGGACCGCCGATCACCGATAAACGTCAGCTCGTCGAATATCACGCGAGCGGCAACAAGCCGCCCTCAGCGTGGCGGGTCGGTACCGAGCACGAGAAATTTGTGTTCCGCCGCAGCGATCTGAAGCGGGTTCCGTATGACGGGCCAGACGGCATCCGCGCATTGCTCGAAGGCATGACGCGGTTTGGTTGGAAGCCGGTCGTCGAGAAGGGCGCCATCATCGCGCTATCGAATGACAGCCAATGTTCGATCACGCTCGAACCGGGCGGACAGTTCGAATTGAGCGGCGCGCCGCTCGAAACGCTGCACCAGACCTGCGGCGAGGTGCACGAACATCTGCGGCAAGTGCGCGAAGTTTGCGACGAATTGGGGCTCGGCATGATCGGGCTCGGCTTCGATCCGACCTCGCGCCGCGACGAGGTGCCGTGGATGCCGAAAGGCCGCTACCGCATCATGCGCGACTACATGCCGAAGAAAGGCCAACTCGGCCTCGACATGATGCTGCGCACCTGCACCGTGCAGACCAACCTCGATTACGAGACCGAAGCCGACATGGTGAAGAAGTTCCGCGTCGGTTTGGCGTTGCAGCCGGTCGCGGTCGCGCTGTTCGCCAATTCCCCCTTTGTCGAGGGGCAGCCGACCGAATTCCACAGCTATCGCAGCTTTGTCTGGACGCATACCGATCCCGACCGCTGCGGGACATTGCCGTTCGTGTTCGAGAACGGGTTCGGCTTTGAGCGTTATGTCGACTACATGCTCGATGTGCCGATGTATTTCGTCTATCGCGACGGCACCTACATCGATGCGAGCGGGCAGTCCTTTCGCGATTTCCTCGCCGGCCGCCTGCCGGCATTGCCCGGCGAATTGCCGCTGATCGGCGATTGGGCCGACCATCTGACGACGGCGTTTCCGGAAGTCCGCCTTAAGACGTTTCTCGAGATGCGCGGCGCCGATGGCGGGCCGTGGCGACGACTCTGCGCCCTCCCGGCCTTCTGGCTAGGGCTGCTGTATGACCGCGGGGCCCTCGATGCCGCGAACGAGTTGGTCGCCGATTGGACTGCGGCCGAGCGCGAGGCAATGCTGCATGATGTGCCGCGGAAGGGCCTCGATACGCCGCACCGCAGCCGCACGGTGCGCGACATCGCGCTCGAAGTCCTCGATATCGCGCGCGAGGGGCTGCACCGACGCTCCCGCCGCGATCTCGCCGGCGAGGACGAAACGCATTTCCTCGATCCGCTGTTCTCGATTGCCGGCTCGGGACGCACCCCGGCGGCCGAACTGGTCGAGGACTACCGCACGCGCTGGAACGGCGACATCACCCGCATCTACACCGAGCAGGCCTATTAAGTTCTCGATCGTCTGCACCCAAAAGCAAAAAGGCGGTCATTCCGGGGCTCGGCGCAGCCGAGAGCCCAGAATCCATATTCCAGAGGCCTGTGTTCATGGATTCCGGGCCTCGGCCCTCGGCCGATCCCGGAATGACGATTTGGGAAATACGCGGCATCAGACCGTCGGCTCCCATTTGCCGTCGACGAGATAGGCTTCGCCATCGCCGGGCCAGGGCGGCATCGTTGCCGCGATGATGTCGAGCGGCTGCGAGCCGTCATTGCGGAACTGAAAATGCGCGCCGGTCGGGATCGCGACCGAGACGCCGGGCACCAGATCGGTCACGTCCTCCCGGTCGCCGATCTTGCGCCAGATCCGGCCCCGGCCGCGAATGACGCACCAGAGCTCCTCGATTGTGCGGTGCGCGACCGCCTTAGAGATGGCATCGGGTGGGAGCGTGAACATCGCCATCGCGCCGCGCGACAGCTCGCACAAAATGCGCACCTCCGAACCATCGAGCGCCATCACATCCGGCTCGGGGCTGATCCATTTGCTGGGGAAAGCAGGCGAAACCATCAGTCTGTGAACGCTTGGGCCCTCAGCGATGCGTCACCGGGACATTCCACACATCGGCGGCATATTCGGCGATCGTGCGGTCGGCGGAGAACCAGCCCATATGCGCGATGTTGAGGGCGCAGGCGCGGCCCCAGGCTTCCGGCTGCCGCCATAACGCATCGACCGCATCCTGCGCGGCGCGGTACGCGACGAAATCGGCGGCAATCATGTAGGGATCGACATAGCGTACGCGGTCGGCGACGCTGCGGAAGCGGAAGGGGTCGTCCGGCGAGAAGGCGCCGCCGCCGATCGCGTCGAGCACCGCACCGAGCTCCGGCGAGGCGCCGACGGCATCGCGGGCGTCGAGCCCCAAGCGGCGGCGCGCCTCGACCTCCTCGGCGCGCAGCCCGAAGATGAAGATGTTGTCCTCGCCGACCTGCTCGCGGATCTCGATGTTGGCGCCGTCGAGCGTGCCGATCGTCAAGGCGCCGTTCAGCGCCAATTTCATGTTGCCGGTGCCGGAAGCTTCCATGCCGGCGGTCGAAATCTGCTCCGACAGATCGGCCGCCGGGATGATCATCTCGGCGAGGCTGACATTGTAATTCGGCAGGAAGACGAGGCGCAGCAGATCGCGGGTGGCGGGGTCGCTGTTGATGGTCGAAGCGATGTCGTTGGCGAGCTTGATGATGAGCTTCGCCTCGGCATAGCTCGCCGCCGCCTTGCCGGCGAAGATCTTGACTCGCGGCACCCAATCGGCGTTTGGGTTGGCGCGGATCGCGTGATAGCGCGCGACCGTATCGAGCAGGTTCAGGAGCTGCCGTTTGTATTCGTGAATGCGCTTGATGTGAACATCGAACAGCGCGCTCGGGTCGATCGTGACGCCCATCTGCTCGTGCACGAAACGGGCGAGCGCTCGCTTATTAGCGCGCTTGACCGCCGCGAGGCGCCAGACCGCGCCGTGATCATCGGCGTATTCGGCGAGCCGCGGCAACACCGAGACGTCGTCGAGCACCTCCCGGCCGCACACTTCCGAGAGCAGCTTCGTCAGCCGCGGATTGGCCTGGTGCAGCCAGCGGCGGAAGGTGATGCCGTTGGTCTTGTTGACGATGCGGTCGGGGTAGATCCGATGTAGATCGGCGAAGACGGTCTCGCGCATCAGCTTGGTATGCAACGCCGACACGCCGTTGACCTTGTGCGAGCCGACGAAGGCGAGGTGGCCCATGCGGACATGCCGGCCTTGGCGCTCGTCGATGATCGAGACCGCGGCGTGCTCCCCATCCCCGGCTCCGTCGACATGCGCGGCTTGCTGCAGGTGCTCGGAATTGATGCGGTAGATGATGTCGAGGTGGCGCGGCAAGAGGCGCTCGAAGAGCGCGACCGGCCAATTCTCGAGCGCCTCCGGCAACAGCGTGTGGTTCGTGTAGGAAAAGGTGCCGACGGTGACACGCCACGCGACCTCCCAGGGGAGGTTGTGGATGTCCATCAGCAGCCGCATCAGCTCGGCGATCGCGATGCTCGGATGCGTGTCGTTGAGCTGGATCGCGGCGCGGTCGGGCAGTGACGGCAGATCGCCGTAATATTGCATCTGGCGGCGCAGAATGTCCTGCAGCGAGGCCGATACGAAGAAATACTCCTGACGCAAGCGCAATTCACGGCCGGCTGGCGTGTAGTCGGCGGGGTACAGGATCTTCGACAACGCTTCGGCGCGCGACTGCTGCGCCAAGGCGCCGACATGGTCGCCCTCGTTAAAGACTTCGAGGCGCAGCGGGTCGACAGCGCGAGCCGACCACAACCGCAATGGGTTGACGTGGCGGCCGCGCCAGCCGACGACCGGCGTGTCATAGGCGACCGCCTCGACCGTCTCGTCCGGAACCCAGACCTGCTGCCGCCGGCGGCCCTTTGTGGCGGTCTCGACGCGGCCGCCGTAATGGATGTCGTAGGTGAATTCGGGGCGCGCGAACTCCCAGGGATTGCCGAAAGACAGCCAGTTCTCGGCGAACTCCAATTGCCAGCCGTCGCGGATCACCTGGCGGAAGAGCCCGTGATCGTAACGGATGCCGTAGCCGCGGGCCGGGATGCCGAGGCTCGCCATGCTCTCCATCAGGCAGGCTGCGAGTCGCCCGAGCCCGCCATTGCCGAGCGCGGCATCCGGCTCGGCGCGGCGCATCTTATCGAGATCGACACCAAGATCGCCGAGCGCCGCCTTGACGATCTCGGTCATGCGCAGATTTTCGACGACATCGGCAAAGAGGCGGCCGATCAGGAATTCCAAGGACAGGTAGTAGACCCGCTTGCGGCCGAGGGCGTGGCTGGCGCGGTTGACCGCCAGCCAACGGTGGATGACACGGTCGCGCAACGCCAAGGCGGTCGCGACGAACCAGTCGCGCGGGGTCGCGGCGGCGCCGTCCTTGCCGATCGCCAGGGTGAGCTTGGCGAGGACGCTCGCCTTGAAAGCATCGAGGTCGGCTTCGCTCGCCGGCAGGTCGGCGATCGGGGCCGGCAATGCCGATTCGGCGGAGCTGGATCTGGCAAGTGGCGGCGAGAGCAATCCTAAATTCGGTATGTCGTTGGCCATGCTTATCGAAAATGCTTGCAAACCGGAGGCCGGGCGCGGCGCGCCGCCATTGGCTCGTTATTATACGCCGCGGCCGTCACGATCGTCTCGGCTGCTGCGA
>JBKOVT010000076.1:0-9506 GCA_046724035.1 Pseudomonadota bacterium | reverse complement strand
ATCGGCTCGGTGCATGAGATCGCGGCGCGCCGCTTTGCGTCACATGGCACGCATGTCGCACTGAAAACGCGCGACGAATGCGTGCTCGCCGTGCAATCCGGCCGCGCCGATTGCGTCATCATGGCGGTCAATCTCGGGCTGACCGCGGTCAAGAAGAACCCGGCGCTCGGCGAATTCCAAATGCTGCAGCACCCGCGCATCCAATTGCCGACCTGCATGGGCGTGCGCAAGGAAGCCAACAAGGATTGGCGCGATTTTCTCAACGCCTGGGTCGATTACAACCGCGGTGTCCAGCAGGTGCGCGAATGGCTCTATGGCGGGCTGGCGATCAACGGCGTCAAGCCCGAGGACATCCCCGCCGATGTCGAGCTGTAGGGCGGCTGATCGTCATTCCGGGGCCCGAGCAAAGCGAGGGAGCCCGGAATCCATATTCCAGAGGCCGATGTTCATGGATTCCGGGCTCGCCGCTGCGCGGCGCCCCGGAATGACGGGTTGAGCGATGTCCGCGCCCTCCTACGCCTGGGATTTCTCGTTTCTGTGGGGTTATCGCTGGCTGATCCTGTGGGGGCTCTGGGTCACGATCCTCTACACGATCGGCACGATCCTGCTAGGTCTCGCCATCGGCCTCGCGACCGGGCTGTTGCGTCTCTCGCGCAACAAATTGCTGACCGCGCCGCTCGTTGCCTATGTCGAGATTTTCCGCTGCACGCCGCTCCTCGTGCAAATCATCTGGTTTTATTACGCGCTGCCGGTCGTGCTCGGCATCGACATCCCGGCGACCCTCGCCGCGGTCTTGGTGCTGTCGCTTTACACCGGCGCCTTTTATGCCGAGATCGTGCGCGGCGGGGTCAATTCGATCGAGCGCGGCCAGTGGGATGCGGCGCGCGCGATCGGCATGCGGCGCGGCCAGGTCATGCGGCATGTGATCCTGCCGCAGGCCGTGAAGCGCATGATCCCGCCCTTTATGAACCAGTCGATCATCCAGCTGAAGAACACGTCGCTTGTCTCGACGATCGCGGTCGCCGACCTCCTCTATGAAGGCCAGATGATCACCGCCGCGACCTATCGCCCGCTCGAAGTCTACACGATGGTCGCGATCCTTTATTTCGCCGTGCTGTTTCCGCTGACCCTCCTCGCGCAAGGCGTCGAGTGGCAGCTCGCCCGCTCCGATTGAGGTTGACGTCATTGCGAGGAGCGCAGGGACGAAGCAATCTCGATGCGCCCGGCCCGCATCTGCACGAGATTGCTTCGCTCCGCTCGCAATGACAGCTCCTCGCGCGATGATCGAGATCGCCGATCTGTGGAAATCCTTTGGCCGGGTCGAGGTGTTGAAAGGCGTCTCGCTCGATGTCGGGCGCGGCGGCGTCGTTGCGGTCATCGGCCCATCGGGCTCGGGCAAGTCGACCCTCCTGCGCTGCATCAACCTCCTCGAAACCCCCGATCGTGGCCACATCCGGGTCGGCGAGCGCGAGATGCAATACGGCCCCGCCCGCCGCGCCGCCTCCAGCGACCGCGACCTCGCCGCCTTCCGCGCCACGACCGGCATGGTGTTTCAGCATTTCAACCTGTTCCCGCATATGACCGCGCTCGGCAACGTCACGGCCGGCCCGACGATCGTCAAAGGCATGCCGCGCCGCGCCGCGGAAGCCGAAGGCCGCGAGCTCCTCGCGAAGGTCGGCCTCGTCGACAAGGCCGACGCCTATCCCCAGCACCTCTCGGGCGGGCAGCGCCAGCGCGTCGCGATCGCCCGGGCCTTGGCGATGGGGCCTTCAGTCATGCTGCTCGACGAGGTCACCTCGGCGCTCGACCCCGAGCTGGTCGGCGAGGTGCTTACCGTCATCGAACAGCTCGCCCGCGAAGGCATGACGATGGTCATCGTCACGCATGAGATCGCGTTTGCGCAGGAGGTCGCCGACCGGGTCGCCTTTATGAGCGACGGAATCATCGTCGAGATCGGCCCGCCCGCCGCCATCCTCGACAGCCCGGAAAACTTACGCACCCGCAATTTTCTCGCCCGCTTTCACCGCGGCCGCGCCGGCCCCTCGCCCGACGGCTGAACGTTATTCGATGACTTCGTCCGCGCGGGCAAGGAGCGTTTGCGGGATCCCAATGCCGAGCTTCTTCGCGCTCTTCAAATTGAGCACGAGCTCGAATTTGGTCGGCTGTTCAATTGGCAGATCGGCGGGTTTTGCACCTTTCAAGATGCGATCGACGTAATAGGCCAGGCGTCGATATGACTCGTTGAGCTTTGGCCCATAGGTACAGACAGCGCCACTTTCGGCGAAGATCGGCCAGCCGGAGATCACCGGAATGCGATGTTCCATCGCAAAGCCGATTATCCGATCGCGGTTCTGTAGCGCAAAACCGTCGGCCAAGAGCGAGATCGCTTGCGGCGGATCGGCGGCAATCTTCGCAAGAGCGGCGGTCAGATCTTCGAGCTTGCTGGTCGGAAAATAATCTATGCCGATGCGCAGGCGGCTCGCGGTGTCTTCGGAATAGGCGCGCTCGATGTGCTCCCCTGGATGCTCCGGGTAGGCGAGAAGCGCGACACGGCGCAGCTCCGGGATCATGTCGCGCAATAGCTCGAGCCGCTTGGCGGTTAGCTCGGGCGCCATCAAGGTCAGCCCGGTCATGTTGGCATGCGGGCGCGCGAGACTGTCGGCAAAGCCCGCGAGAACCGGGTCGCCGCTGAAGGCGTAGACGATGGGAACGGAAACATTGAGTTTGTTGATCAAAACACCCGCGGCACCCTGCGCGACGATCAGGTCGACCGGTATGCGGATCAGCTCGGCAACCAGTTCCGGCACGCGTTCAAGATGATCGTCTCCGTAGCGCAGCACGAGGGCCAGATTGCGGCCTTCGAGATAGCCCAGATCGGCGAGACCGGAGCGAAAGGCTTCAACATAGGGTGCGAGGCTCGACGCCTGCTGCGCGGTAACCCAGCCGATGCGGGCGACCTTCGGCGTGCCCTGCGCCAAAAGGCGGTGTGGCAGGAGGGCACCCGCCGCGGCCGAAGCCAACAGGCTGCGTCGTCTCACGGATACCCCTCCCCCGCCGGCCAACTCGCGGTCAAAGTTTGCTGCGCATCCGGCAAGACGGCAATGCGGAAAAGGCGGGACCGCGCGGCTTTACGAACAAGCCGGGCGCGGCGTACCTTGCCTGAATAAAACGAGCCCCTGCCCCCAAGGGCCAACCGGAGAGAGCGCCGATGCTGCGCAACCGCGACGAGATCCGCGAAGACAAGGCCTTCGACCAGCTGACCGATGCGATCCTCCAGCGCGATCAGCCGCGCACGACGGATCTGTTCTACCGTATGGTCACGAACGAGGGCCGCTCGATCGGCGAAGCGCTCAGCGTCGTCACCGCCGCCGAAGCGCCCTTCGTTCAGGTGCCGTGCCACGTCAACATCAAGGACGGCGCGATCGTCCTGACCAACAATGACCACACGATCCTCGGGCTGCGCGCCTCGACCTATCTGATGCCCTATCTGCCCGAGAAATACCAGCTGCTGCCGCTGCTGCAGAGCGTCTGGTACATCCCGGCCGGGCTCGATATCTGGAACCAGCTTCTCTACAAATATCCCGGCCGCTACGCGACGATGAAGGGCGTGCAGGTGCCGCCGCCGCCCTACGGCCCGACCGTCTGGCAGCAGGACCAGGAGCCGATCTACGAGACCGGCACGGTCGAGGGGCGGCTGCATTCGCAGATGGTGGCGACCGTCGCCGGCGATTCCCAACGCTCCTATCGGCTGTTCCTCGGCCTCGCCGAGGACGAAAGCATCCGCCCGCAATTGCGCGACCAGCTCGAATTCCTCGGACTTATCGATCTGCAGGATACGGTGATCGGCCGCAAAGCGCGCAACACCGGCCACAAGGCGCTCCGGGCGCGTGCGGTTACCGACCTCGCCAACTATATCGGCTGGGACAATTCGCAGGGCGTCTACTACATGGGCGTCCCCGACATGGCGATCGGGCCGCTCTATTACTCGCTCTACGATGCGGCTTGCGTGCGCATCGCCGCAGAATTCCCCGACGATGCCGGCAAAAACCTGAAGCACACCAATACGGCGCCTCTATCTCCCGGCGAGGTCGAGGAAATGATCGATCTCATGATGAATGCCGACCAGGACACGGTATGGAACCGCATCTCGGCGCATTTGAAGGGCGGCAAGTCGATCAAGAGCCTCGGCGACACCATCCAGGTCGCCGCGGCCGAATTGATCCTGCGCACGACCGTGCCGCGCCAGTTCACCAATGGCCAGCACCCCTTCGATTACTGCAATGTCGCGAATAATTGGATGCGCACCAGCGACAACCCGTACCAGGCGCGTGTGCTCTATTTGATGGCGAACTTCATCAACGACGTCGCGCACGAGAACAAATTGCAAAACCCGGTCTTGGAGCAGGAAGCCGCCGGCTTCAATTTCACCGGCAAAGCGCCCGCCGCGCTGCTGCGCGAGCTCGACGAGGCGATCATGGCGCTCGATTTTCCGCGCGCCACTGCGGTCGCCAACGCCTATCTGCAGTCGGGCGCCGACCGCCGCGCCTATATGGAAACGGTGGCCTTGTGCGCCTGCCGCTTCCAGGACGATCCGCACAACCAGAAGATCACGATCTCCACCTTCGAGGAGTACGGCCACAACTCGACCCACCTCAAAGACCGGCTGTTGCTCGCGACGCCGCGCCTCCTCGCCGGCTGGGTCAAAATGCCGGGCGAGCGCGACTGCTTCGCCCGCTTCGAAAAGGAATGGATCTACAATTGACAACCCGCAGGGTTGTCATCCCAGCGAAGGCTGGGATCCATCGGTCCGCCGCTGAAACTCTCGCAATATGGGTCCCGGCCTCCGCCGGGACCTAATCATGCCGGGGTGGCGCGGCTGCGGCGGAGGCATTAGATAATCCGCGAGGGCTTGCGCCGGCTTTGCCGATATTATGAGCCCCCTGCCCTCTCCCCTCCGGAGAGGGATTTTGTTGCCGCCGGGATCTTCCTTGATGGCTGACGCCAGCACCCCTCCACCCTCCCCCGCCGCGTTGCCGGCCAGCGTCGCCGACACACTGGCGATGCTTGGGCGCGCCGACTACGTCGCCGACCGCTCTCTCGCCACCGCGGTGCATCTCGCGCTGCATCTGAAACGCCCCTTGTTCCTCGAAGGCGAGGCCGGGGTCGGCAAGACCGAGATCGCCAAGGTATTGTCGACCTCGTTGAAGCGGCGCCTCATCCGCCTGCAATGCTATGAGGGGCTTGATGTCGCCTCGGCCGTCTATGAATGGGATTATGCGCGGCAGATGATCGAGATCCGCCTGGCCGAGGCGGCCGAGGAGGATCGCGGCGAGATCGAGAGCACGATCTTCTCCGACCGTTTTCTGATCAAGCGGCCGCTATTGCAGGCGCTCGAGCCGGAGATCGACGGCCCGCCGGTCCTGCTGATCGACGAATTGGACCGCACCGACGAGCCGTTCGAGGCCTATCTCCTCGAACTGCTCTCCGACTTTCAGGTGACGATCCCCGAGATCGGCACGATCCGCGCACAACAGCCGCCGATTGTCGTCATCACCTCGAACCGTACGCGCGAGATCCACGACGCCTTAAAGCGCCGCTGCTTTTACTACTGGGTCGATTACCCGACCGCTGATCGTGAATTGGAGATCCTGAAGCGCAAGGCCCCGCGTGCCAGCGCGGCGCTGTCGCGCGAGGTCGTCGAGTTCGTGCAGAAATTGCGCAAGATGGATCTGTTCAAACTGCCGGGCATCGCCGAGACGATCGACTGGACCGAGGCGCTGATGCAGCTGGATGCGCTCGAATTGGCGCCGCAGGCGATCAACGACACGCTCGGCGTGCTGCTCAAATATCAGGACGACATCGCGCGCATCCAGGGCAGCGAGGCGGCGAAACTGCTCGAACAGGTCAAGGCCGAGATCGCCGCCGCCCCCCGCGAGCAATAATTCAGAATGCGGCGGTGAGGCGGTGAGTAAGAATTTAGGTAACGCAAAGGACGCGAAGGTATTGCTAAGGACGCGATGGCTGACGACGTGCTGCGATGCCGTCGCGTCCTCCGCGTGTCCTTTGCGTCCTTCGCGTTAAATTTATGCAAGCGACCGCACAGCATTCTGATGGGCGGCTGGTCGCCAATCTGATGCATTTCGCCCGCACCTTGCGCGCCGCCGGGATGCCGGTCGGACCGGGCAAGGTGCTCGACGCGGTCGCTGCCGTCGAGGCGGTCGGCGTCACCGACCGCCGCGACTTCTACTGGACACTGCACGCCGTCTTCGTCAACCGCGCCGACCAGCGCGTGCTGTTCGACCAGGCGTTTCACGTCTTCTGGCGCAACCCCGAGCTGTTAAAAAAGATGCTCTCGCTGGTGCTGCCGGAAATGAATGTCGACATGCCGGAGCAGCACGAGGGCGCCGAGATGCTGCGCCGGCTTGCCGAGGCATTGCATCCGAACCAGCCCTCGCGTGACGCCGACGAAAGCGAGCTCGAATTCGACGCCGCGATGACCTTCTCGGACCGCGAGCAATTGCGGCAGATGGATTTCGAGAAGATGTCGCTCGAAGAATTGGCGCGCGCCAAGGCGGCGATCGCGCGGCTGCGCCTGCCATTGTTCGACGTGCCGACCCGCCGCTTTGCCCCAAACCCGCGCGGCGCCCGCGCCGATATGCGCGCGACGTTGCGCGCCGCCTTGCGCTCCGGCGGCCTCATCGAACTGCGCCGGAAGAGCCGCCGCCGCCGCCCGCCGCCGCTCGCTGTGTTGTGCGACATCTCCGGCTCGATGAGCCGCTACAGCCGCCTTTTTCTGCATTTCATGCATTCGATCACCAACGACCGCGATCGGGTCTATACCTTCGTGTTCGGCACGCGCCTCACCAATATCACCCGCTATCTCCGCCACCGCGACGTCGATCTGGCGCTCGACCGGGTCGCCGAGATCGTCGCCGACTGGTCGGGCGGCACCCGGATCGGCCACTGCATCGCCGAGTTCAACCGGCTGTGGTCGCGCCGCGTCTTGGGGCAAGGCGCGGTCGTCCTCTTGATCACCGATGGGCTGGACCGCGATGCCGGGACCGGTCTGGCGCATGAGATGGACCGGCTGCATCGCTCCTGCCGGCGGTTGATTTGGCTCAACCCGCTGTTGCGTTACGAGGGTTTCGAGCCAAGATCATTAGGCATGAAGGCGATGCTGCCCCATGTCGACGAGTTTCGCCCGGTGCACAATCTGGAAAGCCTGGAAACGCTGGTGAATGTGATCAGCGCCGCGGCGCAGCGCCAGAGCGCCGCCGCGATGGCCCAGGAACGCTACGGCCTTCGAGAGGAATGTTGAGGGACAAGAGATGAGCGATACCGCGGAAATCCTCGAACAGGCGGCGCGCTGGCGCGAATCCGGCAAGGGCGTCGCGCTTGCCACCGTCGTCAACACCTGGGGCTCCTCGCCCCGCCCGCTCGGCTCCAAGCTCGCGGTCGATAGCGACGGTGCCTTTGTCGGCTCGGTCTCGGGCGGCTGCGTCGAGGGCGCGGTGGTCAGCGAGGCGTTGGAGACGATCCGCGACGGCAAGCCGCGCCTCCTCGATTTCGGGGTCACGAACGAGCAGGCTTGGGAAGTCGGCCTCGCCTGCGGCGGCAAGATCGAGATCTTTGTCGAGCGCGTCGAATGAGGGGCCGCTTTCTCGACGCGGTCTTGGCCGCCGGGCATGACCACCGCTCGGTCGCGCTCGCGACCGAATTGAAAAGCGGCCGGCAATTGCTGCTGGATGGGGATAGGACCGAAGGCGATCTCGCCCTCGACGACGCCGCGCTCACCGCGATGCGCGATGCCTTGCGCGCCGACCGCAACCGCACATTCGACAGCAGCGCGGGCCGAGTGTTTGTCGAGGTGTTCAGCCCGCCCCGCCGCTGCTTTGTCGTCGGCGCGGTGCATATCGCGCAGCCGCTGGTGCAGATCCTGAGCCTTGCCGATTACCAGCCGATCGTCATCGACCCGCGGCAATCCTTTGCGACAGAAGCGCGCTTTCCCGGCCTCGAACTCTCGACCGAATGGCCCGACGAGGCCTTGGAACGCCTCAAGCCGGATCACCGCTCGGCGGTCGTCACCTTGACGCACGACCCGAAGCTCGACGACCCGGCGCTCGCCGTCGCCTTGCGCTCGGAATGCTTCTATATCGGCGCGCTCGGCTCGAAGCGCACCCACGCCGCGCGCTGCGGCCGCCTCAAGGAGATGGGGTTCACCGATGCCGATCTCGCGCGCATTCATGGGCCCATTGGCCTGTCGATCGGCGCTGTCTCTCCCGCCGAGATCGCCGTCTCGATCCTCGCCCAGATGACCGAAATCTTGCGGAAGGGCGAAAAGCGCGACGCCGCATGATCCATTTGGATCGACAGCTATGCGTCCTTCGAGACGGCGTGCTTCGCACGCCTCCTCAGGATGAGGTGCTTTTGGTTATGCCATCCACATCGTCCCTCATCCTGAGAAGCGGCCGAGGCGAAGCCCGGGCGCGTCTCGAAGGACGCACGATGCCGCTGCAGCCGGGTGCTGCATGAAATTCGGTGAGGTTCCGATCGACGAGGCGGAAGGCGCGATCCTCGCGCATAGCCTGAAGCTCGGCACGACCGTGCTGAAAAAGGGCCGCGTGCTGTCGCGCGCCGATCTCGACGCGATCGCCGCGGCCGGTCTCGCGCATATCGTCGTCGCGCGCCTCGAACCCGGCGATCTGCGCGAGGATGAAGCGGCCGGGCGCATCGCCGCCGCCGCGGCCGGACCCAACATCACGGTCGCCAACGCCTTCACCGGACGCGCCAATCTGTTTGCCGAGGCGCGCGGGCTTCTCGTCTTCGACCGTGACCGGCTCGACCACCTCAACCTCGTCGACGAGGCAGTGACCTTGGGCACCTTGCCGCCCTTCGCTGTCGTCGAGCCGCGCCAGATGGTCGCGACCGTCAAGATCATCCCGTTCGCCGTGCCGGAGACGGCGGTCACCCGCGCCGCGGATTTCGCCGCAGCCGGCGAACCGCTATTGCGCGTCGCCGCCTTTGTGCCGCGCGATGTCGCGCTGATTCAGACCCGGCTTCCCGGGCTCAAGGAAAGCATTCTCGACAAAACCCGCGCCGTCACCGAGCAGCGCCTCGCCGCACTCGGCTGCCGTCTCGTCTCGGAAGAGCGCTGCGACCACACGGCCGCCGATCTCGCGCCGCACATTGCCGCCGCCGTCAAATCGGGCGCCGATCTCGTCTTTGTGCACGGCGCCTCGGTCATCGTCGACCGGCGCGATGTTATTCCCGAGGCCGTCGTGGCGGCCGGCGGGCGTATCGACCATTTCGGCATGCCGGTCGATCCCGGCAACATGCTGCTGATGTGCCATATCGGCGACACGCCTGTGCTCGGGCTTCCCGGCTGCGCCCGTTCGCCAAAGGTCAACGGTTTCGACTGGGTATTGGAGCGCCTCGTCGCCGGCCTTCCGGTCGGGCGCGAGGAGATCATGAAGATGGGCGCGGGCGGCCTCCTCGCCGAGATCCCG
>JBKOVT010000035.1:0-6304 GCA_046724035.1 Pseudomonadota bacterium | reverse complement strand
AGATACCGCATGGGCATGCTGGTCAACGGCACGTGGTTCGACGACGACCCGCCGGCGGGTACTGGCGGCCAGTTTCTGCGGCCGGACTCGGTCTTTCGCGACCGGGTGACGCGCGACGGCTCCTCCGGCTTCAAGGCCGAGGCCGGCCGCTATCAGCTCGTCACCGCGCCCTCATGCCCCTGGGCGCACCGCACCGTGCTGATGCGCAAATTGAAGCGGCTCGAGCAGGCGATCCCGCTCCTCGAAAGCGATCTGCCGAAAGGTCAGGGCTGGGCCTATTCGCGCGGCTTCGACGATCTCGTGCCGAAAGACGGCGCCTTCCATGTGCATCAGGTCTACACCGCCGCCAGGCCCGATTACACGGGCCGCGCGACCGTGCCGGTCTTGTGGGACCGCGAGCGGCGGACGATCGTCAACAATGAGTCGTCCGAGATCATCCGAATGCTGAATTCGGAATTCGACGAATTCGGCGATGCAGCGCTCGACCTCTATCCCGAGCCGCTGCGGCATGAGATCGATGAGATCAACGCCTTCGTCTACGACACGATCAACAATGGCGTCTATCGCTGCGGCCTCGCGAAAAGCCAGGCCGCCTACGCGGCAGCCTTCCACAAACTGTTCGCCGCGCTCGACGAGCTGGAGCATCGGCTGGGACGTCAGCGCTGGCTGGTCGGCGGCCGTTTCACCGAGGCCGATCTACGGCTCTTCCCGACGCTGGTGCGCTTCGACACCGTCTATTACGTCTTGTTCAAGTGCAATCTGCGGCGGCTCACCGATTATCACAATTTTTCGAACTACCTGCGCGAGATCTATCAGATGCCCGGTGTCGCCGAGACCGTCGATTTCAATCTCATCAAGCTCGGCTATTACGGCGGCATGAAGCACATCAACCCGAATGGCATCCTGCCGCTCGGCCCGGAACTGGACCTCTCCCTGCCGCACGACCGCACCCGCCTCGCCGGCTAGACTCCACCGAAGACCCGTTTGGAGCTGCACGTCCGGGTCAGCATCATCGCCAGCATCATTGATTGACCGAGCCCCGGCTTTTTTCAGCCTCGATGTGACACAGGCGGACGGTTTTTCCTATCGTTGCGACAGGAGTGTAGCGTTCGAGCCAGCGATAGCCGTCGAATGGCGGCGCGGACTGTCCGAATGCTAGTCGCGTCAGGCTGATCGCAATCCACCCGGTGGTCGGCTCATCCCACTCCATTTCGGAATACGGGGGAAAACCATGCCGGGAAAAATCTGCGTTGCTGTGCAGTGCCGTGGCTACCTGCGTGATCCCGCGGTTTTGCAGTTCGGTCGCGACGCGGTTCACGTCTTGTCCCCAATCTAGATCGGAATCGACCAGCAGTTTTTCGGGATGAGCTCCGGCGAGCGGATTGAAATAGGCGAGATAGTCGGGGTTGGCAGCAGCGGAAGTCGAAACTTGTCCGATCAATAAGCCGCCCGCCAGCGCACGTCCCCACGTTTTGATTCTGAGCAGGTGCGCGGCGCCGGTTCCGGCGACAATCGCCATCAGCGGATAGAGCGGCAATAGGTAGCGGCTACCGAGGTTCAGGCGGCTGAGCATGGCGATCCCGAGGAGGGCTGCCACGCTCGCAAGCGGCGCTAGGTAACGCCAGTCTTGTCGACGATCGCGCAGGACGACGAATGCCGCCACCCCGAACAGACACGAGAACGGCAGCGGCGTCTTTACGGCTAGGGCGGTCGGGAAAAACAACCAATTGCCGGAAAAACTGGCAAGCCCGCAGAAAAAGCTGACATGTCCCTTTGCGTTGTGCTCGAGGACCTCCGTCACACCGGCCGATAGCTGACGAAATGGTTGGGTGAGGTCTGCCGGACACCCATAGACCAAGTATATCGCAACAGCTGAGGTGCCTATCCCTACTGCCAAACCCGGCAGGATATCCGGCACCGCAAGCGCTCTCGGCCGCCTTTCCCGATTGCACAAGAAGTACAGCGCAGCGGTGCAGGCGAACGAGGCGGGCAGAAATGCCAGAGCTGAGAGCTTGGACGTGACCGCCAGAGCAGCCGTGGCGCCAACGAGCGCGCCTCGGCCAATGCTCGGGCTTTCGAGCCATAATCGGAAAGTAAACAGGGCCGACACGAACATCGCAGCGACCGGTATGTCGGTGGTCGCTAATCCAGCATGCGCGAGCACCGGTGGTGTGGTGGCGAGGATAGCGGCCGTCGCAACGGCAGCCACAGCGCCGAAATCACGGTAAGCCCAGGTGGATGCGACCGCTACGAGCGTCACAAAAAACGGCAGGACGCCGAACCTCGCCGCGCTAAGCACTGCCGTGTAGTCACTGCTCTGATAAAGAACCGCCAAACCTTCATCGAAAATGTCGGCTTTCCCGTGGGATCGCGCGCCCAACAGGTAAGGTCCGATCGCGACGGCCAGTCGAGCCAGCGGTGGATGCTGCTGCTCGTAACGGTACGTGCCGCGGTCGAGCAACTCGATCCCGGCGGCTAGATGCGCAGGCTCGTCAACGGTGTGGGCGAAAATGCGGTAGGTACTTGTAATCGAGATTGCGCCCAACGCGATGATTGCAATAACCAGGCTGGTCGGAGCGATACGCCAGATCCAACGGCGGTGAACTCGAACATCGGACCGAAGGATCTGCGGCGGGCTGCACATCGGCGGCGGAACGGGTCAATTTGCGCCGACCGCAGTGGAAGCGCGAGACGGAGGTCGGCGCGGCTCGGAGACAACGCGATCCGCCGTTTTCGGTTCCCCCCGATGCTGCGCGGTTCTCCGATAGCATCGCCCCGTCTTACGCGCTCGGCATCGCGACGCAGGCGCCGCCGGCGGCCTGGATGCGGCTGCACAATTGCTCGGCGACGGCGCGCGTGGGCGCCGGCAGGCGCACCTGGTAAAACGGCTTGGTCCCCCGGCTGCGCAACAGCTGACCGATGATCATCGGCCTCGTGTCGCCGATCAGGCCGGCATAGCGCGCCCGCGCCCTGGCGAACGCCGCCAATGCCAATGGCTTCGAGAAATTGCCGGCGAGCTGCACGCCCCAGGGCGCCCAGATCTCGGCGGCCACGGCGCCGCCTCCACCGCCGCGGCGCAATTCGGCCGTGACGACGAGACAGGATTGCGGCTCGGCGGCCTCGACCGTTACCGGCGCGCCTGCGGCAGTGCTGCTGCCGGAACCGATCCACTCTTCCGCGCTGCGACCGGTCACGAAGCGCACATAGGCGCGCGTCTCGTTGGGCAGCCCGCCTTGCCCGTGCAGCCAATTCGAGACCCGCGTCTCGCCGGCGTTGTAGGCCGCCGCGGCGACTCCGATATTCCCGAACCGCTGCCGCAGATCGGCGAGATAACGCGCCGCTTTCGGGATTGCCTGTTCCGGGTCAAACGGGTCGGCGAGGCCGCGCGCCTGCGCCGTCGACGGCATGAACTGCGCGATCCCCTCGGCGCCGGCGCGGCTGACAACATGAGTGCGAAAGCTGCTCTCGCGCCAGATGACGCGCGTGACGAAATCGACCGGCAGATGCGCGGTCTGGGCCGAGTGCTCGATCGTGCGGCACACCGATTGGTCGAGCGTTTCCATCCCGGCCGGCGCGGCATGGCTGGGCGCCGCCGCGAGCGCGCACAGCACCGCCAACATCGCCGCCCACCACGCCGGGATTAGCTTGTGATGCATTCTCGGGGGAGCCCTTCCGGGGCGAGAACACGAAAGCGCCGCCGATGATCCGACAAACCGCGCGCCATTATTGTCGCGGCCACGTGCCGCTGTGCTAGTGTTTTGCCAATTCCTGCAACACGCCATTCGGCATCGGGGAGGATAAATATGGCCGTCCGTCTCGTCGTCTCGATCACCGCCGCGCCCGGCAAAGGCGCCGAATTCGCGCGCGCCTTCAAGCCGCGCTGCGAGCTGTCGCGAACCGATCGCGGCTGCCAGCAATTCGAGCTGTTCCAGAGCATCGAGAACCCCGACAAATTCGCCCTGCTGGAATTGTGGGAGAGCCCGGAAGCCTTGGCGGACCACGCCAAACAGCAGGCGGCCCGCCCGCCCCTTCCGGAAGGGCTGCGGTCCGGCGCCGGCGAGCGTGAGGACTACGAATACAAGCGCACGCGTTAACAATCCGACCTCAACAACGTCATGGCCGGGCTTGACCCGGCCATCTTCTAGACCCGCGGATCAAGCCCGTGGGTGACGTAGGAAGGGTAGGCCACCATGAAAGTCTCGTTCTTCGAAACCGGCCGTTATGTGGCGCCGCCGGACATGCCGCGCGAATGGCCGGTGCCGGCCGGCGCCTACGACCCGGAGAGCGGCGCGCGCGCCTATCGCGGCATGGTCGATCGCGTCCGCTTTGTCGAGGAGCTCGGCTTCGACTGGATCAGCGTCTCCGAGCACCATTACTCGCCGCGCATCCTGACCCCTTCGCCGGTCGTCTCGGCCGCCTTCCTCGCGGCGCAGACGCAGAAGATCAAGATCTCGCTTTTGGGACCCATCGTGCCGACCAGCAATCCGATCCGCGTCGCCGAGGAATTGGCGATGCTCGACACGATGGCGCCCGGCCGTTTCGTGTTCGGGCTGCTGCGCGGCACGACGAACGAATATCTCAGCTACGACCTCAACCCGGCCGAAGCGCGTGCGCGCACCGACGAGGGCATGGAGCTGGTGCTGAAGGCCTGGACGGAGCCGCAGCCTTTCGGCTGGCAGGGGCGGTATTTCCAGTACCGCACGGTCTCGATCTGGCCGCGGCCGCAGAACCCGATGCCGCCGACTTACGCACTCGGCACCAGCGCCGAGGCCGGCGAGTTCGCGGCGCGCCATCACATCGGGCTCGGCCTCTCCTACGGCACCTTCGAGCTGATGGGCAAGGCTAGCGCGTACTACCGCGAGCGCTGCGCGCATTACGGCTGGGAGCCGGGGCCGGACGCGATTATCTACCGCGCCAACATGATCCTGGCCGAAACCGACGACAAAGCCGATGAGGCTCTCGCAAATCGCAGCAAACAGGCGCCGTTTCCGATTAGCGGCCGTTTGCGTGATGCCCTGCTGGAGTCGGACGTGACCCGCAACATCGCCGGCGAGAGGCGGCCGGCAAATGTCGGCGGGGTTTTGCCGATCAGCTTCTGTGGCGGGCCGGACCGGGTCATTGAGCAGCTCCGGCGCTGCCGCGCGGAGATCGGTGCCGGGGTGGTCGACCTGTCGCTTGCCGATCCGGGGACGGGCGATGTCGAGGGCATGATGCGCGGGCTCGAATTGTTCGGCACTAAGGTCCTGCCGCGCATCCGCGACATTTAAGGGGGGACAGGGGTGGCGTTTCGGGAAGGCTTTGTCGAAGCGGACGGGTTTCGCATTCGCTACATGGAAGCCGGCGAGGGCCCGGCGCTTATGCATCTGCATGGCGCCGGCGGATTGCGGCTGAGCCCCGCGCACGATCTCTTGGCGAAGCAGTTCCGCGTCGTTGCCTTTGAGATGCCGGGCTTTGGCGTTTCGCCCGAGAATGCGAAGACGCAGACGATGCCGGAGCTCGCGGCAACCATGGCCGCGGGGGCCGACAGGCTCGGCCTCGACCGGTACGATTTGATGGGCACCTCGTTCGGCGGTAAGACGGCGCTGTGGCTCGCTTTGCAGCAGCCCGAGCGCGTCACGGGATTAGTTCTCGAGTCGCCGGCGGCGATCCGTCTTGGGGGCGGGGCACCGCCTCCCAGCTCGCCCGAAGCCTTGGCGCGGCTTCTCTACGCCTATCCCGAGCGGCAGCCGCCCGCACCCGCCTCAGACCCCGCGGTGCTCGCGAAGCAGCAGAAACTCGTCGCGCGGCTGCGCGGCCCCAATCGCGACCGCGATCTCGAAACGCAATTGCCGCAGTTGAAGGCGCCGACCCTTGTCCTGTTCGGCACGCGTGATCGGATGATTCCGCCCGAGATGGGGCATTTTTACAAAGAGCTGATCCCGAACTGCCATCTCGTCCTCGTCTACGATGCGGGGCATGCGATTGGCGCCGAGCGGCCGGAAGCCTTTGTCGACGTCGTCGCCGACTTCCTCGACCGCCACGAAGCCTTCGTGATCAGCCGCACCGAGACGGTCATCCACCCGTAGTCAAGCTCGGTCGGTACGCAGAGGACGCGCAGGCCCTCCCTGCCGCGTCCCGGCGAAAGCCGGGACCGATTTTTCCGCTTCCCGATTGCGTCGGAGCGGGCATCATCCATGAAACGCGCTCCGCATGCCGGAGCCTTGCAGCACAAGGGGTCCCGGCTTTCGCCGGGACGCCAGCAGAGTATGGGGTAAGGAATGGCGGTGCAGGCGATCGGACAGCGGGTCAGGCGCGAGGAGGATTT
>JBKOVT010000116.1:0-9403 GCA_046724035.1 Pseudomonadota bacterium | reverse complement strand
TTTGCTTACGGGCTCGGCAATTCGATGACGTTCCCGATGGCGGTCGGCGCCGCCGCGGCGCTGTTTCCGGACCGGCCGACCCCGGACGCGGTGCTGGCGACAATGCAACGCTTTCAGCCGACGATCTTTGCCGGTGTGCCGACGCTCTACGCCGCGCTGTTGGCCCAGAATGCGATCGGTCGTGGCGCCGGCTCCGACCGGCTGCGCCGCTGCATCTCGGCCGGCGAGCCGCTTCCCGAGCATATCGGGCGACGCTGGCGCGAGGTGGTCGGCAGCGACATCCTCGATGGGCTCGGCTCGACCGAGATGCTGCACATCTTTCTGTCGAACCGCCCCGACGATATCCGCTACGGCACGACCGGCAAGCCGGTGCCGGGATACGAGGTGCGGATCGTCACCGAAACCGGCGAGGACGCGGCCGACGGCGAAACCGGCGAACTGATTGTCAGGGGGCCGAGCGCCGCCGAGGGCTACTGGAACCAGCGCGACAAGTCGCGCCGCACCTTCCGTGGCGAGTGGACCTATACCGGCGACACCTATACCCGAGATAGCGATGGCTATTACCGCTATTGCGGGCGCAGCGATGACATGCTGAAGGTCAGCGGCATCTGGGTATCGCCGTTCGAAGTCGAGGAGGCGCTGATCGGGCACGCGGCGGTGCTCGAAGCGGCGGTCGTCGGCCACCCCGATCCGGAAGGGCTGATCAAACCGAAGGCCTTTGTCGTGCTGCAGCAATCGGCGCCGCGGGACGACCCCGACGCGCTCCGCGACGCGCTGCAGAACCACGTCAAGGAACAGATCGGCGTGTGGAAATACCCGCGCTGGATCGAGTTCTGCGACAATCTGCCAAAGACCGCGACCGGCAAGATCCAGCGCTACAAATTGCGGCAGTGACGCACCCTCGCGGAGCCGAAGCGCCGAATTCAGTTCAGCTTTGATTTGAGCTGCTGCAAGACCGCGGCGGCCTGATGACGCGCGATGCCGTCCGGGGCGCGGCGGACAAACTCTTCGAGTGCGCCGACCGAGGCCACCATATTGCCGAGCCGGGCGTGCAAGATCCCGGATTCGTACCATAGCTCGGCGAGATCGGGCGCCAGCATCAGCATCGTGTCGATAATGCGAAGCGCGTGCTCTTGGCGCCCCGCCTGCAGCAAGCGCGATTTGACATTGTTCTGCAGCCGCAACAGCACATCACGGTCGCTGACCGGCGCGTAGTGCTCGGGCGTCAGCTCGACATCCTGCCCGGCTGTGGCCTTCAGGAGCTCGCGCAGCATCGCGGCTTCGCAGATCTGCCCGCCATGAAACGGGTCGAGGATCAGGCGTTCCGGGCCGTCGCCGAGCCGGATCAGGAAGTGCCCGGGAAAAGCGAGGCCGACGCTCTGCCAGCCCTGCGCCCGCGCCGCGTGCAGGTAGAGAATCCCGAGCGCTACCGGCAAGCCTTTGCGGCGATCGACGACCCGCATCAGATTGCCATTTTGCAGATCGTCGTAAGTCAATTCGTCGCCGCTGTAGCCATGCTTCAGCAAGATGATCTCGTTGAGCGCCTGCGCACGGGCAGTGAGATCGCCAGCAGCGCCCGCGTGCCGCCCGACATCCCGGGCGAGAGAGGCGAGGTGCTGGCGGTAACGGCTGAGATTTACGCGCGGCCGCTCGAACGAGGCGAGCGCGAGCGCCGCCTCTCCGATCGGCAGGATCGGCGAGTTCGCGGCACCGAGCTCGCGCAGGTAGCGGGCGCACTCTGCGGGATCGAAGATCTCAGGCAGTTCGCTCATCGGGACGATAGAAACTCACAGCTTCTGCACCTCGATTGGAGCGGAGCGCGGCGCAGGTCCCAGTGTATTCCCGCTCCCGCCGCTGACCGGCGCGGGACCGGGCGGCCGTTCGGCCACGGGCGCACCGCCACGCAGCTCGACATACGACACGACACGCTTCACTCCCGGGATGTAACGGGCGATGCGGGTCGCCAGTTCAAGCTCGGCCTGGTTCCGCGCCGAGCCGATCAGGTACACCGAGCCATTGCTGGTGTCGATCGTGTAGTTGCCGGAGCGCATATCGGGATCGAGCAGCATTTCCGAGCGCAAGCGGGCGGTGATCCAGGCATCTTTGGCGCCGTCCCAGGTGGAGCCGGGCGGCGCGACCTCGATCTCGTCATAGAGCGCCCTGACACCGGGCGTACGGCTCGCAACCTGTGCGGCACGCGCCTTCATATCCGGCGTCGGGACGTGGCCAGTCAACAGCACGCGGCCCTGATAGACGCTGGTCGTGATGCCGTCCTGCAGCCCGGGAGCAGCGCCGACAAAACCCCGCTCGATATCGGTCTGGAGCTCGAAATCACTGACCGCCCCACCGACGCCACGCTCCTGTCCGGCAGCGTAACCGCCGCTGCCGGCGGCAGCGAGCCCGCCCACGACCAGCACCCCGGCACAGCCGCCGAGCATGGCCGGCAATATCAAAAGGCAGAGGACGCATAACATTGAATTGAGCCGCGACATCTTCCCCCCACGGCATAGCCCGGATGCATTGTGGAACATTCCCCGCAACCCGCAAGAGCGACAGGCGTGGCAATCTTGGGGCTTTCGGTAGCGTGCGCCTCGCGACGAACGACGGAAGCTCCGCCAGTGCCAAATCGAGCGCTGCGGCAAGAGGTTGGCTCATCCATGCCTGCGCCCCTCATGCGCGAGCTTGGCGGAGGCGTTACTCGTCGCTTCGCCACATCCCGGCGAGGTGGCGCGGCGGGCGCAGCGGCGCGACGAGCATGACGTCGAATCGGAGCGTCAGGCGGGCAAGATCGGGGCGGGTCATCAAAAAGGCGGAGGCGGCGCGCGCGATGCGGCGGCGCTGTCGCGGCAGGATCGCCGCGGCGGCGGTATCGAGATCCCGGCGCGATTTGACCTCGATGATCGCGAATACGCCCCGGCGGCGCGCCAGAATGTCGATCTCGCCCGAGGGGCAGCGCCAATGGTTGGCTACGATTTGCCAACCGCGCAGCTTGAGATGCCAGCGGCACAGACGCTCGGCGAAGCGGCCGCGGCGCTCGGCTTTCAGCCGCTCGGGGTTGGGACGCGCTACCCGGCGGGGCGTGGCCGCCCTCATTCTGTTGAGGCCTTCCGCTGCCGTGCGAGTGCACGGTCGTACAGGGTCCGGCGAGCAACCCCTGTCTCAGAGGCCAGCCGGGCAACCGCATCGCGCAGGCTGTGCGTGTCGAGCAGGTGATCCAGGCGGGCGTCGATATCGGCCTCGGGCGGCGCTTCCGGTTCGGGCGGCCCGACGACAATGGCGACCTCACCACGTGGCGGGCCTGCCTCTCGGTAATGCTCGGCCAAGGCAGAGAGACGGCCGCGGCGGACCTCCTCGTACCGCTTGGTCATCTCGCGTGTCACTGCAGCGTTGCGGCCGCCCAGGACCTCGGCCATGTCGAAAAGCGAGGCGGCCAGCCGCGATGGCCCTTCGAAAAACACCAAGGTCGCGGCGAGCTTCGCCCATTGGGCAAGCACGCGCCGCCGCGCCGCCGAACGGGGCGGCAGGAACCCGGCAAACAGAAAGACCTCAGGCGAAATGCCCGATAGAATCAGTGCGCTTAAAGCCGCCGACGGTCCCGGCACGGCAGTCACGGGCAGATCCTCGGCAAGCGCGTCGCGCACCAGCTTGAAACCGGGATCGGAGACCAGCGGCGTGCCGGCGTCCGAAACCAGCGCGATCTTCTCGCCGCGGCGCAACGCTTCGAGGACGAGCGGGCGTGCCCGGTCGGCGTTGTGGTCGTGATAGGGGCTGAGCGGCGTCGCGATGCCGAACCGAGACAGCAGGCGCGCGGTGACGCGCGTATCTTCGCACAAGATGCGGTCCGCGTTGCGCCATACCCACAATGCCCGCAACGTCACATCGCCGAGATTTCCGATCGGAGTTGCGACGAGATGCAGACCGGGAGCCAGCTCGTGCTCCGGTGCCCACTTTGTAGCTTCGGTCGCGGAGTCGTTGAACGAGTGTTCCGCTAACGAACGCAATGATCGGCTTGCGCCGGGTTTACTTGACCGGGTGCGGTGGTTAGGGTCGCGCGCACTCGCACCTTTGCCGGAGTCCACCCGTGCAGCGCTGGCGTTTTTCGCGGTTCGTCTCACCGATCGCTGCTCTGATGCTGCTGTTCGCGCTGGTCGCCTGCATGCGCGGGCCAATGGTAGCGGCGCCCGCTGGACCACCGCAACCGCCCGTTACCGGCCCCGGTGGACCACCGCCCGGCGGCCCGCCGCCACGCTCCGGGGGACCGGTCAAGGTCGCGGTGTTGCTGCCGCTATCGGGCGCCAATGCCGAGTTGGGTAAGGCGATGCTGGAAGCGGCGCAGATGGCGCTGTTCACGACCGGCAACGACCGCCTGAGCCTGGTGCCGCGCGATACCACCGGCACCCCGGACGGCGCCGCGGGCGCGGCGCGCACCGCTATTGCCGACGGCGCGCAGCTGATCCTGGGACCGCTGCTCTCCGCAGAGGTCGATGCGGTGAAACCAGTGGCCGGCGAGGCCAAGATTAATGTCATCGCGTTTTCGACGGCGACGCAGCTGGCCGGCGACAATGTTTTTCTGATGGGCTTCCTGCCGCGGCAGGAAGTGGTGCGCGAGGCCGCCTTTGCGCGCGAAAGCGGCCTCAGCCGATTTGCCGTCTTGGCGCCGAACAGCGAATACGGCCGGCTGATGACCGATGCGTTGCGCGAGACGGCGAGCCAGGCCGGCGGAACGGTCGTCAAAGCCGAGACGTTCGAGCCGCGCTCCGGCGATGTCGGACCGCCGATCCAGCGGCTCACTGGCAATGCCGCGAGCGCCGCGCCGGGGGCATCGCCTGAGCCCGATGCCGCCCTTGCGCCCGGGCCCACGCCGCGCGCCAGTTTTGACGCGCTGCTGCTGCCCGAGGGCGGCGATCAGCTCAAGCAGATCGCACGGCGGCTCAAGACGGCGGGCATCGGCAGCCCGCAAGTCCGGCTGCTCGGCAGCGGATTGTGGGATGATCCGACGATCAGCAGCGAGCCGGCGCTCATCGGCGGCTGGTTCGCCGCTTCGCCACCCGATGCGCGACGCGAATTCCAGAACCGCTTCCAGTCGACCTATGGGCACCCACCGCCGCGCCTCGCCTCGCTCGCTTTCGATGCCGCGGCGCTTGCGGCCGTGCTGGCGAAGGCTGGTGGACCGGCGCCGTTCTCGCACGATGCAATCCTCAATCCGAGCGGTTTTAGCGGCGTCGACGGGTTGTTCCGGTTCACTCCGCAAGGGCTCGTGCAGCGCGGCCTCGCCGTCTTGGAGGTGCAGCCGCAAGGCCCGGTTGTGGTCAGCCCTGCGCCGCGCGACTTCCGCGATTTCGTCTATTGATCAGGCGAGAAGCGCGCCCAGGACGGCGTTGAGGCGCTGACGGCCGGCGGCCGTCGCAACGAGACGTTCATGGGTCAGCGTCACGAAACCGCCTTCGACGAGGCGGGAGAGTGCCGGCCTGAACAGATCCTCGATACTGTGCTGGGCGAGCGCTTCGAGGCGGGCACGCGGGATGCCTTCGGCCAGGCGCAGCCCCATCATCAGCATCTCTTCAATCGAGGCATCGCGCGAGATCGGGGTCATTTCTTCGAATGCCGCGCCCCTTTCCTCGATGGCGGCGAGCCAGGCTTCCGGCGCGCGGCGCTGCTGGGTCGCGAGCTTAGCGCCGGCGCGCGTCACGCGGCCATGCGCGCCGGGGCCGATGCCGAGGTAATCCTCATATCGCCAATAAGCGAGGTTGTGACGGCACTCGGCGCCGGGCCGCGCGTGGTTGGAGATCTCATAGGCTGGCATGCCAGCGGCGGCGAGACGCCGTTGAGTGAACTCGTACAGCACAACCGCGGTGTCCTCATCCGCGTTGAGGATCTCGCCGCGTTCGGCGCGGTTTCCGAAAGCGGTGCCGGGCTCGATCGTCAGCTGGTAAAGCGAGAGATGTGTTCCGGCCAGGCTTAGCGCCTCGTCGAGCTCGTCCTCCCAAGCCGCGACGCTCTGGCCGGAACGTGCATAGATCAGGTCGAACGAGTAGCGCGGGAAGGTGTCGCGGGCGAGCGCGATCGCGGCGATCGCCTCCGCGCGATCATGACGCCGGCCAAGAAACTGCAACGCCGCCAGATCAAGCGCCTGCACGCCGAGCGACAGGCGATTGACGCCCGCGGCGGCGAATTTCGCGAAGCGCTCGGCCTCGGCGGAATTCGGATTGGCTTCGAGTGTCACTTCGAGATCGGGTGAAATGGGCCACAGGGCGCGGACACGTTCGATCAGCGCCGCTACGGTGTCGGGCGGCATCAGCGACGGCGTCCCGCCACCGAAGAAGATCGAGACGACTTCGCGGTCGGGCGCAAGCTCAGCCTGATGTTTGAGATCGGCGAGCAGGGCGCGGGTCCAGCGCTGCTCGTCGATCTGCTCGCGGACATGGCTGTTGAAATCGCAATACGGGCATTTCGACCGGCAGAACGGCCAATGGATGTAGACGGCGAGAGGCACCCCGCCCACCGCTCCCGGATCACTCGCCAAAGCACGCCGCGACGAGCTTCGCGAAGGCGCGGGCGCGGTGACTGATGCGGTGCTTGAGGTCGGGGTCGAGCTCGCCAAAGGTCTGATCGTAGCCATCGGCGATGAATATGGGGTCGTATCCGAAACCCCGCTCGCCCCTCGGCGGCCAGGTCAACCGGCCATAAACCTCGCCGCGGAACAGCGCCTCCTCACCATTGGGCCAGACCAGCGCCAACACGGCGACGAAATGGGCGTGCCGCTCCTTGTCTCCAAGTTCCTGATGCACCCGGTCCATCGCGATGCGGAAATCCTTCGTCGGACCGGCCCAGCGCGCGGAATAGATGCCAGGCGCGCCGCCCAAAGCGGGCACAACGAGCCCGGAATCGTCGGCGAGCGCCGGGAGACCGCTCGCTTTCGCGGCGGCATGCGCCTTCAGAGCGGCATTGCCCTCGAACGTGGTCTCCGTCTCTTCAGGCTCCGGCAGACCGAGCGTGTCGGCGCCGACCGCCTCGACTCGATACGGCTCAAGCAACGCGCCGATTTCCTCGATCTTGCCCGAGTTATGGCTGGCGATAACCAGCTGCTCGCCCGGCTGGATCTTGCGCGGCATGCGGCTCAGAGCCCGAGTGCGGCGCGCTGCTGCCGCGTCAAATCGCTGATGCCGGCACGGGCGAGCGCGAGCATGCGGGTGAAGCTCGCCTCGTCGAAAGGCGCCGCCTCGGCGGTCGCCTGGATCTCGACGATACCGCCGGAGCCGGTCAGCACGAAATTGGCGTCGGTCTCGGCCGTCGAGTCCTCGGCGTAGTCAAGATCGAGCACCGGCATACCTTCGACCACGCCGCACGACACCGCGGCCACGCTGTCATTGAGGGGCAGCGCGGCCAGCAGCCCCGCCGCGACGAATTTCGCCAATGCCTGATGCAGCGCGACATAGCTGCCGGTAATCGCGGCGGTCCGGGTGCCGCCATCCGCTTGTAATACATCGCAGTCGATGCGGACCTGCCGCTCGCCGAGCGCAGCAAGATCGGTCACTGCCCGCAGGCTGCGTCCGATCAGCCGTTGGATCTCCTGCGTGCGGCCGCTCTGTCGCCCGCGGGCCGCTTCGCGATCGGTGCGGGTATGGGTGGAGCGCGGCAGCATGCCGTATTCGGCAGTGACCCAGCCGCGCCCGGTATTGCGCAGAAACGGCGGCACGCGCTCCTCGACGGTGGCCATGCACAGCACGTGCGTGTCGCCGAAGCGGGCGAGGCAGGAACCCTCGGCGTATTTCGCGACGCCCGGCTCCAGAATGACGGCGCGCATCGCCTCGGGAGTACGGCCGGAAGGGCGCATCGGCTACGGCTCCTTGAAAAGATCGCCCTGCCCGATCGGCGGCACGGTGCGCTTCACAGGCCGGCGGGAACCGCCGGCAATCGCGCCGACCTTGCCGTCATAGAATTCGAGCTCGAGCGCCGTGTTGGGCCGGACCTTGATCGCGTCGGTGACAACCTTTTCGGCGGCGTCGCGCACGACGACATAGCCGCGCGCCAAGAGGCTCTCGTGCCGCTCGGAATGAGTCGTGAGACGGCCGGCGAAATTGTCGAGCGCATCGTGCTTCGCGGCAAGCGCGCGGATCATTCCGGCGGCGAGACGCGGCTCGACATCGCGGAGCCGGTCGCGCGCGCGGCGGATATCCGCAGCCAGCGCCGCGGGGCGCAGCCGCGCCGCGGCAAGCTCAAGCCGCTGCCGGATGGCGGCAAACCGGCCATCGATCGCGAGGCGCAGCCGCTCGGTCCGATCGTCGAGTCGCTGCATCGCGGCGCCAAGCAGATCCTGCGGATCGGGCAGGCCGCGCGCGAGACCGGCGAGGTTCTGCCGGTGGCTGGTGAACAGCCGCGAAAGCCCACCCGTGAGACGCGCGGTCTTCGTATTGATCTCGCCGATCAGGTCGAGGCGCACCGGCACCGCAATTTCCGCCGCCGCGGTCGGTGTCGGGGCGCGGCGGTCGCTCGCATGATCGATCAGCGTGGTGTCGGTCTCGTGTCCCACGGCCGAGATCAACGGGATGCCAGAGGCCGCAGCGGCGCGGACGACGATCTCTTCGTTAAACGGCATCAGGTCTTCGAGACTGCCGCCGCCGCGCGCGACGATCAGCAAATCGGGGCGCGGTACCTGCCCGCCAGCAGCGAGGCGATTGAAGCCTTGGATGCCCGCGGCGATCTGGGCGGCCGCCCCCTCCCCCTGCACCGCGACCGGCCAGAGCAGCACGCGGCGCGGGAAACGGTCGGCAAGGCGATGCAGGATGTCGCGAATGACGGCGCCGGTCGGCGAGGTCACGATGCCGATGACCTCCGGCAAGAACGGCAATTTCTTCTTGCGCTCGGCGGCGAACAGCCCCTCGGCGGCAAGGCGCTGTCGGCGCTCTTCGAGTATCCGGAGGAGCGCGCCGATGCCGGCCAGCGCGATCGAATCGATGACGAGCTGGTATTTCGAGCGGCCGGGATAGGTGGTCAACCGCCCGATGCAGACGACCTCCATGCCATCTTCGGGCTTGATCGGCAGCCGGATCGCAGTCTGGCGCCAGCACACCGCGTCGAGGGCGGCGTCTGCATCTTTCAGGACCAGATAGCAATGGCCGGAACTATGCCTCTTGTAGCCCGAGATCTCGCCCCGCACCCGGACATGCGAAAAATTCTCCTCGACCGAGCGCTTCAATGCCTGCGACAGCTCGGAGACGGTATACTCGGGCAGGTTCGCTCGTGCGGGTTCGCCCCAGGCGGTTGCCGCGTCGAGTGGCTGGTCGTTCATCGCCCTATATTACCGGAGCCGGGGAGCAAGAGCGATGCGGGTGCTTGTCGTCGGGTCGGGCGGGCGCGAACATGCGCTGGCCTGGGCGATTGCCGCCTCGCCGCTTGTCGACAA
>JBKOVT010000264.1:0-9948 GCA_046724035.1 Pseudomonadota bacterium | reverse complement strand
CTCGGCCTTGAAGCCGGAGGAGCCGTCGCGCGTCACCCGGTCGCGAAAGACCGAGTCCGGCCGCAGAAACTGGCCGCCAGTACCCGCCGGCGGGTCGTCGTCGAACCACGTGCCGTTGACCAGCATGCCCATGCGGTATCTCCTCCCGGATCTGACGCATCATAATCCTTTGCCGATCTGGGGGCGCAAATGGACTTATCCGGCAAGATCGTTCTGGTGACCGGGGCGCAGCAGGGGATCGGGCGGGCGATCGCGCTAGGCTGCGCCGCGGCAGGGGCCGATGTCGCGATTAACTGGCTCGACGACGAGGCGGCCGCGAAGCGCACCGCCGATGCGGTCCGCGCCGCCGGCCGGCGCGCGCTGGCCGTGCGGGCCGATATGGGCCGGCTCGGCGAGGTCGAGACGATGGTGGCAGCGGTCGAGGAGGAGCTCGGCCCGATAGACGTGCTCGTCAACAATGCCGGGGTGTTTCCGCGCGTGCCGTTTCTCGAGCTCCGCGAGAGCGATTGGGATTACGTGCTCGACATTAATCTGAAGGGCTCGTGCTTCTGCGCCCAGGCCGTCGCGAAGCGGATGGTGACGGGCGGGCGGCCCGGCGCCATCATCAATCTGACGTCGGGCGCGGCCTATCGCGGCTCGCCACGCGGCGCGCATTACTGCGCCAGCAAGGGCGGCGTCGTATCGCTGACGCGTCAGATGGCGCTGGAGCTGGCGCCGCACCGCATTCGGGTCAACGCGATTGCGCCGGGCCTCACCGACACGGCGCAGCCGCGCTATGGCAGCAGCGAGGAGGAGATCGCCGGGATGGCGCAGACGATCCCCTTGGGCCGCATCGCGCAGCCCGAGGATATTGCGCGCACCGCGGTGTTCTTGGCGTCGGACGAGGCGTGCTTCACGACCGGTCAAGTCCTGCACGTCAATGGCGGCGGTTATCTGGGATAGGGGGAGGCGGCGATGCTCAGAGGTTTTTTAGCCCGCCTGTTCGGCGGCAGTGCGGCTGCGCCTCCCGAAGAGGATCCGGTCGAATACAACGGCTACCGCATCCGGCCGAGTCCGTTTCCGCGGCTCGGGCAGTACCAGACCGCCGGTGTCATCGAGAAGGAGATCGGCGGCGAGGTGAAGGAGCACCGCTTCGTGCGCGCCGAAACGCATTCGAGCCATGAGGAGGCGATCGCCTATTCGATCGTCAAGGCCAAGCAGATCATCGACGAGCAGGGCGACCGGATATTCGGCTAAGCATCGGAGATCTCTCCGGCGAGGGTGCGGGCACGAGCGGCGGCATCGCGCGCCATCTCGGCGCAGAGGCCGGTATAGCCGGCCGGGTCGAGGAGCGCCTCGATCTGCTGGACCGAGAGGTGCGCGGTCACGCGCGGATCGGCGGCAAGCAGCATGCCGAAGGATTTGCCCTCGACAAACGCCGCCTGCGCCGCGTCATAGACGACGTCGTGCGCATGCTGGCGGCCGATCGTCTTGCCGAGGTTCAGCATCACGGCCTCGGCCATGATGAGCCCGCCGCCGAGATCGAGGTTCTGGCGCATGCGCTCCGGGTCGAGGCGCAGCCCGCGCAGCACCTCGGCGAGGCGGCTCAGCATGTCGCCGGTCGCGATGCAGGTGCGCGCTTCGGCGGCGTCCATCATCACGCTGGTGGTGCGGTCGGCCTCGTGCTCGGTCTGCATCGCCTCCAAAGCCACCGGCACGCAAGAGCGCACCTCGGCCGCGGCGGCGATGATGTCCTGGCACAGTTTCGGGTTGCGCTTCTGCGGCATCGTCGAGCTGCCGACGGTGCCGGGCGGCACCGGTTCCTCGACTTCGCCGAACTCGGTCTTCATCAGCGTGTAGATCTCACGGCCGATCTTGGCGCAGGTCGCGGCCAGCATGCCGAGCAGACAGATGTTCTCGGCGAGATGATCGCCGAGCGCGCGCGACGGGATCGTCATCGGCTGCATGCCGAGATGCCGGCCCATGCCGGCCTGCACCGCCGGCCCCTGTTGCCCGAGCGAGGCGAACGTGCCGGCGCCACCGCCCAGCATCGCCACAAAAATGCGCGGCGCCGCCTGGCGGAAGCGGTCGACATGACGGATCAGCTCGTCGATCCACACCGCCGGCTTGTAGCCGAAGGTCGCCGGCACCGCGTGCTGGCCGTGCGTGCGGCCGGGGATCGGCATGTCCGCGCCGCGCTCGGCCAGATCGGCAGCCGCAAGCAGCGCGTCGGCGATCAGCTTCAGAAAAATATGATGCGCCTGGCGCAAGACGAGGAGGTCGCCGGTCTGGGTGATGTTCTGCGTCGTCGCGCCCCAATGTACCCAGCCGCCATGCGGCTCGCCGACGACCCGCGCCAATTCCCAGACAAGCGGCACGATCGTGTGGCCGGTGCGTGCGAAGCCTTTGTCGATGCGCTTGCGGTCGAGGCGGTCGAGGCGCGCTGCCCGTGCGATCGCGTCGGCGGCCTCTTGCGGGATGATTTTGAGCTCGGCCTGCGCGCGCGCCAGCGCGACCTCGACATCGAGCCAGGCCTGCCAGCGGTTTTCTTGGCGGTAGAGGGCGCGGATGCCGGGATCGGCAATTCGTGCGGCGGTCGGCAGTTCGTCGCTCATGATCTTGTCCTTTGAATCACGGCGCCTGCTCGATTGTCGGCGTATCGCCGGCGAGGGTCGTGCGGCGCATGTCGCGGATCTCATTGCGGTCGTCAAAGCGGCGGGCACGGTGCATCGTCTGGCGGTTGTCCCAAATGACGAGATCGCCCGGCCGCCAGGGATGGGAATAGACGAAGTCGGGCTGCGTCGCGTGTTCCATCAGATCGCGCAGGAACATGCGCGCCTCGGGGATTGTCCAGCCCTCGATCGCGCCGGCATGCGCCGAAAGGAACAGCGATTTGCGTCCGGTGACGGGATGGGTGCGCACGAGGCGCTGGCGCACCGGCGTGAACGCGGCCATCTCCTCGTCGCTCAATTCGGTGAAGCCGATCGCGGCGCGCGAATAGATCAGCGAATGGAGACAGACGAGGTCGTCGATTTCGTCCTTGGTGCGCCGGTCGAGCGCATCGTAGGCGGCGCGCATATCGGCGAATTCGGTATTGCCGCCCCAGGAGGGGAGCACGCGTGCAGAGAGTAGCGAATATTTCGCCGGCACCGGACGGAACGAGCTGTCGGAATGCCAGAGGCGGTCGGCGAGCTTGAAGAACCAGACGCGGTCGTCGGCCGGCATGATGTTGCCCGATTTATCGAGGTTCGAGAAATCGGCCATGCCGGGGCCGAGCCGCTGCTCGTCGCGGCGGCGGACGTGGCCCGGCGTGCGGTAGGCCTCCAGCTCGCCAAAATGCCGGGTAAAGGCGAGCTGCTCGTCATCGGTGACGAACTGCTCGCGAAACACCAGCACGGCATAGCGGCCCATCCCGGCTTCGATCGCGGCAACCTGGTCTGCATTGAGCGAGCGGCGGCAATCGATGCCGGCGACCTCGCCGACAAACACCGGATGCAGCGGGCGGATCGAGACGGGCATTTACGAGGCCCTTGTCACGGGCGGGGCGGCGAGCCTCTCGCGAATATCGGGCAGGTGCTCGCGGCCCCAGAACAATTCGCCGTCCAGGATGAAACTCGGCACACCGAAAACGCCCTGCTCCTCGGCCTCGCCGCAAAGACGTTCGAGGTCGGCGCGGCCCTCGCCCTCGAGAAAGGCGGCAACGCCGGAGGTGTCGGCTCCGGCCTCGGCGAGGACAGCGGTCATGATCGCCGGGTCCTCGATGTCGAGCTCGCGCTTCCAGAAGCGCTCGAACGTCATGTCGTGATAGCGCCGGAGCACGGCGTCGCCCTGGCGCTTGGCGTACAGCATACCGATCAGCGCGAGCGAGGAATCCCAGATCTTTTGCGTGCCGCGGATCACGAGGTCGGCTTTGCGCGCTTGGCGCCGGCAATCCATATAGCTGTATTTGACGCGGCGCCATTGATGCGCGTTGCGGTGCTCCTCGACGACGCGGCCGCTCTCATCGAGGCGGGCCGAGCCGAGAAAGCTTGGGATGTCGAGCCGATAGGGCAGCCAATCGAGGCGGACCGGGAAATCGCGCGCGAGCTCGTAGGCGGGATCCTTTGCGAGATAGGCGTAGGGGCTCTTGTAATCGATATAGACCGTGACGGTGCGCGGCTCGGGCATGGCAGCGTCCTCCTGACTGGCCGATATTGCCACGGAATGGTAGCGAGCCTCGCTGGTATGCAAAAGGCTTGGGTCCCGGCCTGCGCCGGGACCTAAGTTTTGCTTCTACCTAGCGCTGCGGGATTAGGCAGAAGCCTTGCGCTTCGATGCCGAGCGCCGGGTTGAACTTGCTGCGGAAGTTTTCGAGCGCAATCGCCGCCGTCAATTCGACGATCTGAGCCTCGTTGTAATGCCGCTTGAGCTGCTCGAACAGTGCGTCATCGACCTTCTGGCCGGTGATTGTCATGCGCTCGGCATAGTCGAGCGCGACACGCTCGGCCTCGCTGAACAGCGCGCTGTCGCGCCAACTCGGTACCGCCGCCAACCGTTCGTCGCCGCCATCCTCCCTCACACGGAGGGAATTGATGTCGATTCAGAACGGGCAGCCGTTGATCGAGGCGACGCGCAAGGAGACGAGCGGGACGAGCCCCTTCGGTAATTGGCGCGATTGCGAGATCGCGGCGCCGAGCGCCTTGACGGCGCGCAGAACCGGCGGGCAATGCGCCATGATCTTGGTCGTGTTCAACACGTCGCCGAACGCCTCGCGCTCTTTGGCGAACTCTTCCTTCAGGATCGGATCGCCACCATCATCCTCGATTTCGCGCACCCGCGGCATGTTGCAGGTCTCCTCCTAATGCGTCGTTAAATAGCCGGCCGTGAGCTGCGCCTGAGTGATGCCGATCAAGGTGATCGACGAGCCGTCATGCAGGTGCATCACCACATTGCCGCCGCCATCTGTCGTGGCGGTCGCGACGACAGTGCTCGGCATGTCCGTAGCAGCGTTCAGCGAGATGCGGTCGCCGGCGCTCTGATTAAAGGTGGAGATCGAGTCCTGGCGGCCGGTTGTCGCGCCGTCATCCCAAAAGGTCTCGTTGCCGCCGGCAAATCCGATCAGCGCCGTGCCGCCGCCCGAGACGCCCTGGACCGTGTCATGAGCGCCGCCCCACACGGTTGTGTTGCCGGCGCCGGCGACGATCGAATCACTACCGCCGGTCGCATTGATAAACGTGTTGGCGGCGCCGCCGAGGATCGTCTCGAAGGCGACGGCGCCGATCGTCTCGTTCCCAGCGCTGCCGCCGGTGATCGTGTCGGTGGTGGCGCCCCAGATCGTCTTGTTGCCGCCGGTCCCGCCGGTTATTGATTGGTGACCCTGGGAACCGTCGATGAACTGGTTGCCGCCGCTGCCGCCGATCACCGTGTCGTTCGGAACGCCGCCGATCGTCTCGTTGTCCGAGCCGCCGCGGATCGTGTCGCCGGCGCCGGCCCAGACCGTCAGATTGCCGGCCGTGCCGCCGACGATCGACTGGCTGCCGCCGGTCGCATTGATAAAGATATTGGCGCCGCTGCCGCCGAAGATCGTATCGCCGGCGACGCCGCCGATCGTCTCGTTGCCGCCGCTGCCGCCCCGCACCGTGTCGGTGGCGGCGCCCCAGATCGTCTCGTTGCCGCCGCTGCCGCCGAGCACGGATTGATGGCCTTGTGAGGCATCGAAGAACTGGTCGCCGCCGCTGCCGCCGAGCATCGTCACACCGGCGACACCGCCGACGGTCTCGTTGTTGTTGCCGCCATGGATCGTGTCGCCGGCGGCGGTCCAGATCGAGTCGTTACCGGCATTGCCGCCGAGCACCGATTCATTGCCGCTCGTAGCGTTGATAAAGACATTGGCGCCGCTGCTGCCGATGATCGTATCGCCGGCAACACCGTCGATCGTCTCGTTGCCGCCGCTGCCGCCGCGAACCGTATCGGTCAGCGCGCCCCAGATCGTCTCGTTGCCGGCATTGCCGCCGGTGATCGACTGGTGGCCGACATGCCCGTCGAGGAACTGGTTCGGGCCGCTGCCGCCGAGAATCGTGTCGCCAATCGCGCCGCCGATCGACTCCGAGCCGTCGCCGAGAAAGATCGTGTTGCCGGCGCCGTTGTCGACCGCGCCGTAATCGCCGTGCAGCAATGTCAGCGTGTGGCCGTCCGCGGAGCGGATCGCGACGCCCTGATAGCCGGGCGCCGTGGCGAAGCTGCCGGTGCCCGTCAAATTCACGACGAGCTCGAGGTTGAAATTGCCCGGCGCGGGCGGCGGCGGGTTGGGCGGGTCGCCTGTCGGCACGACATTGATCGGTTGGCCGGCCGCGAAGAACAGGTATTGCGAGCCCGGAGCGAAGCTGGCGGTGACGAGGGTGCCGCCGATCGTATCCTGCTGCGCCGACCAGCTGACGCCGCTGTAATTCTCGGCGTCGAGCTGCAATGTCACCGAACCGTTGTCGCCGAAGACTGTCAGCTGGTCGGTCGCGAAGTTGAAGCTCGTATGCGCGTCATGGTTCGCGTCGCTGAGGTTGCGGATATCGACCTGCTCGCCGGGGTTGGTGAAATGGAAAATCGTGCCGGCGAAATGGAAGCCGTCATCGAGCTGGATCGTGCCAGGGCCCCCGAAGCCGGCCTGCTCGCTGCCGTCGACCGTTGTCGCGAACTCGACGAGACTGCCGTGGCTCAATGTGATCGGGCCGGTACCCGCAGCACTGGTCAGCGGCGTCGCAAAGACGAGACTTCCGCCTGTAATGTTGACCTGCTGGGCGGACAATGAGCCGCCATTCACCGTCGTGCTGCCGCTGGTCTGGCGGAACTCATTGCCGGCGTTGAGAGTCGCAGCTCCAAAGTTACCGATCGTGAGCGTGCCGAGGTTGTTGACGCCGGCAGCGCTTACCGTTCCTCCCCTTACCTGGAAGATTGCGGTGTTGACCAGCGCACCTCCCAGAGCGAGGACGCCTTGATCAATCTGAACAAAGTTGGTGTTGGAGAAAAAGGTGTCGGTTACGATGCCGCCGCTGATGGCGATGTGCAGGCCGCCGGCATTGCTGGACAGATGCGTCAGCGCGCTGTTGCCGCCCTGACCATTCAGTCCGACGCGCCCACTACCGTTCAGGTCCAGTACCGCACCCGAACCGATGGCGGTGATGGATCCGCTGCCATATTGCAGGACCGCGTTGTTCGCGATGTAGTTATCGCCTGTCAATGTGCTCGGGGCTGCTCCGAGAATGTTCAGCGTTACTGTGCTGGTCTGTCCTCCCTGCATGACCAGATTGCCAGTGTTTGTGAGACCGGCCATCGTGACCAGGTCGTTCCCGTTGTTGACGAGCAAAGTTCCGTAGTTGAGCGTTCCGGTGTTGGTGATCGTATTGTTGAAAGAGAGGTTCATGCCGCCATACCAACCCCGGCCCGGGTTGGTCGCGTCAAAATTCAGCGTGCCGGCGTTATTCGTCAGCCCCGATATCCCTGTCAGCTGAGGCTGAGAGCCTACCCAGGTGTCGAGTTCCAGGCTCGCCTCGCTGGCGATCGAGTTGATCGTGCCGCCGCCGGTGAATTGCATCGACGCATTGCCGAACAAGCGGATATGGCCGGTTATCGTTGACGGCGCCGATCCGCCGAAGGTGGCGCTGGCCGGAAAGGGGGAACCGAAGGAACCGGCATACACGGTGACATCGAACGTTCCGGTGTTGCTGAAGCCAGCCGCGCTGAACGTGGTCGCGATATTCGAGTTGTTGCCCACCGTAAATACGCCACTGTTGGTGAGCACGCCGCCAAGCGCTAGTGTGCCGCCGTTAAGCGAGACGCTGCCGCTGTTCGATAAGTTGACGCCGGGGTCGGTGGTTAGGGGCGTTGTTTGGTAAAGCTCCAACGTGCCCGCGTTGCTGGAGAGCTGGGTCAGAGCGCTGTTCGATCCGGTATTGCCGGCGATCGCCACGCGAGCGCCGCCTAAGATGATCGCGAGCGTCGCGCCGCTGGCGATGCCAGTGATGCTGCCACTGCCGAATGCGACAAGCGTCGATTGATACAGGGACAGGCTTCCGGTTAGGGTCGTCGGCGCTGGGTCGGTGATGTCGAGGGTTGCCTGGACCGAGCCGCTGCCGGTGAGATTGATTGTGCCGGCATTCGACAATCCGGCTGCCGTCACCGTCGTGGCCGCGGCAATATTGCCGTAGCCAATATTGAATATGCCGCTATTGGCGTTGGTCAGCATGCCGCCGATTGTCAGCGTACTACCTCCGCCCATCGGCGTACTAGTTGAGGAAGTCCGGTAATCGACGTTGACCGTACCGCTGTTGTTGAAGTTGCCGGTCACCGCGTCGGTGCCGCCGGGATCGGCGATCCCCAGGGAGGCCGAGGCGTTCGTCAGCGAGATCGAACCGACCGTAACGGGCGTGGTCAGCGACACCGTGCCAAAGGGGATGACCGCGTCATCGCCCGTGCCCGGCACCCCTGTGGGGCTCCAATCGATCGGGTTATTCCAATTGTCGGTGCCGTCGATCCAGGTCTTCGTTGCCATTTTCCGATACCCTTCGCCTACATGGCGCGGCTCTAATGAAGCACGGGCGCAAGGCGAAGGCGAGGGATCTGGGTGCAGGCTTGCCGGGCGATAAAAGGCGTTCCGCCCACGCGCTCGGGACGAGCCGGCCGCGGCGGAATGCGCTACGCTATTCCGCCCTACGGGACGGGATCATCGGCGGGAGGACGGGATGAGCGACAAGCAACGGACGGCGATCGTGACGGGGGCGGCGGGCGGCATCGGGCGCGCGCTCGTGAAGGGCTTGCTCGAAGCGGGCATCCGGGTTGCGGCGGTCGACCGCACGCGCGACGGGCTGAATGCGTTGACGGCCGCGGCGCGCGAGCAGAGCCGGGACGCGAACCTGCTGACGATCGAGGCCGATCTGAGCCGCGATGCGGCGATTTCCGACATTGTCGGGCAGGCGCGTGGGCGTTTTGGCGCGATCGACATTCTGGTCAACAATGCCGGGGTCGGGCAGGCGACATTGCGGCCGGGCAATTTGCCGCAGCCGCTGCGGTTTTGGGACATCACCGCCGATCAGTGGCGCAACTTCGTCGCCGTGCACACGACGGCGCCGCTGCTGTTGGCGCAGGCTGTCGTGCCGGAGATGCGCGAGCGCAAATGGGGCCGGATCGTCAATGTCACGACGAGCCTCGGCACGATGATCCGCTCGGGCTCGCCAACCTACGGGCCGTCGAAGGCGGCGCTCGAAGCCTTCTCGGCGATCATGGCGAAGGATCTCGAGGGCAGCGGCATCACCGTCAATGTGCTGGTGCCGGGCGGGGTCACAAACACGCCGATGGTGCCGAACGAAGCCGGGTTCGACCGGCAGGAGATGATCCAGCCGGACGTCATGGCGCCGCCGCTCGTCTGGCTCGTGTCGGATGCCGCGCAAGCGGTCAGCGGACGGCGCTTTCTCGCCGCGCATTGGGACGCGAAACTGCCGCCGGCGCAGGCCGCCGAGAAAGCCGGCGCGCCGGTCGCCTGGACCAGCATCGCGACAATGCCGATCGAGCCGCCGCGGCGTCATTGATCGCGGCGCTAAACCAGGCGCGACAAAGGCGGAATGATCGGGGCCGCCACCCTGTTGATAGCGATGGATGCGCCGCAGCATGCGGCGCGCGAGTCATGGAGGGTGAGAGGATGAGGGGTCTACTCGTCGCCGCCGGGGCAGTTCTGCTGTTCACCGCGCCGGCCTTTGCCCAAACCTCGACGACCACGACAATCGAGAAGCGGACGATCACGACGGAAATGCCAGCGCCGAGCGCCGGCAGCACGGTATCGACGACAATCATCGCGCCGACCCCGCCGCCCGCGCCGCGCGTCGAAACCCTGCCGCCGCCGCCCGGCCCCCGGATGGTGTGGGTCCCGGGACATTGGGGCTGGGAGCGCGACCAGTATGTCTGGCTTGACGGCAAGTATATGGAGCCGCCGCGCGAGCATGCTGC
>JBKOVT010000335.1:0-16028 GCA_046724035.1 Pseudomonadota bacterium | reverse complement strand
CAGCGGCAGCGTGATCATGTCGTGACCCGAACGGGCTTGCGCCTCGGCGGCGGCGGTCAGCATCAGCTTGTCGCCCTGCGAGGTGACGAAATCGATCTGCAGATCGACCTTTTCCTTGTCCGCCCATGCCTTGCACAGCTTGGTCATCGCGTCGTTCGCGCCCGGCACCCAATGGTCCCAGAACGCGACGCGAAGCTGGCCGGCGGCATGCGCGCCGTGCACAAAGGGCGCCGTCGCAAAAACCGTCGCCGCACCGGCCGCCGTTCCGAGCACCCGGCGGCGGGTCATCGTCTTTTTAGCCATACGTGTCCTCACGCCCGATCGTTGTGATGGGTGCGCGGGCGGCGCATTGGCGCCTCGCACTCCCGGGGGGTTGTGCGGTTAGCATGAATCCGGCGCGTTTGGGGCAAAAAAAGACCCGTGCCCGCCCAAAGAGCGGCCACGGGTCGCAATGCGCGGACCGCCTCCGGAGAAGCGGCCGTTAGCCCTATTCTCTCTAGCCCCGGCTGAACCCTTCGAGTTCGCTAGCGGCCCAATCCATTGCCTGCTCGACCGTTTTGCCCTGCTGGGTGCATTGCGCGATCATCTTCGGCAATGTCGCCTGCGCGTAGATCTGGTTCGCGATCTTTGTCGGCGACTCGCCGTAGGGGATCACCACCTGCACGTCGCCGCGCGGCGGGTAGTTGTAGATCGTGCCCTTGGGCGGTTCTTCGACCGCCCAGGTCTTGAAATCATGCAATTTCTCGAATTGCGGGATGTCGTAGCCATGGCTCGCCGCGACGGTCTGCTCGACCGAGGAGCGCTGGCAGAGATGCGTCAGGAGCGCCTTGGCCGCCGGGATGTTCTTCGAGAAGCTCCAAACGCCCCAGAAGAACGGCACCGCGGCATCGAAACGGCCTTTTGGTCCCTTTGGCGTCGGGAACGTCCAGAGCTGCTCGGCGACAGGCCGCGCATCGCGCACCGCGACCGCCCAGGCCGAGGGTGGGTTCATGATCAGCGCCGCCTGACCCGAGATCAGCGCCTTGTTGTTCGATGCATCGTCCCAGGCAAAGACGCCGTCGGGCAGGAACGGCACCAGCTTCTTGAACCATTCGAGCACCTGCCGTGTCGCGTCCGACTTAACCGTGACCTTGCCGTCCTTGTCGGTCATCTGCGCACCATGCGCGCGCAACACCGCGTAGCACCAGCCCACCGAGTCGTTCGTGACGCCGATCGGCATGCCGAAGGCGTGTCCGCCTTTCTGGCATTTCTCGGCGGCGACGAGAAAGTTCTCCCAGGTCCACTTGTCGGACAGTTCTTTGTCCGGCGGCGCGCCGGCCGGGTACATCTGCGTCAAGTCGAGCGCGACATATTGCTTGAAGTAGTCGATGCGCGCGCAAGGCGGCAGCGTCGGGCTGCCGACCGGCGCCGGCACCGCGATCCAATGACCGTTCTGCTTGGCGACGGTCGTGATGCCTTCCGGCACCTCGCCATTGACCTTGATCAGCTCGCCCATGACATCGTCGAGCGGCGCCAGTGCGTCCGCCTGCGCGGCGCCCGCCCACGCTAGGAAGGTCAGCATGTCGTGCCCCGAGCGCGCCTGCGCTTCGGCGGCGCCGGTCAGCAGCAATTTGTCGCCTTGCGAGGTGATGTAGTCGATCTGGACATCGACCTTTTCCTTCTCGCCCCAATCCTTGCAGAGCTTGGTCAGCGTATCGTTCGCACCGGGGACCCAATGGTCCCAGAAGCCGAGGCGCAGCTGCCCGGCGGCATAGGCGCCGTGCACAAACGGCGCAGCGAGCGCGGCGGTGGCGCCAGCTGCGGCGGCGCCCTGCAAAACGGTGCGGCGGGTATACGGGGTGGTCGCCAATTTTTCCTCCCTGTGTGTTCGATGCGAGCCCGTTCTGGGCTTCTTCTTCGGCCGGGATGCTCGCGGCCGTCCGGCCCAATATGCCGGAACGCGGGCGAAAAGCGACCGATTTCTGCCAACCAATAGGCTAATGGATAGCGGGCTCCGCGGGGGCAGATCGCGGGGACAAAGCCGCCGCGTTGCCGTTTCCCCGGCAACGGAGGAGGTGTTTCGATGAGCGTCCTTTTGCGCCCCGCCACTGCTTCCGAAATCGTCGAGATCTGCGGTCGTCTCGATGATGGCGTCATTACCCGCATCCTCGCGACCGGAGCCAGCGCGGCCGAGGTCCTCGAAGGCTTTACCTGGGCGACGGCCGACGACCAGATCGGCACTGAACTACGCCACGGCCGGGTCGGCGCCGCCGGCGCCGTCTACGAGATCCTGATGCAGGAAGAACCCGATCCCGAGGAACTCGGCCGCTAGACCTCTATTCGCGCAGCTTCGGTCGCGGCGGAGAGCCCCGGTGCCATCCGCCAGAACAATGCCGCGACGCCGAGGCTTGCGATCCCGGTCAGCAGAAACAGCCCCGGCACGCTGACCCCGGCAGCGACGAGCGCCATTGTCACCACTGCCGACAGCACCATCGCGGCGGCATTGACGATGTTGTTCGCGCCGATCGTCTGCGCCCGGCGCGCTTCATCGCTGCCGGTCTGCAGAAGCGTGTAGAGCGGCAGGATAAAGGCGCCGCCCGACGCCGCGATCCCGAACAAATCGGCGAGGATCCGCCAACTCGCCGGCTGCGCCAGAAACCCACCGATCATCGTCAGTGCCGCACCCGCCGATGCGTCCGGGCTCGCCAGGCAGAGATCGATCGAGAACAGCGCGAGCCCCAGCATCCCCCACGGCACGGTGCGCGCGCTGACCCGGCCGCGCAGGAGCCGGTTGCACAGCATCGATCCCGCGCCCACTCCGACCGAGAAGACCGCGAGAAACAGCGTCACGACCGCCTCCTCGCTGCCGAGCACAAAGCGCACGTAAGTTGGGAATTGCGACAGGTACAGCGCGCCCGCGAGCCAGAACCACGATATGCCGAGCATCGCCCGGAAGGGGACCGGCCGCTCTGCCGCCTGCCTCACCGCCTGTGCTGTCGCGGCCGCGAAATTCCACTGGAAGCGGGCAGGGGACGCCGCCGGGCGGATCGGCGGGATCGCGAGGCTGATGCCCCAGGCGGCGACCGCTACGCCAATGATCAGCACCGCCACCGTGATCTCGCCATTTCCGGTCGCGATCAGCATGCCGGCGATCGTGCCGAACAGGATTGCGAGGAACGTCCCGGCCTCGACCAGCGCGTTGCCCAGCAGCAGTTCGTCGGGCGCCAACAGGTCCGGCAGGATCGCGTATTTGATCGGTCCGAAGAATGCCGCCTCGACCCCCATGACGAACAGCAGCGCGAGCAGCAGCATGGCGCTGCCGCCAATGACCCCGGCTGCCGCTACCGCCATGACCGCGATCTCGATCAGCTTGATGATGCGGATGAGGCGCGCCTTGTCGCTCCGATCCGCCAATGCCCCGGCGCTCGCCGAGCACAAAAAGAACGGCAGGATGAAAAGCCCGCCGGCGAGCGGGATCAAGAGCCCCGCCGAGAGCGCGCCCGCCGCGTCGGCGCGGTAAGCGATCATCAAAACCAGCGCATTCTTCAGCGCGTTGTCGTTGAAGGCCGACAGGAATTGCGTCGCAAAGAGCGGCCCGAACCGCCGCGACCCCAGCAGCGCCATCGCCCCGGCGGAAGGCGGGGCAGCCGGACCAGGACGCGCCCTCTCAGCGGCGGGGTATTCCTGGACCGGGTTGATTGATCGGCGCATCAATGAGCCCTATCTGAAACAGTCCTGGCCGAAACCGCCGCGATCTGCCGTCTGATGCCGCTTGTCCTGTACAACTCGCTGACCCGCCGCAAGGAGCCGTTCGAGCCGATCGATCCCGGGCTGGTCAGGATGTATGTCTGCGGCCCGACCGTCTACGACCTCGCGCATATCGGCAATGGCCGCGCCGTCGTCGCTTTCGACCTGCTCTACCGCGTCTTGCGCCACAGCTACGGCGCCGAGCATGTCCGTTATGTCCGCAACATCACCGATGTCGAGGACAAGATCATCGCCGCCGCGCGCGAGACCGGCGAGGCGATCGAGGCGCTGACCCGGCGCACCACCGCCGAGTTCCACGCCGACATGGCGGCGCTCGGCGCCTTGCCGCCCGATATCGAGCCGCGCGCCACGGCCTACATCCCGCAGATGATCGCGCTGATCGAGCGGCTGATCGCGGCGGGGCACGCCTATGCCGCCGAGGGGCATGTGCTGTTCGCGGTGGCCTCCTGGCCCAGCTATGGCAAGCTCGCGCGCCGCAGCCGCGACGAGATGATCGCCGGCGCCCGAGTCGAGATCGCGCCTTATAAGCGCGACCCCGGCGATTTTGTGCTGTGGAAGCCCTCGACCCCCGACCAGCCGGGCTGGGACAGCCCGTGGGGGCGCGGCCGGCCGGGCTGGCATATCGAATGCTCGGCGATGAGCGAGAGCGAGCTCGGCGAAACCTTCGACATCCATGGCGGCGGGCTCGACCTCATCTTCCCGCACCACGAGAACGAGATTGCGCAGAGCGAAAGCGCGCATTCGGGTCACCCCTTCGCGCGGGTCTGGATGCACAACGAGATGCTGACCGTCGATGGCGTCAAAATGTCGAAATCGCTCGGCAACATCACGACGGTGCGCGACATCCTCGCGAACGCGCCGGGCGAGGCGATCCGCCTCGCTCTTCTCTCGACGCATTACGGTGACCCGCTCGATTGGACAGCGCAAAAACTTTCGCAGGCTCGCGCCGCGCTCGACCGCTTCTACCGCGCGCTCGATCTGCCGGGTGACCGTTCCGGAGAGGCAGCCGTAGCCGTACCCGGCGCGGTGCAGGATGCGCTCGAAGACGACCTCAACGCGCCGCTCGCGATCGCGCAATTGCACGAACTTGCCGGTGCGATCAACCGGGCCACAAACGATGCGGAGCGCGGCCGGCTTCAGGCTCAGCTGCGCGCCGCGGGCATGCTGATGGGTATTCTGGAAGGCGACCCCGCCGCCTGGCTGCGCGGCGCGTCGGATGCCGAAACAACCGAAATCGAGACGCGCATCGCCGAGCGCGCCCGCGCCCGCAAGGAGCGCCGCTTTGCCGATGCCGACCATATCCGCGCCGAGCTCCTCGCCGAGGGCGTCGTCCTCGAAGACAAGCCCGACGGCACCACCGCCTGGCGCCGGGAATGAGGACTGGCAAATGGACCGCGGGCGTCTCGCCCGTCCTGCCGAAACAAAGTGGCGGCCGGAACGGCCGCGGTTCTAAGGGGCCGTGCTGATGGCCGGCACCGACAAGAGCCGCGGCGGCGTCACCGGCGGCGGCCCGGCGATCATCCTGGTCGAGCCGCAGCTCGGCGAGAATATCGGCACCGCGGCGCGCGCGATGCTCAATTGCGGCCTCGACGATCTGCGCCTCGTGCGGCCGCGCGACGGCTGGCCCTCCGACCGGGCGGTCAATGCGGCGAGCGGCGCCGACCGGGTGCTCGACAAGGCGCGCCTCTTTCCCGACATCCCCGCCGCGATCGCCGATCTCCGCCACGTCTATGCCTCGACCGCGCGCGACCGCTACATGGTCAAGCGCGAGGTGACGCCGCGGCTTGCCGCCGAGGAGATGCGCGGCTTCCTCGCCGCCGAGGAGCCCTGCGGCATCCTGTTCGGCCCCGAGCGCACCGGTCTCGTCAACGACGACATCGCGCTCGCCGACACGGTCGTGACCGTGCCGCTCAACCCCGCCTTCTCGTCCTTGAACCTGGCGCAGGCGGTCATGATCCTCGGCTATGAGTGGTTCATCGCCAAAACCGAGCCGCCCGCCGAGCTCCTGCATACCGGCCACAGCCGCCCGGCTAATAAGGCCGAGCTGTTGCGCTTCTTCGATCATTTCGAGGAGGCGCTGGTCCTGAGCGGCTTTCTGCGCCACGCCGATAAGCGGCCGAGCATGACGCGCAATCTGCGCAATCTGTTTCAGCGCGCCCAATGCACCGAGCAGGAGTTGCGCACCCTCCACGGCGTGATCACCGCCTTCCTCGGCCCCCGCGACCGGACGAAGACCGGGATCTCCTAGGGAGCTGCGCTATTGCGCCGCACCGCCTCTTGAATTCGCCGCAGATGAGAACAAATAGAGTACAAAAAGGCGCGATTCTGGGAGGATGAAATTACCTCATCCCTAGCGCAACTGGGGTCGCTTGACCTACTCAACTGGCCTGCGGATGGGGGCGACCAAACAGGGGGAAACGGATGACGGACGGAGTACATTCTCCATTGAATTTCATTCTCCGCGAGATGGTGCAGGTTCATAAAGCCGGTCTCTACTATGCTGCCATAACCATCGCTCTGACATTGCCAGATATCTGTTCTAAGGCGACGTTCGAGCCGAGTGACGACAATTATTGGCGGGGAGTGCAGGCTCGTTACGAAGCGTGGTGCGAAAGGTATTTATCGACAAGATTACAGTCTCTCACGGCGCAAGATATTTGGGCGCTCCGTGGTGGTGTACTCCATCAAGGTCAGACGTTTGGTCATCCCAAATCTCGCTTCGGAAGAGTCGTGTTCATTCTTCCGGATAAGGGAAATAACCAGTTTACGTTCGGGAGTTTGAGTGTGGGAGGCGACGAAGTAAAGCCCGTGTCCGCAATCAGCACTGTCACCTTCTGTACCGCATTCTTGGAGGCTGCAAACGAGTTCCTCGCAGCAACAAAAGACAATGAAATTGTTCAGAAGAATTTAGAGGGTCTGATCAGATTTAGACCCCAGGGCTACGAACGCTATATTGTTGGAAAACCGGTGATCGCATGAAAGGCGAGCAATATCGTCCGGAGGGAGCCGCCGCAGACGTGATGGATTGGCTGTGTAACGAACTCCCTGATATTTCGCTGTTCCGCCCCTGTTCCGCCCCTGTTATTGCCCCTGCTCGAAAACCGGAAAAGCTCATGGGATCAGTCAGTTGGCTGGAAAACAGCACGAAACCTGCCGGAACAGCGACTCGTAGAAGGGGCTGGGCGCTACGATGCCCATGCCGCCGGGCCCCCATCCCCGTACATCGCCCGCAAAATCACGCGCGTCAGGCGTGCCTCGCTTGAGCCGCCCAGAGCCGCTGAATGTCGCGATAGCCGATCGGGGTGATGCCGTTTGCCGCAAGCCATTCGCCGACCCTGCCGCTCGCGAAGAGGGCGTATTCGCGGATGCGCCAGCCGGCATGCTGCGGCGAGATCGTCTCGATCTCGCCCGGCATCGTCGCATGCAGCGCGAAATGCGTGATCCCGGGCTGGAGTCCCTCGATCGTCTCGCGGTAGCGCTCCTCGACGACCTCCGCCTCGACCGGCAAGGTGCCGCGGAAATGGTCGATGACCGGCAGTCCCGCCGCATCGAGCCCCGCCACGGCCGCGGCATAGCTCTCGCGTTCGGGCGCCCAGCGGATCAGCCGCGGCAATACCGGCACCAGCCCATAATCGAAGGCCAGCCGCACATGCAGATCGATCAGTTCCGGCAGCATCGCCGCCGCCATATGCGCGTCGATATGCGTCGGCTTGATGCCGGCAGCGATCGCGCAATCGATCTGGGCGCGCAATTCGGTCTCGGCGGCTTCGGGCACGAGATGCGCGCGAAGGCTCGCGACGTCGCGCCAGAAATAGCCCTCATCGTCGATCAGCCCCGAGGCGCGGCTCGTCGTCGACAGCGGCCGCCAGCGGTAATGCGGCCATTCGCTGGTCAGGGTCAGGTGCACCCCGAGATCGAGCGCCGGATCGGCGGCCGCCTCGGCGATCTCGCGAAACCACGGACACGGCACCATCACCGAGCCGCAGGTCACCGCGCCCTTGGCGGCCAGCTCGAGATAGGCCCGGTTGCCGCCATGACACATCGCAAGGTCGTCGACATGCAGGATGACGGCTTTTTCGACGCCGAGCCGCGCGGCAAGGCTCATCCCACCCTCCGCGGCAATGTCGCCGCCCAGGCGGCAATCGCCCGGCCGATCTCCGGCCCGGAATCTTCCTGGATGAAATGACTGCCGCGCGCCGTCACTTCCGTCTGGTTAGGCCAGCGCCGGCAGAACTCCCGCGGCGCACCGGTCAGGATCGCGCCGGGCTCGGCATTGACAAACAGCTTCGGGATTTCGTTCTGCGCCATCCCTTCGGCATAGGCGCCGACCAGCGCGACGACATCGGCGGGCTCGCCGTCGATCGGGATCTCGCGCGGCCAGGCCAAGGTCGGCCAACGGTCCTCGCGGTTCCGGAACGGGCGGCGGTATTCCGCCATCTCCTCCGGCATGAGCTTCCGCAAAATCGAGCCGGGCAGCACGCGGTCGACGAAGATATTGCGGTCGAGGATCATCTCTTCGCCGGAAGGCGCGCGGAACCCTTGGAAGACGCGCCGCGACGCCTCCGGCCACTCCGCCCAGCTCAAGGGCCGCACGATCGCCTCCATATAGGCGATGCCGGCGACCCGCTCGCGATGCTGGTTGGCCCAGTCGAACGCCAATGCCGAGCCCCAATCATGCGCGACCAGCACAACCGGCCGCTCTGGCCCGATGACCGTATCGATGAACCGCCACAGAAACTCGCGATGTGTCGCAAAGCGGTAGGTGAGGGGGCCGGGATTATCGAGCTTGTCGCTGTCGCCCATGCCGATCAGGTCCGGCGCGATGCAATGCCCGAGCGCCGCCACCTCCGGCATCACGTTGCGCCAGAGATAGGACGAGGTCGGGTTGCCGTGCAGGAACAGAAATACGGGCTCGTCGGCGCCCAGGTCGACATAAGCCATGCGCTTCCCGGCCACGGTGACATGGCTCTTGGGAAACGGTTCGGTGCGGAGGGCCATGAGGGGTCTCCCAGCGGCATCGGCGCCGCTCGCGCCGCATGCTACAGGCCGAACAATCAGGCCGCAGCGAAATCCCCAGAGTCGCGGGCGATGCTGGTTCCTCCCCCGCCTGCGGGGGAGGTGGCGAGCGGAAGCGAGCCGGAGGGGCGAACGAGGGTGTCTTTGCCGCTGCCCCTGTGCTGTCCTTTGTACAAAGCGCGGCGGACGGGCCGGCCTTGACAGGCTCCCGGTACGCCGGTTCTCTCGGCGGGGGAGTACCGATGGCCTCGATTGCCGATCCTCGCGAGACCCGCGAGCCGGCTGCGACCGGCGCGGCCGATCTGTCCCGTCAAAAAGGGCCGGAATTGTGCGTTGTCGTGCCGACCTTCAACGAGCGCGACAATGTCGATGTCCTGGTCGGGCGTCTCGACCGCACCTTGCGCGGCATCGCCTGGGAGGTCGTGTTTGTCGATGACGATTCGCCCGACGGCACCGCCGAGCATATCCGCGCGCTCGGCGAGAGCGATCCTCGCATCCGCTGCATCCGGCGCATCGGCCGGCGGGGGCTGAGTTCGGCCTGCATCGAGGGCATGCTGGCGACGTCGGCGCCGTTTGTCGCGGTGATCGACGGCGACCTGCAGCACGACGAGGCGCTGCTGCCGCGCATGCATGATGCGCTCAAGGAAGACGCCGCCGATGTCGTTATCGCCAGCCGTTATGTCGGAACCGGCAGCCCGGAGGGCTTGTCCTCCGACCGCCGCAAGCGGCTCAGCGTTTACGGCGCCCGCCTGGCGCGGCGCCTGATCGAGGCCGATGTCGCCGACTCGGTCAGTGGTTTCTTCATGCTGCGCCGCGCGCTCGTCGACGAAGTCGCACCGCGCCTCTCGGGGATCGGCACAAAGATCTTGATCGACATTCTGGCGTCGGCCACCCGGCCGTTGCGCATTGTCGAACTGCCCTACCGCTTCCGGGCGCGCAGCCGCGGCGAGAGCAAGCTCGATGCGTTCACCGGCGTCGAATACCTGCTGCTCCTCGCCGAGAAGCTGACCCACCGCTACGTCTCCTACCGCATGCTGCTGTTTTTTGTCGTCGGGCTGAGCGGCATTGTCGTCAATCTGGCCGTCTTGCGCCTCGCGCTGTTCGCCGGCGCGGACTTCACGCTCGGCGAGTCGATCGCGACCGCTATCGCGATGGTCTCGAACTTCTTTTTGAATAACACGCTCACCTACCGCGATTGCCGTCTCGTCGGCTGGCAGGCGGTGCGCGGTCTCGCCTCGTTTATGCTGCTCTGCGGGCTGGGCGCCTTGACCAATGTCGCGGTCGCGCGCGACGTCTTCGATCTGACCGGCGGGTGGCTCCTGGCGGGAATCGCCGGCGCGGCAATCGGCTCCTTATTGAATTACGCGCTGACCTCGATCTTCACTTGGGGGCGGCGTCCCTAGGGCTTCGCGGGCTGTGCAGCCCGGCCATGTTCAGCCGTCGGCTGCGGCGGTAGGATTACCGAATGCGAGTGCTGTATCACCTCACCTTGTCGCCCTTCGCGCGTAAGGTGCGCCTCGTCCTGGCCGAGAAGAACCTCGATTTCACATTGAAGCTCGAAAAGGTCTGGGAGCGCCGCGCCGAGTTTCTTGCCCTCAACCCGGCGGGGGATGTCCCCGTGCTGATCGAGCCCGACGGCACCGTCCTCGCCGGCACCGATGCGATTGTCGAGTACCTCGACGAGGTCTACCGCGAGAAGATCCTGATCGGCATCAACCCGGTCGACCGCGCCGAGGTGCGCCGGCTCTGCGCCTGGTTCGACACAAAGATGAACCTCGAAGTGACCGAGAACCTGCTCGGCGAGAAGATGATGCGGCGCTTTCAAGGCTTCAGCCAGCCAAACTCGCAGGCGATCCGCGCTGGCCACGCCAATCTGCCGGCGCATCTCGACTATATCGGCTATCTCGTCGAGCGGCGGCGCTGGCTGGCGGGTGACCATTTCTCGGCCGCCGACATTACCGCGGCGGCGCATCTCTCGGCGCTCGATTATTTGGGCGACGTGCCCTGGGATGCGCACGAGCCCGCCAAGGAATGGTACGCCCGCATCAAGTCGCGGCCGAGCTTCCGCCAGATCCTGTCCGATCACGTCCCCGGCGTCGCGCCGCCGAAACACTACCCCGATCTCGATTTCTGACCCATTTCACGGCAGGATCAGCGCACGCTTCGCGGCAAATTCCTCGGCCGTCAGGATGCCCGCGTCGCGCAATTCCTCGAGCATTCGCAGCTGCGCCGCGCCGGGCGATGCGCTGAAGGCGCTCATGGTCCCGAAGCGCACAGCGACCGGCACGGTCCCCTGCTGCAGCAGGACGAAAGCGACCGCGAGCGCAGCGGCACCGAGCAGAAACAGGATGCCCTGATAGGGGTATCCCGCGGCGAGATCGGCGAGGGTGCACACCGCCAAGAGGGTCGCTCCGGCCGCGGCGGCCTGTTTCGCGGTGACGATCGTCGCCGGGTGACGGCCGATCAGCCAATAGATCCCGCCGGCGATCGCCAGCACGAGCACGGCCGAGACCAGGTCGTGCGGCCCGGTCGCCGCGGTGAACAGAGCGGCGATGATCGTGACTGCGACCGCCGCGACGACCGAATAGCTCAGAGTTTCGGGCATGCTCGGCATCGATCTCTGCATTCCGTCATTCCTCCCCAATGCCGCGATATTGGGCGCGCGCGGCGATTGCCGCCATAATGCGGCATCAGCCGTACAATCGGGATTCCGCCGGTTTTGGCCTCTGACCGCCTTCATCTCGCCAGCTGGTTCGGCAATGTCGCCCCGGCCTTCGCGCACCGCAACTACCGCATCTATGTCAGCGGTAATGCGGTGGGCTTGATCGGCACCTGGTTGCAGCGCGTCTCCGTCGGCTGGCTCGCCTGGACGCTGACCCACTCGGGCGCTTGGCTCGGCATCATGTCGATGGCGGAGTTCTTCCCGGTCGTCTTTCTGAGCCCGCTCGCCGGCGTTCTGGCGGATCGCCGCAATCAGGTCAGCGTCATCCGTGCGACGCAGGTGATCGGTGGCGTGCAGGCGAGCCTCTTGGCGATCCTCGTCTATACGGGCGCCATCACGATCGAATGGCTGTTCGCGCTGACGCTCCTGCTCGGCATCACCAATTCCTTCGCGCAGCCCTCGCGCATGGCGTTGATCTCGAACCTCGTCGATCGCCCCGCGCTGCCTTCGGCATTGGCGATCAACTCGATCGTCTTCAACTCGGCGCGCTTTATCGGGCCGGCGATCGCCGGGATCGTCATCGCGCAGGTCAGTGTCGGCGCCGCCTTTGCCCTGAATGCCGCGACTTACGTCTGGTTCTTCGCGACGATGACCCGGCTGCGCCGTGTCGCCGCGATGTCGGGCATGGCGGCGCGCAACGTGCTGAAGGCCTCGGCCGAAGCCTACCTCTATGTCAGCCGCCATCCTGGGATTGCGCCCATGCTGCTGCTGTTCACGATCACGACGATCGCGACGCGCGGCTATGTCGAGCTCTTTCCCGGCTTTGCCGATGACGTGTTTCAGCGCGGCGCGGCCGGGCTGTCGGTCTTGGTGTCGACGGTCGGGCTCGGCGCAATTTGCGGCGGCGCCTGGATGCTCCGGCGCCCCGGGCTGACCGGGCTGACCTCCGTGGTTCTCGGCAACACGCTGGTCATCTCGCTGGCGATCCTCGCTTTTGCCGCGACCGACCGGTTCTATGTCGCGCTGCCCTTTGTCTTTGTCGCCGGCGCCGCGATGGTGATCACCGGCGTCGGCGCGCAGACCCTGATCCAGGCCTCGGTCGAGCCGCAGATGCGCGGCCGGGTCATGGCGCTCTACGGCATGATCTTCCGCGCCGGCCCGGCGCTCGGCGCGCTGTTGATCGGTTCGCTTAGCGAGCGCTTCGGGCTGCGGCTGCCGCTCGCCATCGGCGCAGTGATCTCGGTCGCGGTCTGCGCCTTGACCTGGGCCCGCCAGCGCCGCATGGCGCCGCTCCTCGAAAGCGAGCCGCCGGCCCACCCTCCCGCCGTCGCGGCGGAGAAGCAGGCGCCGTGAGCGGCCATCTGTTGTGCTTCGGTTTCGGCTACAGCGCGCAGGCATTGGCGCACCAGCTCGGGCCGGCGTGGCGTATTACCGGCACAACCCGAGGCGAGCCAAATTTTTCGATCCCCGCCGATCGGCAGAACCGCCCGCTGCGCTTCGATCGCAACCACCCGCTCGATCCAGTCCTCTTCGCCGGCGTCACGCATGTCCTGGTGTCCGTGCCGCCGGACGAATTGGGCGACCCGGTCTTCGACAGCCATCGCGACGACATCACCGCCATCCCAAACCTCGCCTGGCTCGGCTATCTCTCGACCACCGGCGTCTACGGGGACCGCGGCGGCGGGTGGGTCGACGAAACCTCTGAATTGCAGCCGACCGGCGAGCGCGGCGCGCGGCGCGTCGCCGCCGAGATGGCTTGGCTCGGCCTGTGCCGCGACCGGGACGTCCCCGTTCATGTCTTTCGTCTCGCCGGCATTTACGGGCCAGGCCGCTGCCCGTTCGACGCGCTGCGCGCCGGCACGGCGCGGCGCATCGACAAGCCGGGGCAGGTCTTCTCACGGGTCCATGTCGATGATCTCGCCACCGTGCTGCGCGCCTCAATGGCCCAGCCACGGCCCGGCGCGGTTTACAATGTGTGCGATGACGAGCCGGCGAGCCCCGCCGAAATCATCGCCCATGCCGCCGCGCTGCTCGGCCTCCCGCCGCCGCCGCTCGTGCCGTTCGAGGCCGCCGAGTTGTCCCCGATGGCGCGCAGCTTTTATGCCGACAACAAATGCGTCTCGAACGCGCTGATCAAGCAGGAGCTCGGGGTTCGGCTCCGCTACCCGAGCTATCGCGACGGATTGCCGGCCATCCTTGCTGGCGAAAGCGCCGGGTCTTAATTCGGGCTTTGGCGCTTGCTCCGGGCTGCGCCATCCGGCATCGTCCGGCCCGCATAAGGTCGCGGCGCGCCGGCCCCCGATCCGGCGGAGGAGGAGGTTTTATGGCTTACAACGTGCTGATTTTGGGCGCTTCTTACGGCTCGCTCTTGGCGACAAAGCTGCTGTTCGGCGGCCACAAGATCACGATGGTTTGCCTCCCCGCCGAGGTCGAAGCATTCAATAGCGAGGGCGCCCGGGTCCGGTTGCCGGTCCGCGCCCGCAAGGAGCCCATCGAGCTCGACTCACGCAACTTGCCCGGCAAGCTATCGGCCGCCGGGCCTGGCGACGTCAAGCCGGCGGATTACGATCTTGTCGCGCTCGCCATGCAGGAGCCGCAATACCGCTCGCCTGGTGTGCGCGAGCTGCTCGACGCCGTCGCGAAGAGCCGCAAGCCGACCATGTCGATCATGAACATGCCGCCCTTGCCATACCTGAAGCGCATCCCCGGATTGAACACCGACGCGCTGAAGCCCGCTTTCACCGATGCGAGCGTCTGGGACAATTTCGAGCCCGGCGCACTGACGCTTTGCAGCCCCGATCCGCAGGCGATCCGCCCGCCCGGCGAGAAAATCAATTTCCTGCTCGTGACCTTACCGACCAACTTCAAGGTCGCGCGCTTCGCCAGCGATCAGCAAACCGCGATCCTGCGCCAGCTGGAAAAGGACGTCGACGGGGCCCGCTACGACGCCGGCGACGGCCCGTTGGAGTTGCCGGTCAAGCTGCGGGTGCACGACTCGATTTTCGTGCCGCTCGCGAAATGGGCGATGCTGCTGACCGGCAATTACCGCTGCGTCACAGAGGATGGCGCGGTCGACATCAAGGATGCCGTGCACCGCGACATCGAGACCTCGCGCGCTGTCTATAATTGGGTATGCGGTGTTTGCGAGGGGCTCGGCGCCTCGCCCAACGACCTCGTGCCGTTCGAAAAATACGCCGCCGCAGCCAACGATCTCATCCGGCCGTCTTCGGCCGCGCGGGCGCTCAACAACGGCGTTCCAAATATCGAGCGCACCGATCGTTTGGTCCAGCTGATCGCCGCGCAATACGGCATGCGCAACGAGGTCGTCGATCGGACCGTCGCTCTCGTCGATGCCCGGCTTGCAGCCAACCGCAAGGCCGCGGCGTAAATCTCCCGATTATCGCTTTATTGCAGCAGCGCAACACCGCAAAGAGGAATCGGACGAAAAAGCGCGCTGTTACCTGCTAATTACAATAAAGCGATTTTCGCCAACCCTGAGGTGCGCTAGAGTGGAATTCCGCTCTCCCCAAGCGGAGTCACGCTCATGCTGTACATTGTCGAGATCCCCATCGACGGTGACTTGACCTCCCGAATGAATCAGATGCGGATGTGGCTCGACCACCAACGTTGCGAGCCAGGCGCGTTTCGCTCGACCTCGATGGGGGGCAGGAAGGTCTTTCGCGTCGAGTTTATCGTCGAGGCCGAGGCTCGGGCGTTCGCGCAAGTGTTTGGCGGGCGCGTGCTCGGAGCCGCCGCCGCCTAATTCGAGCCGCCTAGTTTCAAGACGAAGAGGTGAGGCTTAAAAACGTTCGGCCGGACATCTGCCCGGCCGAACCACTCGTTTTGATCAGCCGCTGACGAATTTTCAGCAGGACGGATCGCTGCCCCCGCCGAAATCACCGCCGCCGCCGAAATCGCCACCGCCTCCGCCGAAATCGCCACCACCGTAATCGGCGCCGCCGCTATCCGGTCCGCCACCGGCGTAGCCGGGATCCGAACCGCCTCCGTAATCGGCGCCTGAGCCCGTGCCGCTGTCGCCGTAATAATTGTTGATAACGGTCTCGCCGAGCCCGGGCGTCATGCCGCCCATGCCGCCATAGAGGCTGTTGGCGTAGCCATGTCCGAACATCGAGGAGATCCCCTGGAACAGCAGCGCGCCGCCGGCAACCCCGGCCGCCGTCGCCGCCGCCGAGCGCAGGAACCCGCCGCCGCCCCCGCCACCGAGCATGCCGACCCCGGGCGCGTAGCCCGGCTGAGCATAGCCCGGCTGTTGGCCGTAACCTGGTTGCGCGTATTGCGGCGCGCCTTGCTGCGGTGGCGGTGGCGCGACATTGGGACCGCGGCTCCACGGCCCGGCATTGGCGCCGCCACCAGAGGGTTGCACCGATTGCCCGCCGCCCAACAGCCGGCCGAGAAAGCTGGTCGGCTGGGATTGCGAGGCATTGGCGTCCGCCAGCTGCTGCTCGAGTTCGGCGATCCGCGCCTGCGCCTGATGCAGGCTGAGATCCTGGATCAGCACGGTCTGGACCAGGTAATAGGGCATATCCGGCCGTTCGGCGACCGCTTGTCGGATCAGCCTGTCGGCGTCCGGATCCTTGGGCTG
>JBKOVT010000103.1:0-13714 GCA_046724035.1 Pseudomonadota bacterium | reverse complement strand
GTATATAGCCCTGGCTCAGTTGACGTGTTGTTTCGAATCCCGCTCTATGCAGCGGTCCATTTTGTTTTGTCGAGAAGCTGATGGCCCTGGTCAAAGCATCGAGGCTAGCCACTCCCGCCAAGCCGACCGCGCAGCCCGATAGAGGCGAGCCGGCGGGCGTCTCTGAGCCCTCATTTCGAGCTAAACCGCGCCGTCAGCAGCCGAGAGCCCGGCATGTCCAGGCGTCGGAACGGGTCGCCGCCGCCACCGAGGAGTTGGCCAGCGGTCTTGCGGAATCGGCGGCAGCTGCCGAGGAGTTACGCCGGGCGATGCAGCAGATCGCCAGCGGCGCCGACGAGGCGGCCGGTGCGTCACGCGAGCAGCTGGCCGCGATCGACAGCATTGTTGCCCATCTCGGCACGAGCCGGGCGCAATCCGAAGCCTCGCACCGCCGGACAGAGGCAGTGCGATCAGTTCTTGGCGACGCCTCGTCGCAGATGACAATTTCGATCCAGGCGGTTGAGCGAAACGCCGATCGGCAGCAGGCCGCGTTGGCGCTGATTTCCGAACTGGACCGCAGTGCCCAAAATATCGGCGAGATAAGCCTGGCGGTCGGCGAGATCTCCGACCAGACCAACCTCTTAGCCCTGAACGCGGCGATCGAGGCGGCGCGAGCCGGCGACCACGGGCGCGGTTTCGCCGTCGTGGCCGAAGAGGTGCGCGCGTTGGCCGAGACCTCGGAGAAAAGGGCGCGAGAGGTCCGCGGCTTTGCCGAGGCAATCCAGGACAAAGTGCGCGAAGTCGTCGAGGCGGCTCGAACCGCGGCCGAGGGCGCCGTCGCGGAGGCAAAAGCGGGGCTGGCGGTGGTCGGCAGCCTCGACAAGCTGCGCGGCGACACGACCCAGATCACTTCGGGCAGCCAGGATACGCTGTCCGCGATGGCCGAAGCCGAGCGTGCCGTCACGCAGGCGAGACGCGGCGCCGAGCAGATCGCGCGAGCGGCCGAGGAGCAGTCCACTGCCGCCGTCGAGGCACAAACGGCGATCGAACAGCAGGTACGTTCGCTCGAACAGAGCCAGGCCGCCGCACAATCTCTGGCGGAATTGGCGGAAGCGCTGAGGGCCGGCAGCGCCGATACGGGAGCACCGCAACAGATCGGGGCGGCGGCGGAACAGCTTTCAGCGACCATCCAGGAGCTCTCCGGCGCGTCGAGCCAGATCATGGCCGCGGTGGAACAAATAAATCGTGGCGCCGAACAGCAATCGGCTGCGACGACGCAAATTTCCGACGCCCTGTCGCAGATTCAGAACAGTGCCGCGGTCGCCGAGCGGAATGCGCGGACTGCGAGCGAGCGGGTCACGGCAATCTTGGCGGCGCTGCGCGACAACCGCTCGGCCGTCGAGAATCTTGCGGAAGGCGTGAGGCGCGCGATCCGCGAAACCGCGGAGAGCCTAGATCTGATTCGCGAGCTGGCAATTGTAAGCCGTCGCATCGACAAGCTGGTCGATGCGATCGCGCTCGTCGCGGTGCAGACCAGCATGCTTGCCGTCAGCGGCTCGGTCGAAGCCGCGCGCGCCGGCGACAGCGGTCGTGGTTTCGCCGTCGTGTCCAACGACATCCGCGGCCTCGCGCGCAAGACGACGGAGAGCATGGATCGGATCAAGGATACGGTGCGAAGCATTATCGACCAGGTGGCGTCCGTGCAGCGCGACCTGGAGGAAATCAATGTCCTGTTGGAAGCCGAAGTACAGAAAAGCCGGACGATTTCTGAAGCGCTCGCGCGGAGCGATACCGAAGTTGCCGCCCTGAGCTCGGCGAATGGCGTCATCCTGCAGGGCGCCGAAGCCATCGTGGCAGCGCTCACCCAAGCCGCTCAGGGTGCGCGGCAGATCGCGGCCGCAGCCGAGCAGTCCAATGCTGCGTCGCGGCAGGCGGCGAGCGCGTCGGCGGAACAGGCCCAGGGCGCCGAGGATCTCGCGGCGGCCATCGAGGAAATCGCTTCCCTAGCCGACGAGCTCGAGCAGCCGAATGCCTGACGACGAGGCGCAAGCTCTAGGGGGAGCAGCGGAGGCGCGGCAGCGGTTTTTGATGTTTGTCGGCGGCGACCGCTTTTATGCCTTGCCGGCCCAAGAGGTCGCAGAAGTCATCCGCGTGCCGGCCGTTGCGCGATTGCCGAAGAGCCCTAAAGCGCTCATGGGCTTGGCGAACCTGCGTGGCTCGGTTGTCGCTGTCGTCAGCTTGTCGGCGATGCTTGGACACCCGCCCGCAGCTGTCGGGAACGCGGCGCGCGCGATCATCTTGAGCGGAAGCAGTCCAGCGGCTCTTGTGGTCGATGCCGTCAAGGGGCTGGTGTCGGCGGAGGCTGCCCGGATCGAAACACGGCAGGGTGAGCTGACCGCCGATCCGGGTGAAGCATTGGCGGGAATGTTCCCGATCGACACGGAAGAGGATGTCGCAGGCGACGAGGTAGTGCGTATCCTTGACATCGATAAGATGCTGTCGCGGGAGTTCGGCCGCGCCGAGGCTCGTCCGGCGCTGTCGACTCGCGGCACCACAGTGTTGATGCGCGAGGATGCCGAGGACCGATCGGAGGGATTGGCGTTGGTCACCTTCGAAGTGGGCGGCCAGGAGTATGCCCTACCGTTGGAACAGGTGCAGGAAATCGTTGCGATGCCGGCGTCTGTGGCAACCGTGCCTCGTGCCGACGCTGTCCTGCTCGGGATTGTCGCGCATCGCGACAGCCTGGTGCCCTTGTTGTCGCTCCGCGCGCTGCTCGGATTTTCAGGAGTGGACACTTCGGCACGTGAGAAGGTCATCGTGACACCCATCGGCGGCATGCTGGTCGGACTGGTCGCGGACCGGATGCGAGCCGTAATTCGTGCCGATCCGGACCTGATCGAGCCCAGCCCACCGATGTTGGCGGCCCGCGCCGGGGGAGAATCGAGGATAGCCTCGATGTTTCGCGCAGAAGGCGGACGCCGACTGATCTCAATCCTTTCGCCCGATCAGCTTTTCCGGGAGGATGTGATGCGCTGGCTTCAGGCTTCGTCCGATGTAGCGGTCAGTGCGGCCACTGCCGCACTGCCGGACAACACCGAAACGGCCGAGTTTCTTGTCTTCCGGGTCGGCGCGGAATCGTTCGGGTTGCCGATAAGCGCGGTCGACGAAGTGGCCCGGGTTCCCGACCGGATATTCCGAGTGCCAAATGCGCCCGAGTTTCTCGAAGGACTGGTGAATTTCCGTGGCGAGGTGCTGCCGGTAATCGACCAGCGCAAGCGCTTCGGTTTGGCGGCGGACGACGGCGGCGGACGGCGGCTCGTGGTTGTACGGTCGCAGCGACATCGCGCCGCCGTTATCGTCGACGGCGTATCCGAACTCCTGCGCGCGCCTATGGACGCGATCGAGCCGGCACCGGAACTGATTGGTGGCCTCGGCGAGTTGGTACACGGTGTTGTGAATCTGACGGACAGAGGCCAAATGGTCCTGTTGCTCGCCGTCGACGAGCTGCTGACCGGGGCAGAACACGAACTGCTCGAGGCGTTTGCGACCGCAACGGCCGATCAGGCGATTTTGTGATCAAGGTTCTCGTCGTCGACGACTCGGCGCTGATGCGGAAGCTGCTCTGCGAAATCTTCGGCAACGAGCCGGATTTCGAGGTCCGCGCCGCCCGCAACGGGATGGAGGGACTTTCTCAGCTGCATAGCTACGCGCCCGATGTCATTACACTCGACATTCACATGCCGCAAATGGATGGTCTCGCATGTCTCGACCGCATCATCCTGGAGCGGCCTTGTCCCGTCGTGATGGTCTCGGCCCTTACAGTCGAGGGGGCGGATGCCACGCTCGAGGCTCTGGAACTCGGGGCGGTGGATTTCATCGCGAAACCGGATGGGGCGATTTCGCTCGGTATCCACGAAATGGCGCAGGAGCTGCTGGCAAAGGTACGGGCCGCTGCGGGGGCCAAGCTGCGCCGCAGCTTGCGCCTAAGGGAACGCGTGCGGCATCGCACCGCGCCCGCGGAAATGTTGCGCCGCCGCAGCTTGCGAGCCCCGGTGACGAACTCGGAGAGGACGACCGCTGCGAAGGTGGGCGAGCCCCTGCGCGGTGACGGCCTCGTCCTGGTCGGCACGTCGACCGGCGGGCCGCCGGCCCTGGAAACGTTGCTTGCGCCGCTCTCTGTGACGTTTCCTTGGCCCATTCTGGTGGCGCAGCACATGCCGGCCAGCTTCACTGGTTCGCTCGCGAGGCGCCTCGACGAGCTTTGCGCGCTGTCGGTAACGGAGGTACTGCAACCAACCCTGCTCAAACCGGGTTCTGTGTATATCGGACGGGGGGATGCCGATTTGATCGTGTCTCGACGCGGCTCAGTTTTCAGCGCCATGCCGGCACCGCCGCGCCGGGACTACCCATGGCATCCGAGCACCGATCGTCTCGTGCGCAGCGCCATGGACCACCTTCCCGCCAGCCAGCTCGTCGGGGTGCTGATGACCGGTATGGGTTCGGATGGGGCGCAGGCGATGACGCTCCTGCATGAGCAAGGAGGCAAGACCATCGCCGAGGCGGAAGAGACCGCCGTCGTCTGGGGCATGCCGGGGGAGCTGGTCAAGGCCAACGGGGCCGACTGGGTGCTGCCGCTACCAGCAATCGCGAACCATCTCCAGAACCTGCTTTCCTGAAATGCCGCTGATCCGTCGAGAGCCCGCCAATAAGATGGAGCCTGCCGGGGCCGTCCGGCAATCGGCCGCCGTCTTGCGAAGCGGGGATGTACACGAACGGTGGCAGGCGGCGCGCAGCCTCGCAGCCGAGCCGGAGGCCGCCGGCATCCTCGGAGAGGCTTTGGCGACAGAGCACGACGCGCGGGTACGCGAGGCGATCTTCACGAGCCTCATCCGCCTCGGCAGCGACGAGAGCGTCGAGGCGGTCATCCCGCATCTGCGGTCGGACGATCCCGCGCTGCGCACCGCGGCACTCGACGCGTTGCGCGAAATGATAAACACGGTGCGGCCCCGCTTGCCGGCGCTGCTGGCCGACCCCGATCCGGACATCCGCCTGCTGTGCTGCGATTTGGTCCGCGAGCTTTCGGCGGCCGATGCAACCGAGTTGTTGTGCGGCGTGCTCGAACGCGACCCCGAACCGAATGTCTGCGGCGCGGCAATCGACGTCTTGGCTGAACTCGGGACGCCAAAGGCATTGCCGGCCTTGCAGAAATGTGCTGCTCGCTATCGCGACCAAGGTTTTCTTACATTTGCGATCAAACTCGCGGCGGAGCGGATCGCATGCCAGGACACAAGCTCCTGAATGGACGACCCACCGCCGGTCACGACCGACGAATTCCGCCGGTTATGCGAGTTCCTCTACCGCCGGACTGGAATGGTGTTCAAAGAAGACAAGCGGTACTACGTGGAGCGGCGCATCCGCGAGCGGATACGGGCCACCGGGTCGACCTCGTTTACGAGCTACTTCGCGCGTCTGCGCAGCGATTTTCGCGGTGAGGCTGAGAAGCTGGTCAATGCCTTTACCGTCAACGAGACCTTTTTTTACCGCGAGGACCACCAGCTGCGCTGCCTGACGACCGATCTGCTGGCGAAGCGAATTGCGGCCAAGCCGCGCGGAGATCCGCTGCTGATCTGGTCGGTGCCCTGCGCGACCGGGGAAGAGCCCTATTCGATTGCCATTTGGCTGCTGGAGCACTGGCCGGAGGTAGACGCTTACGATGTCGAGATCGTCGGCTCCGACATCGATACCCAGGTTCTGGAAGTAGCGCGCGAGGGGATTTTCGGCAAGCGCGCGCTGATCCGGTTGTCTCCGGAACTGATCGCCAAGTATTTTGTGCCGATCGATGAAAATAGCTGGCGCATCATCCCGGAGTTGCGGCAATCGGTACGCTTCTCGTCCGCCAATCTGATGGACACGGCCGAGATGCGGGCGCATGGCCGGTTTGACGTTATTTTCTGCCGTAATGTCCTGATCTACTTCGACGAGAGCTCCCGGCGAATCGCCGCCGAGAATCTTTATGAAAACCTAGTCCCCGGCGGCTACATTTGCCTAGGGCACACCGAATCGATGAGCAGGATCTCGCCGCTTTTCGAGGTCTGCAGGTTCTCGGATGCGATCGTGTATCAGCGGCCCCTGGAAGGCCCGTAAGGCCGGGCGGGATGGATAAGCGGATCCTCATCATCGACGACGCAAGCTTGGTGCGGCTTTACTACCGCGACGCTTTGCAGCGCGCGGGCTATTCGGTGGACGAGGCGATGAACGGGCTGGAGGCGCTCGAAAAGCTGCTGGTGACGCCGGCCGACCTTCTGCTCGTCGATATCAACATGCCAAAGATGGACGGGCTTACCTTTCTCAAGTCTCTGCGCCGCCAGCCGATGCCGCTGGCTGCGACGCCTGCAATCGTGGTCAGTACCGAGGCGGCGCCGCAAGATGTCGAGGCGGCTCGCAGGGCCGGCGGCAATTTCTACCTCGTCAAGCCGCTCACGCAGGACACGCTGACCCGCTATGTCGGTCTGTGCTGCGGGATCAAGTCGTGAACGAATTCCTTAAGCAATTCTTGATCGAGGGGCGCGAACTGGTCGAGCAGGCGACCGAAGACCTGCTCGCGCTCGAGGAAGCGCCGGACAATCGTGCCGAGCTCGACAATGCATTCCGCGGCTTTCACACGCTTAAGGGGCTCGCAGGCATCGTCGAGTTTGCCGCGATGTCGCGCGTGTTGCATGCCGCCGAGGACCGTCTTGCCGCAGTCCGCTCAGGCGAGCGTTCCGTGACGGGAGAGCTGGTGACCGATCTCCTGTTTTCCCTCGATCAGGTTGCGCAGTGGCTCGATGAGCTCGAGCGGGAAGACCGGCTGCCGATGGTGCCCGATGCCGCTGCCGCCGCGCTGGTCGCGCGATTTCAGGCGACGGCTCCCGAAGCGCATGCAACGACGGCGATGGTGCGAACCGAACAGGCAGACTGGATCGAGGGGCTGCTGAGTGATCATCCGCAGGGGCGCGAACAAGGTGGCGTTGCGGTGCGCTACCGGCCCGAACCGGATTGTTTTTTCCGTCATATCGATCCCGTCGCGCTGATCGCGCAGCTGCCGGATCTACGCGCGATCAGGCTGGTCCCGAATGACCCCTGGCCGCCGCTGCAGGAGCTCGACCCTTTCGCCTGCAATCTGACGGTGACCGCGTTGACGGGCGGCACGCTGGGTCAGGTGGCCGACCAGCTGCACGGCGTTGCCGGGCGGGTCGAAATCCAAGCGCTTGATCCGGCTCGATCCTGGCGGCCTACCGCGCTTTCGCCGGAGGCGATGGCGATTTTGGAGGAACAGCTGCTGCTGGTTTCGGACCCGGCCGAAGAAGGCTTTGAAGGCAGGCTCGGCTCGGCGGGCCGGATCAGTACCAACGTCCTGCGGTACATGGGTTGGGCGGCCGAGGCGCAGAAGCTGCAGCACGGGTTGGACAAAAGCCTGGCGCTCGGGCGGGCGGAGCCGTTCGCGGGTGTGCTGCGACAACTTCTCAGCCGCGGATCCGACGAGGCGGCAGCCATCGAGCCGGACAAATTATCATTCCTGAGGTCCGACGAGATTGCCGTGCGGGCGTTGCGGGTCGAAGTCGAGCGGATCGACGCACTAGTCAGGCTCGCCGGCGAATTGACGGTGGCAAAAAACGCGTTAGGGCATGTCTCGCGACTTGCGAAGGAAGGCGCCACGCCGGAAACGATCGCGACGCTGCTCTCGGATCAGTATGCCCTGCTCGACCGCTGCGTGCAGCAATTGCAACATTCTCTACTCGGCATTCGCCTTGTGCCGATGAGGCACGTCTTCCGTCGGTTTCCCAAATTGGTGCGGGAGATGGCGGCCCATCTCGGGAAATCCGCTCGCCTGGTCACGGAAGGCGCTGCTACCGAGGTTGACAAGGCGGTGGTCGACGCCCTGTCGGAACCGCTGCTCCATGTACTGCGGAATGCCGTCGATCACGGCATCGAGCCGACGATGCAACGGGCCGCCTCCGGCAAGAGCGCTGTCGCGACGGTATGGTTGCGTGCCGCCCGCGATGGCGAGCAGATCGTGGTCGAAGTCGAGGATGACGGCGCGGGGATCGACACCGCCGAGTTGCGCCGCGTGGCCGAAGCCCGCGGCATCGCCGCTGCCGATGAGATTGCCGCGATGACCCAGGACGAGATAACCGAGCTGATCTTCGCCCCGGGGGTGTCCACGGCGGCCTCAGTCAGCGACGTATCGGGTCGCGGGGTCGGCATGGACGCGGTCCGCTCGGCAATCGCGCGGCTGGGCGGGCAGGTCGAGGTCGAAACCCGGCCGGGGGCCGGTACGCGCGTACGCTTCAGGGTGCCGTTCACGGTCCTGATGTCGCAGGTGTTGACGCTCGAGGCCGGCGGCCAGGTGTTCGGCATTCCCATGGAGATTGTTGTCGAGACGGTCCGGCTGCCGCGCGATCGCATCATGCGGGTCGGCGCGGCCGAGGCATTCGTGCTGCGAAACCGGACGATCCCCCTGATCAATTTGCCCCATGCCCTCGGGCTCGCGCGCGATCCGCTCGACGACTCCTATGCCCAGGTTGTGATCACCGCCGGGGCCGGTCAGTTTGCGGCATTCGAGGTCGATCGTTTCGGCGATCATCTCGAGATCATGCTGAAGCCCGTCGATGGGCTCCTCTCCGGACTGCCGGGCATCGCGGGAACGACGTTGCTCGGCGACGGCCGTGTGCTCATCGTACTCGACATCCCGGAGCTGCTGAATTGACCGTACGGCTCGATATCGATGGCGCGATCGTGCTCGAAGGGGTGTGCCCGGTGGAGGATGCCGAACCTTTGCAGCGGCTTCTGTTGCAACACCGCGAGGCTGCCGTGGACTGGCGCGCTTGCGATGCAGCGCACACCGCGGTCTTGCAAGTTTTGCTTGTGGCCAAGCCCAGCATTAAGGGTCCAGCCCGAGCAACATTCCTGCAGGATTTTATCCTTCCGGCTCTCGCCCGGCACGAAAGCCTGACTGCGACCGAGGAATCGCTTCCGCTCGGCGACGGCGGGCGTTAAGTTCGGCTGCGCTAGGCGGCGAACCCGCCCGTGGCGGAAGGAAAGCATGAGCTACAAGGTCCTGATCGTCGACGACAGTAAATTGGCTCGTATGGCGATTGCCAAGATACTCGCGGCCTTGCGCCCGGACTGGACACGCATTGAGGCCGCCAATCGTGACGAAGCCGTCGCGCGCTTCGAGGAGAACGGCGCCGATATCGCCTTGCTCGACTTCAACATGCCGGGTCGCGATGGGCTCACTCTGGCGTTCGAACTGCACGACCTGAAGCCAGAGATGCCGCTGGCGCTGATCTCGGCCAACACCCAACGGGAGATCATGACGCGCACGAGACAGATCGGAGCAGCCTTCCTGCCGAAGCCCCTGAGCCAGGAATGCCTGGCTGAATTCCTCTCAAGTGCCGAACAACAGTTGCGCACGTCCGTTTGATGGCGCTCGCTGCGGCACTAGAACTGGACGAAATCGAGCGCGATGCGCTGACCGAGCTGGCGAATATCGGGGTCAGTCGCGCCGCAGGCAACTTGCGCGACATGGTCGGGCACCAAGTGCTGTTGTCGGTGCCGGCGGTCGCGGTGATGACGCGCGATCACGCTGCTACGCTGCTCGCCGAGCGGGCAAGTGGTGGGTTGGTTGCCGTGCACCAGGCGTTCGCCGGCGATTTTTCCGGACGGGTGCTGCTGATTTTCCCCGAAAGCAACAGCCTCGAACTGGTCCGGGCGGTCGCCGGGGGCGATCTGCCGCTCGAGGACATTGTGGATCTGGAGCAAGAGGCGCTCGCCGAAACCGGCAACATTGTTCTCAACGGCTGTTTGGCGACGATCGCCAATGTCCTGCAGCGCACGCTGAAAGTGTCGCTGCCCGAAGTTATCCGCGGCAGTGGGCCCGATTTTCTGGAAATGGCGGGCGCGTCGGAAGAGGAAGACGTTGTTCTGTTCCTCTACATTGATTTTTCCGTAAACGAGCGCGACATCCGCGGGTACATTGCTATGCTGATGGATCTTTCCTCTTTGAAATCGATGCGGAAAGTTCTGCAGGATTTCATCGAGCGCACGATCGGACAGATCCCCCCTGTTGCTGATGTCGTGCCCTCAGACAGATAAGGTCGAGGGCCTTTTCGACGTCATAGACGCCGGCCTTATCGTTCTCGACTCCGATCGGCGCGTGCGCGCCTGGAACGAGTGGATGACCGTCGCCTCGGGTGTTGCCGCCGATCGGGCGCGGGGCCGCTTTATCGAGGAAATATTTCCGGAAACCTCCAGTTCGCGTCTGGTTACGGCAGTTACGGAAGCTTTGGATGCCGGCGTGTCGAGCGTGGTCTCCGCCTCGCTTCACGGTGCGCTTTTGCCGCTGCAGACCCGTACCGGGCGCCCTCTGATCCATAACCTCACGATCAGGCCAATTGCCGGCGAGCCGCCACGTTGCCTGGTCCAGGTGAGCGACGTCACGATGGCGGCGGAGCGGGAGAAGGTGCTCCGCGACCGGCAAAACGCCCGGTATGACGCAGTTGTAGATAGCGCTCCCGACGCCATTCTGACCGTCGATGCGGAAGGCGTCATCCAGCTGGCCAATCCTGCCGCCGCCGATGAGCTCGGGTACTCTTCGGCAGACCTGGTGGGCCAGCCGATCGGCCTGATCTTCGCGGACGAGGGGGCGTGGCCGCCAGCATGGCTGAAATTGCTCGGCGGCGTTCCGCTGAAACCGCCGGTTGAGTTGAAGGCGCGGCGCAAGGATGGGTCGGTCAGCTTTGTCGAGGTTTCGGCGGCGCGGTGGCGCAGCGAAGCCCGCACCTTCGTGACGGCCATCCTGCGCGGTGTCAACGCGCGGCGTGCCGCCGAGGCCCGGCTGCGGGAGCTGAATGAGAACCTGGAGCGCCGTGTCGCGGAACGCACCGCCGACCGCGACCGCATGTGGCGGCTATCGAGCGACGTAATGCTGGTGGCACGCCCCGACGGCACGATCAGCTCGACGAACCCGGCCTGGAAGGATCTGCTGGGCTGGGATGAAGCAGCATTGGCTGGCTCGCCGTTGCGGGAGTTTGTGGTTCCTGAGGACCTAGCCGAGCTCGAGGCCGCTTTCGCCGAAATGCTGCGGACCGGATCAAGGCGCCTTTTCGAGGTCGGCATGCGTGCCCAGGACGGGAGAACCCGGTTGATTGCCTGGAATGCCATCGCGGTCGATGGTCTGGTGCAGGCGGTAGGGCGCGACATGACCGTGGAGCGTACCGCGCAGACCGCATTGCTCGAAGCCGAAGAGGCGCTACGACAGTCGTCCAAGATGGAGGCGCTCGGCCAGTTGACCGGCGGTATCGCCCACGATTTCAACAACCTGCTGAGCGGCGTTATCGGCGCGATGGATCTCCTGAGGATGCGGATTGCAGACCGGCGCTACGACAGTGTGGAGCGGTTGGCCAATATGGCCAGCAACTCGGCCGACCGGGCGGCGGCACTCACTCACCGGCTGCTGGCATTCGCGAGGCGGCAACCGCTCGATCCTCGCCCGGTCGACATAAACCACCTGATCCGAGGCTTGGAAGATCTGCTGCGCCGTAGCCTTGGCGAGCAGGTGAGTCTGGAAATCAGCCTGGCGGAGCGGGTCTGGCCGGTGTTGGTTGATGCCAACCAGCTCGAAAATGCGCTTCTGAACCTGGCAATCAATGCTCGCGACGCCATGCCCCACGGCGGACGTCTCGTTATTAAAACCGCAACCGAGATCCTCGAGCGCGGGGAGCGAACCGATGTCGCGGCTGGCGATTACACAATTATCACGGTAGCCGACAGCGGCGTGGGCATGGACCGTGAGGTTCTGGCCAAAGCCTTTGACCCATTCTTTACCACGAAGCCGGTTGGCCAGGGCACCGGTCTCGGTCTGTCGATGATTTATGGATTCATGAAGCAATCGAACGGACAGATCAGTATCGACAGCGTGCCCGGGAAAGGCACGACTGTTAGATTGTATTTGCCTCGCCAGCATGGTGCCGCGCCGGAAAATGTCGACAACTCGCGGCAGGCGACGGTAACGGGAGGCGCAGGCGAAACGGTTCTCGTGGTGGAGGACGATCCGTCAATACGATTGCTGATCACCGAGGTGCTTGACGAGCTTGGCTACGCCTCTTTTCAGGCGGCAGATGGCAAGGCGGCCGTGGCGCTGCTCGAGTCGAACGCCAGACTCGACATGATGGTGACTGATGTTGGTCTGCCGGGAATGAATGGGAGGCAGCTTGCAGACATCGCGCGCGAGCACCGCCCCAACCTGAGAATCCTGTTTCTTACCGGCTACGCTGAACATGCAACAGCTCGCAGCGAGTTTCTCGGTCCGGGCATGGAAATGATGACAAAGCCGTTCGCGATCGCCGATCTGGCGCGCAAAATCCGGCAAATTATCGAGATGGAGTGCGCGTGAGGACCGAGGAATTCGGGCTTACAGAACTCGAACTCGATGCCTTGACTGAAGTGGTCAATATCGGGGTCAGCCGCGCCGCGACCAGTCTACGTGACATGGTTGGGGAGCAGGTTTTTCTTTCCGTGCCTTCGGTTGCTATTACATCACCGGTACATGCGGTCGAACTGCTCGGTGAGCGAGAGAGCAGCCTCCTTATCGCGGTGCGGCAAGGGTTCCAAGGCGAATTCTCCGGGTCGGCCCTGCTGATTTTCCCCGAGAAGAATAGCCTTGAGCTGGTTCGAGCCGTTGCCGGCGATCACCTGTCCCTGGAGGATGTTCTTGAACTGGAGCAAGAAGCGCTAGCCGAAATAGGTAACGTCATCCTCAACGCCTGCATGGCGACTATCGCCAATCTGCTCAATCGCCGGCTGGTCATTTCGTTGCCGGAGATCCTAAGTGGGTCTGCGGTCGACCTGTTCCAGAAATCTCCCTCTTTATTGCAAGAAATCGTATTGTTCATACATATCGACTTCAGCTTGAGAGGTCGCGAATTAAACGGCTATCTGGCTATGATTATGGATGTCCCCTCACTTGAGGCGCTGAAATTGCTGGTGAATGAATTCATTCGACGGAACGCGAGCTGATTCCGCCGAGCTGAGCGCTGTCAAGGATGTGGATTGCGCGCCGAAGCAAGCAGCCCTCCAACGACGGATTGGGAATTTAGGCGCAAATTGCTCGAAGCCGCGCGGCTCGTCTCTGACGTGCCGCGGTCCGTGGACGCCTAGGGCCAATGACCGCTTACCGAGTCGGTCGTGAAGAACTTCGTGCGGCGGGTTTCAAGCTGGTTGGGCGTCCGCGACTGCTGTGAAGAGCGCCTGGAAGAGGGCGCGCAAAAGCCTCGCCAGCCAGCGTAGGAGGAGGCCGAAGTTGTAGCCGGCTGCGGCGAGCACGGCATTGATGCGATCGCCGTCGCGCCCTTTGAGATAATTGCGGCCCATACGGTGCTCGGCCTTGGTATGGCCGATGACCGGCTCGACCGCGGCGCGGCGTTTCATCTCGCGGCGGATCGCCTTGGTGACGCGGCGGATTTGGCCGCTGATCCAAACGCGGAACTTCTCCGGATGATTGTGGCCGCGATACCCCTTATCGACATGGATGCGGCGCGTCTCAACCCCGGTTAGCTGCTCCAACTCGGTGATCACCGGCCCGAGCGTGTGGCCGTCGAACGGGTTGCCGTGCAGCGCTTTGCTGTGCAGCACGAACTGGCCGCCCTTGGGTTTGGTGGCCGGGGTGGCAATCGACACTTTGCAGCCGAACTCGTAC
>JBKOVT010000046.1:0-9556 GCA_046724035.1 Pseudomonadota bacterium | reverse complement strand
GGCGACCAGCACCGGGTTGTGCCAGGGCAGCACGACAACGGCGGTCCCGAGGCGGATGCGCTCGGTGCGCGCGGCCAGATAGGAGAGCAGGTTTAAGGACGCCGAGACCTGGCCAAAGCCGGTGAAATGGTGCTCGACGAGGAAAACGCTGGAAAATCCGAGACGCTCGGCCTCGATGATGTAGTTGATGAATGAATGGTAGCCGTCGCTGTCGCCGGCCGGGCCGCCGCGCGCGCGGGCGCCGCCGAAGAGTCCGAATTTCATCGCTCTGCCGCTCCGTTAAAGCGGGCGCTTCTGCGCCGATCCGATCGGTCGAATATAGGGGCCGTGCTGAATGCGGTCGAGGCGCTGGGGCGGCCTGTTCAGCCTGCAAATACAGGCTCTTTGCAGGCACCGGTTCTTGGCCGGGTTCTTCGGGAGAATGAGCGCTGACCCAAAACGCTCATCCTGCGCTCTTGTAGCACCATCTATCCGGATTGTCAAGAACAAAATTGCGAAACTAGCAGCAAAAATGCATAGCTCCCAAACCGAAAAGCAGGAGCAATGCCTTCCAAATACCCGCCCTACTAGGGCCGGTTGGCTGCGAGGATCGCAACGGGATAGGCATATTCGAGATTGTCCCCGGCGCGCTGGACGGGGATGCCGAGGCTGTTATCCGCGAGGGCGGTCTCGAACATCGCGATAATCTTCTTATCGTCCCCTGGGTTCGGGAAAGACCGCGCCAGGAGGTTTGTCACTGTGTCGCGCAATTCGTAGAAGCTCATGCGCGGCTCGCCGAGCCCGGCGGCCCGATAGAGAGCTTTCAGCTCGGGTAGCGCGAGCGAGCGGGCATGCGAGGGGTCGCGGAGCCTTTCGAGCCGGTTGAACGCGGCGGCCTGGGCCGGGTCCTCGGACACATAAGTATCGACGACGACGATCCGCCCGCCGGGCGGGCAGACGCGCACCATTTCGCGGAACACCGCCGCGGGGTCGAGAAAATGGTGCATCGCGAAGCGGGTGACGACGATCGTAAAGGCGCCGTCGGGATAGGGCAGATGTTCGACCTCGCCTTCCTGCCACGAGACGTTGGCGATGCCCTTCTCGCCGGCGAGGGCACGGGCGCGCTCCAGCATCGCCGGCGTCGCATCGATGCCGGTGGCGTGCCTTACATGCGGCGCGAAGGCGCAGACGACGATGCCGCCGCCGCAGGCGAGATCGAGGAGCGTGTCGTCAGGCCCTGGCCGCGCGGCGTCGATGATCAGCTTCAAGGCCGCCTCGTTCGCGATCGGCGCGGCGGTCGAGAACGGCGTTGCCTGGCGGGTGAACTGCTCGCGGATCAGATTTTGATGCGCCGCATCGGTCATTTGGGCGGAACCCCTTGTCGTTCGGAGTGAGGCTAGCCGTCGCCGGGACCGGTTGTCCAACTGACTCAGCCGCGGAAGACCGCCTTGAGGTCCTGGGTCGACAAGGCGTCGCGAACCCAGGTGAAACCGCCCTTGTCCTTCATCTCGCGGGCGCCCCGCATGAAGGCGGCGAGCGCGAGACGCGACAGCGCCCCGCCGACACTCAGCCGCTTGACCCCGACCGCTTCCATTTCAGCGGCGGTGAGCGCGGGATCGGCGGCGCTCATCACCACATTGAGAGGCTTGCCGACTGCCTGCACTACGATGCGCATGGTCGCGAGATCACGCAGCCCGGGCGCATAGAGCACATCCGCCCCGGCCTGCTCGAACGCCTGCAGGCGCCGAATGGTGTCGTCGAGGTCGGGCCGGCCGCGGATCAGGTTCTCGGCCCGGGCGACGAAGGTGAACGGGACCGGCAGCGAGCGCGCCACCTCGACGGCCGCCGCCACCCGCTCGACCGCGTGATTGAAATCGTAGATGCGCTCGCCGCTCCAATCCTCGATCGAGCCGCCGACGACACCCGCCTCGACGGCGTCGCGCAGGATTGCGGCGGCTTCTTTCGGGTCGTCGGCATAGCCGTTTTCGAGGTCGGCATTGACCGGTAGGTCGGTCGCCCCGGCGATGGTGCGGCAGTTCTCGATGAGCTCAGCCCGGCTCACCAAGCCCTCGCCGTCGGCGCGGCCGAGCGCGTTCGACATGCCGAGGCTCGTGGTCGCCAGCGCCTCGAAACCGAGTGATGCCAGCAGTTTTGCTGTGCCGGCGTCCCACGGGTTCGGCAGGATCAAGATCCCCGGCCGCTGGTGCAGCTCCCGGAACAACCGGCCTTTGTCAGTCTGCGACCGCATGACTTGTCCCCCTTCCCCATCTAATCGCGGAATTGCGGGGCGACTTGGCGCATGAAGAGCTCGAGGTTTTGTGTCGCGAGCTCATGCGGCATCGGCCCCATGCGAAACACCGCGATGATGCCGCCGAGGCCGAGCCGGTCGAGCGCGGCGATGTCTTCGGCGACACGCGCCGGCGAGCCGTAGATGACGCCATCGCCGCGGCCGGTGCGCGCGCCCGGCAAGTCGCTCGGCGGCACCTCGATGCGCATGCCGGTGTCGCGGAAGATGCGGTTGCGCATCTCGGCGCGGGCTTTGGTCATCGTCTCGAAGGCGGGGAGCGCGATGCGCTCGGCTTCGGCGTCAGTCTCGGCGACAAGCACGTTGCGCCAAACCCAGCTCGCATCGAGATTGCGCGCGACCGCCTCGTCGCCATAGCCAGCCTCGTGCATCGTTTCCGTATAGAGCGCGACGCGCCGGCGCGTTGTCTCGAAGGATTGCACATTCATCAGAAACGGCTTGCCCTGCCGCGCCAATTCGACGAGGGAGGCGTCGCCCGAGGAGCCGCGGATCAAGGGCGGATGCGGTTTTGTGTAGGGGCGCGGCCGCAGGATCGGCACGTCCAATTGCCAAAAGCGGCCGTCATGCCGGAACGCGGCTTTGGTCCAAGCCTTCCGGATGATCTCTTCGGCTTCTTCGAGCCGGTCTTGCGCCTCGTGGTGGTCGATGCCGAAGCCCTGATAGTCGTAGATGTTGTAGGAGCTGCCCCGGCCGAGCCCTACGATGAGGCGACCCTTTGTCAAATTGTCGAGGACGGCAAGCTGCTCGGCGAGGCGGATCGGGTGATGCAGCGAGGTCTGCAAGACCGCGAAGCCGAGCGCGGCTCGCTTCAGCGCGATCGCCAGCGCGCCGGCAAAGGCGATCGGGTCGGCATAGGCGCAGATCCCGTCAAAATGGTGCTCGCCAAGCCAGACGACATCGATGCCGAGCTCGTCCGACAGCATCGCCTCGCGCAATGTCTCGTCGATGACGATGCCGTCGTGCTCCGGATCGCGGCTGTCGGGAAACAGAAAATTGCCGAATTTCATGCGCCGCCCCGGCTGTTCGCGCCATCACGGCCCGGTGGCGGCGACTCTGTCAAGTGACGGAGGCGCTGGATGATGCCACAACCCCGGGGATGAACCGCGTCTTGCGTCTCGTTGGATTGCCGCTGGGCCTTGCGATCCTGGTCTGGCTCGTCATGCGATCAGACCCGGCGGCCTTGTTTGGCGTCTTTCCGCGGATCGGTTGGGGCTTCGTCGCGATCGTCGCGGCGCGCGCCGCAACCGTCGTCGTCGATTGCGGCGCCTGGGCGTGCCTGCTGCCACCTCGCGGCCGGCCGAGCTTCGCGCTCATGCTGCCGCTGCGCTGGATCGCGGAGTCGATCAACACGACATTGCCCGCCGCGCAGATCGGCGGCGAAGTGGTGCGCGCGCGTCTGCTGCAGCGGCGTCTCGACTCCCCGGCGCGGGGCGCCGCCTCGGTCGCGGTCGATTTTAGCCTGAGCCTCTTGGCGCAGATCCTGTTCACGCTGCTCGGCTTTGTGCTGCTCGCGCGGGTCAGCGCGGCGGCGTGGTGGCCGGCGGCGATTGCGGCGGTATCGGTGCCGCTCTTTGCCGTGTTCAGCTGGGAGGTGCTGGTGCGCCGACGCCTCTTGGCGGCGCTCGAAGCGTGGAGCGCACAGATCGGGCAGCGGCGGCTCGCGGGAATATTGCAGCGATTGGGAGCGGCATTGGCGCTGCTCGCGGAGAGCCGCGCGGCGCTTGCCTGGTCGTTGTCACTGCATCTGACGAGCTGGCTCGGGCATGCCGCCGAGTTGTGGCTGACCTTGTGGCTGATGGGCGCGCCGAGCGGGCCGGGCGAGGCCTTGATCCTCGAAAGCCTCAGCCTCGCCGTCCGTAGCGCCGCCTTTCTGATCCCGAGCGGCTGGGGCGCCCAGGAAGCCTCGCTCGTCGCCCTCGCGAGCGTGACGGGGCTACCGGCCGAGACCGCCCTCGCCCTCGGCCTTGTCAAGCGCGCCCGCGAATTCGCGGTCGGGCTTCCGGGGCTCGCCGCCTGGGCGCTCGCCGAGCACCGGCTCGCCCCTCGCCGCCCCGCCTGACGCCCAGCGGCCGATATCGCCGTAGGCCTCGGCGGACGGGTCGAAGTCGATGCGCGGGTGACGGAACGGGACCCAATGAAAGCGCTCGCGGAACAGGCGGCCCGGATGCGGCGGCGCGCCGTAATCGTGCCGCGGCAGCGGCCGCCAGCTCTCTTGCTTGACACCGATGTGTTTCAGATTGCCGCGTTCCGAAGCGTAGCAGGCAAGCGCCCGCTGTTTCATGGCCACCTCGTAGGCCGTAAGCTCGAAACTCCTGTCGCCGTCGCGGCGATCCGGGAATTGGTTCGAGCGCACCCGGCCGCCGGCCAAATTATAGGCGGCGAATTCGTAGACCGGGACGAGGTCGGCGAATTGGGCGGCGAGCGCGTTAGCGGCATCGTGATCTTGGTGCGCGCCTTCGAAGGCGGGGACCCACAATTCGTCGGCCCCGCATTCGGCAATCATGCGGCCGGTTTCGATTGCCGCGGCGGCGAGACGATGGCGCAGCTGGCGCGACGGGTAGTCGAGAAACCCGATGGGCTCACCGATCAATCCCGTCGCGGTGCGGGCCTCCTCGCGCCGGCGCGCCACCCACGCGGCATGGCCACCGCGCTGCCACGGCCACAGCGCCTCGGGCTCGGGCACGCCGGTCGTCAGAAACAGCACAAAGATCCGCGCGCCGGCCAGGCGGGCCCGGCGTGCGGCGACCCCGCAGGCGACGATCTCGTCATCCGGGTGCGGCGCCAGCACCAGGATACGGCGCGTCTCCATCAGGCCATGATCCTAGGCCGCCGCGCGCGTGGCCGCGGCTCGCCGCCAGACCGGCAGCAGGTCTTCCAGCAAGACATCGGCCCAGCTCGGGACGCGGGTTTTGACATAGGCACGCGCCGCTTCGCTCATCGCGGCGCGGCGCTGCGGCGCGGCCGCGAGCTCTGCGATCGCCGCCGCCCATGCCTCGGGCCGGTCTCCGGGCAAGACGCGCAGGCCCTCGCAATCGGCCATTCGGCTCGCAATGCCGTTGCCGGCGGCCAAGAGCGATGGCAGGCCGGAGGCGAGCGCCTCGACCGCAGCGTTGCCGGACTCGTCAATCATCGATGGGAAGAGGAAGAGGTCGGCCGAGGCGTAAGCGCGCGCTAGCTCCTCTTGAGCGAGCGGGCCGGGGCAGGTCACCGCCGAGCCGAGCGCGGCTTCGAGCGCGTCACGCTCGCTGCCGGAACCGGCGCAGAAGAGGTGCGCCGGGACGCCCTGCTGCAATACCTGCTGCAATGCTGGGACGAGCAGCGGGACGTTTTTGCCGGCGTTGAGCTTGCCGGCATAGATCAGGATCAGGCGATCCGATGGGATGCCGAAGCGTGCCTCGAACCAGGCGCGGTCGCGCCGCGCCGGCGAAAACAATTCACGATCGAGACCGCGCCGCAACGCGACGCCGCTATGGCGCGCCGCATAATGCGTGTCGGCCGTGCCGGCATAGCTGCCCATCGCAAAGGTGACGCTTTCGAGATGCCGCATCAGCCGCCGCTCGAGGAGGTTGCTGACGACGCTGGGCAGGGCAAGCTCGTCATTGGCGATGCGGTACGCCATCCCGCGGCCGAGCGCGCGTTCCAGCAGGCGCGCGGTCGTGATCCGGGCATATTCGGGCGTGTTCGTATGGATCGAGCTGACCACCGGCACGCCGCGGCGGCGCGCGAAGCGCGCGGCGGTGCGCGCATAACAGAAGAACGCATCGGTCGTATGGATGACGTCGTAGCCCGCGAGCTGCTGCGCCAACCGCGGATGCCACGGCGCGAGATCGGTATGGTCCGGGACATGCCGAATGACACGCGCCGTGCTGAACACCGGCGGCAGCAGCACGTAGCGCACCGACGGAGACAGCTCGATGCGACGCGGCTCCGGGCCGTTAAAATGGACCGTCAGCTCGAGCCGGTCGCCGTAACCGACAGCGGCCTCCGCGAGACGCTGCCAGCATTTGACGTGACCGCCCGCCTCCGCGGTCAGCGCGAGATCGACGAGCACCCCGACTTTGAGCGGGCGGCGCTCGGAAAGCGGCGCGCTCACCGGAACGGCGTCTTGAATGCTCAACGGCTTGATGACCGACAAACCCTCTCCTTCCCGCACCGGTCGACTCGCCTTCTGTTATAGGCAAGACCGCGCCGAACCGTTACCGGCAGTTGAACCGCCGCGCGGCGCCTCGCCCAGCGGCTTGCTAGGCGGCGCCATTGTGCTGCGGTAGTGTCGCGCACGGCGAATCGCTCGCCCGCAACAGAGCAGGGGTTTTCCGATGATCGATCTGCATTACTGGCCGACCCCCAACGGCAAGAAAGTCACTATCCTGCTAGAGGAATGCGGGCTTGAGTACAAGATCGTCCCCTGCAACATCCAGCGCGGCGATCAGTTCACGCCCGAATTTCTGAAGATGAACCCGAACCACCGCATGCCGACGATGGTCGACCATGATCCGAAAGGCGGCGGGGCGCCGATCGCGGTGTTCGAGTCGGGCGCAATCATGATGTACATCGCCGAGAAGGCCGGGCGCTTCTGGCCACAGGATCTGCGCGGCAAATATGAGGTGACCCAATGGGTCATGTGGCAGATGGCCAATCAGGGCCCGAAGCTCGGGGAGTGCGGACATTTTCGCCGCGCCGGCCCGGAGGCGGGCGATTTATCTTATGCGATCCGCCGCTTTACCGATGAAGCCAACCGGCTCTACGGCGTTCTCAACAACCGCCTTTATCAGAGCCGCTATGTATCTGGCGACGAGTACACGATCGCCGACATGATCTGCTATCCCTGGACCGTCAACTGGAAGGCGCAGGGCCAGGACATCGACGAGTTCAAATATTTCAAGCGCTGGTTCGAGGAGATCGGCGAGAGGCCAGCGGTGAAGCGCGGCATGGCGGCCGGCACGGACCTGCCGCCTGATCCGGCGAGCCTCACCGACGAGGATCGCGCCCGGATCCGCAAGATCATGTACAACCAGCGGGCGATCCCCGTGCCCGCGTAGGGCCGGCGGGCGATCACACGTAACGGACGCCGAGAACGCCACCCTTACGCCAGACGACCTCGCAATCGCGTTGCTGGCCGATCGCGGGCCGCAGCGCGAACTCGCCGGGGCATTGTATGACGTCGGCCGGCATCAGCTGCGCGCCGGTGTCGGACATGTTCAGGATGTGGCACTTCAGCGTGCAATAACCGCTCTGAAAAACGATCAGCGCGTTCTTCAACACGCGGCGCCGTGGGCTGATGCGGCGCTCGGCATTGTTGGACGCCTCTTGCGCAGCCGGCGCGATCGGCAGGCCGACAGAGAGGGCGGCGGGGGAATGTGCTGCAAGTTCCATTTGACTGATCCCAACTCGGTTGAACGGAGTTAATTGAACTCTAGAATTGTAAATAAATGACCGGCGATTCCCGTCTTCCTGCAAATTTTCTCAGGAAGCATCCGCATGAACTCTCGGCACACTGGAAAGCCCAGGCGAGCGATCGTATTTCGCTACCCCGAACGGCGACATCAAACCGCGCCCGGTTACAATGGTATGCGACGCGCCTTCAGGCACCTTTAACGATACGAGCGATGAGGCGCGGCGGGGCTCGCCTTGTCGCGATAAAAGGCGCTCCCTATTATCCCGGCCATGACGGATAGCGGCCCGCGCGGCCCCTCGATGCGAGGCGTTCCGGAGGGCGACAACCGCGAGCGCATGATCTGCGCCGAATGCGGCTTTGTGCTCTACGACAACCCGAAAATCGTCGTTGGGTCGGTGGCGCGGTGGGGCGACCGGGTTCTGCTGTGCCGCCGCTCGATCAATCCGCGGCGTGGCTTCTGGACCCTGCCGGCCGGCTATCTCGAACTCAACGAGTCGACGACCGCCGGCGCCGAACGGGAAGCTTTTGAAGAGGCGCAGGCTCGCATCCAGATCGAGGGCCTGTTGGCGATCTACGATATTCCCCGCATTAGCCAAGTGCAGCTCATCTACCGCGCGCGGCTGCTTGACGAGGCGGTCGCGGCCGGGCCGGAGAGCCTGGAAGTCCGGCTCTTCGGGTGGGACGAGATCCCATGGGACGAACTGGCTTTTCCGTCGGTGCGCTGGGCCTTGCACCACGAAAAGGAAGCGCTTGTCACCGGCGATCTGACGACCCGCTGTTCACCGCCCGACCCGACCAACGGGCTCGGCGAATAGGGTTAGGGCCGACAATTATTGGCGTCCCGGCGAAAGCCGGGATCCATTGTTCAGTCGTCTCAGGCGCGGATGGGTGGGTCCCGGCTTTCGCGGGACGCGAATTCATTTACCGCCGCTCAGGGTTCGAGGCCGACGAGGCTCCGGGCGTAGGCGCGCGCCTCGAAGGGGCGCAGATCCTCGGCGCCCTCGCCGATGCCGATCGCGTGAATCGGGATGCCGTATTTTTCGGCCAATGACACCAGGACGCCGCCCTTCGCGGTACCGTCGAGCTTGGTCATGACAATGCCGGTGACGCCGACCATCTCGCGGAAGATCTCGGCCTGGGCGTGCGCGTTCTGCCCGACCGTCGCATCGAGCACGAGCAGCACGGCATGCGGCGCATTCGGATCCACCTTTTTCAGGACGCGCACGATTTTCTGCAACTCGCCCATCAGATCGGTCTTGTTCTGCAGCCGCCCCGCGGTGTCGATCAGCAGGATCTCGGCGCCGTCCTGCTTTGCCCGCTCAAAGGCGTCATAGGCAAGCCCAGCGGCGTCCGAGCCGGTCGGACGGGTCATCACCGGAGCATCGGCGCGCTCGCCCCAGATCTGCAATTGCTCGACCGCGGCGGCGCGAAACGTGTCGCCGGCGGCCAGGATGACGCTCTTGCCGGCGTCGCGGTATTGCTTGGCGAGCTTGCCGATCGTCGTCGTCTTGCCGCTGCCGTTGACCCCGACGACAAGGATCACAAAGGGCCGCTTCGCCGGGTCGATGCGCAGCGGCTTCTGCACCGGCTCGATAAGGCGGATGACTTCGTCGGCGAGCGCGGCGCGCACCTCGTCGGGTGCGACCTCCTGGTTGAAGCGGCTGCGGCGCAAGGCTTCGACGACCTCGCCGGCGACGCCGGTCCCCATGTCGCTCGTGATCAACAGATCTTCGAGCTCGGCGAGCGCGACGCTGTCGAGGCGGCGGCGCAGGAAGATCGTATTGATGCCCTCATTGAGACGCGACGAGCTGCGCGACAGCCCGGTTCGCAGCCGGCCGAACCAGCGCTGCAGTTGTTCCGAGGGCGTTTCCGGTATC
>JBKOVT010000098.1:0-7525 GCA_046724035.1 Pseudomonadota bacterium | reverse complement strand
AAGCTGTGCAAGGCATGGGCGGACAAGGAAAAGGTCGATCTGCAGATCGATTTCGTCACCTCGCAGGGCGACAAGCTGATGCTGACCGCCGCCGCCGAGGCGCAAGCCCGTTCGGGTCACGACATGATCACGCTGCCGCTGTGGTACGGGCCGGCGCAGATGGACAGCCTGGAAAACTCCGACGACGTCTGGGCCGAGCTGACCAAGCGCTACGGCGAGACCACGGCATCGATGACCTATGTCGGCAAACAGAACGGCCATTGGATCGCGCCGCCGGCGATCTCCAATACGCTGACGCTGCCGTCGGTGGGGCGGATCGATATCTTCAAGGAAGCCGTCGGCCTCGACCTGACGCAGATGTATCCGGCCAGCGGCGCGGGCGGGAACAAAGAGCTGACGGACAAATGGACCTGGGATTTCTTCCTGACCGCAGCCGAGAAATGCAACAAGGCCGGGCACCCGTTCGGCCTTGCACTTGGCCAAACCGGCGACACCGCCAATTGGCTCGGCGCGCTGTTCAATGCGTACGGCGCCGAGCTCGTCGACAAGGACGGCAACATCACCGTGAAGTCCGATCCGGTGAAGCAGGTCCTCGAGTACATGAAAAAGCTCGTGCCGCAACTGCCATCGGACGTCTTTGCGTGGGATGACTCCTCGAACAACAAAGCGCTGATCTCGGGTCAGGCGGCACTGATCTTCAACCCGCCCTCAGCCTGGGCGGTGGCGGTGCGGGACGCGCCGAAGGTCGCCGAGCAGTGCTGGCATTTCTCCTCGCCCAAGGGCCCCAAGGGGCGCTTCGATCCGGCGCAGCCCTCATTCTGGGGCATCTGGAAATTCTCGCCGAACAAGGCGGCGGCGAAGAGCCTAGCGCTGCACTTGTGGGAAAAAGAGTCGGTCGAGCAATTGGTCGCAGCCAGCCACGGCTACGACATTCCGTGCTTTGGGACGTTGCGCCAATTCAAGACCTGGGCCGAGGAAGGCCCGCCCAAAGGCGGCATCTGGAACTACCCGCCCCGCGGCGAGGTCATCGAGTCGGTGTCGGGCTCGCCCGCCCCGGCCAACATCGCCAACCAGATCTATTCGCAGGCGACGATGGCCAAGATGATCGCGCAATGCACCCAGTCCGGAAAAACGATCGACCAGGCGATCGACTGGGCGGCGAGCGAGCTGGAAGGCTTCAAGCGGACCTGAGCGGCAGCAGGCCCCACCCGTCCTCGGCTTTGCCTCCGACTCCCTCCCCTGCTTGCGGGGGAGGGCTTGGGGCAATGCGGGAGACGTTTTTTTGACTAGCCCTTCTCGTCACGGAATTCGCGGAAGACTTTCGAGGCGACCAGCATCGACTCGCGGATGATCGGCACACCGATGTAGCCGGAGAGGTGCAGGAGGACCTCGATCAGCTCGTCCTCGGTCCAGCCCTGGCGCCGCGCCATTCGCAGATGCAATTCGAGTTCAGGCTCGCGGCCGGTGCAGGTGTCGGAAATGACGCAGATCAGCGCCCGCGTTTTGTCGTCGAGCCCGGGCCGGGTCCAGAGATTGCCGAAGACGTTCTCAACCGCCACATCGAGGAATTTCTGCATCACCGGGTCGCTGTAGACACCCTTCCCGGCGGCTTCGACTGCGGCCTCACCCATCAATTGCCGCCGCTTCGCCATCCCTTTCGCGTAAAGCTCGCTCTTCGCCATCTCGCCCTCTCTTCGGGAAATCGCCAGCGCATCTTGCCTGCGCGCTCTCTTCTGGTCACCCCCCGCGAAACGGGGGTCCGGGCCGAATGACCAAGCGTTTTCCTTGGATTCCCGCTTGCGCGGGAATGACGGTTAGGAAAGGCTGCGGCTCATGAGCGATATCCTGCAGCGCCTGGATGAAAAGCGCGAGGCGGCCCGCGCGGGCGGCGGTACGCGGCGCGTCAAGGCGCAGCATGAGCGCGGCAAGCTGACCGCACGCGAGCGGCTCGAGGTCCTGCTCGATCCCGGTTCCTTCGAGGAATGGGACATGTTTGTCGAGCATCGCAGCCAGGATTTTGGCATGGCCGAGCAGAAGATCCCGGGCGATGGGGTCGTCACCGGCTATGGCACGATCAACGGCCGGCTCGTCTTTGTGTTCAGCCAGGACTTTACGGTGTTCGGCGGCTCCTTATCCGAGGCGCATGCCGAAAAGATCTGCAAGATCATGGACCAGGCGATGAATGTCGGCGCGCCGGTCATTGGGCTCAACGATTCCGGCGGCGCGCGCATCCAGGACGGGGTCGCTTCGCTCGCCGGCTATGCCGAGGTGTTTCAGCGCAACGTGCTCGCCTCGGGTGTCGTGCCGCAAGTGTCGCTGATCATGGGACCGTGCGCCGGGGGCGCGGTCTATTCGCCGGCGATGACCGACTTCATCTTTATGGTGAAGGACAGCTCCTACATGTTCGTGACCGGGCCCGATGTCGTGAAGACAGTGACGCACGAGACCGTCACGCATGAAGAGCTGGGCGGCGCGGTCACGCATACGACGCGCTCGGGGGTGGCCGATCTCGCCTTCGAAAACGATGTCGAGGCGTTGCTGGAATTACGCCGCTTTGTCGATTTTCTGCCGAGCTCGAACCGCGCGCCTGCAACGGTGCGGCGGGCGCAAGATCCGCGCGAGCGCGACGAGCCGTCGCTCGATACGCTCGTCCCGGCCAACCCGAACAAACCGTATGACATGAAGGAGCTGATCGGGAAGGTCGTCGATGATGGCGACTTCTTTGAGCTTCAGCCGAATTATGCCGGGAACATCCTGATCGGCTTTGCGCGGATGGAAGGCGCGACGATCGGCATCGTCGCGAACCAGCCGATGGTGCTGGCCGGCTGTCTCGACATCGACAGCGCGCGCAAGGCGGCGCGCTTTGTGCGCTTTTGCGACTGTTTCAACATTCCGATTGTCACCTTTGTCGATGTGCCGGGCTTTCTGCCGGGCACGGCGCAAGAATACGGCGCGATCATCAAGCACGGCGCGAAATTGCTGTTCGCGTTTGCCGAGGCAACCGTGCCGAAGGTGACGCTGATCACGCGCAAGGCCTATGGCGGCGCCTATGACGTCATGAGCTCGAAGCATCTGCGCGGCGACGTTAATTTCGCGTGGCCCGCGGCCGAGATCGCGGTCATGGGGCCAAAGGGCGCGGTCGAGATCATCTTCCGCGCCGATCTCGCCGACGCCGCCGCGATCGAGGCGCGCGCGCAGGAATACCGCGAGAAATTCGCCAACCCGTTTGTCGCGGCGGGCCGCGGGTTTATCGACGACATAATCCCGCCCCGCACGACGCGGCGGCGCCTGTGCCGGGCGCTCCATATGCTGCGCGGCAAGCGGCTCGAAAACCCGTGGAAGAAGCACGACAACATCCCGCTGTGATGATGCTTCCCCGCTGGCCGATTCAGAACCCCGTGCCCGGACTTGTTCGGCATCCACGTCTTTCAAATTCGCCAGGCATTAGGAAAGAAGACGTGGGTGGCCGGGACAAGCCCGGTCACGGGGCTAGAGCTTCGTTCGCGTTCAATAAGATCCTGATCGCCAATCGCGGCGAGATCGCTTGCCGCATTATCAAGACGGCGCGGCGTATGGGGATCGCGACCGTCGCGGTGTATTCCGAGGCCGATGCCGAAGCTTTGCATGTGCGCGAGGCCGATGAAGCGGTATTGATCGGGCCGCCGCCATCGGCAGAAAGCTATTTGCGCATCGACCGCATCATAGAGGCGTGCAAGCAAACCGGCGCCGAGGCGGTGCATCCCGGTTATGGCTTTCTGTCGGAGCGGGCGGAGTTTGCCCGCGCCCTCGCCCAAGCCGGTATTGCATTTATCGGCCCGCCGCCCGAAGCCATCGCCGCGATGGGCGACAAGATCGAGTCGAAGCGGCTGGCGCAGGCCGCCGGGGTCTCGACCGTTCCGGGCGATCTCGATGTCATTGCCGATGCCGAGCATGCGCTGCCGATCGCTCGCAAGATCGGCTATCCCGTGATGATCAAGGCGTCGGCAGGCGGCGGCGGCAAGGGGATGCGCATCGCCCATAGCGAGGCCGAGTTGCGCGACGGGTTTGCGAGCGCGCAGCACGAAGCAAAGGCGAGCTTTGGCGACGACCGCGTGTTTCTCGAAAAATACATAGAGGAGCCGCGCCATATCGAAATCCAGGTGCTCGGCGACGCCCACGGCAACATCGTGCATTTGGGCGAGCGCGAATGCTCGATCCAGCGGCGTCATCAGAAAGTAATCGAGGAGTCGCCGAGCCCGTTTATCGATGCCGAGACGCGCGCCGCGATGGGGGCGCAGGCGGTCGCGCTGGCGCGCGCGGTCAGCTACCGCTCGGCCGGTACGGTCGAGTTTATCGTCGACCGCCAGCGCAATTTTTACTTCCTCGAAATGAACACGCGGTTGCAGGTCGAGCATCCGGTGACGGAACTGGTCACCGGGCTCGATCTCGTAGAATTGATGATCCGCATTGCCGCCGGCGAGACGCTGCCGTTTTCACAGGATCATGTGAAGCAGACGGGCTGGGCCATCGAGGCACGGGTTTATGCCGAAGATCCGACGCGCAATTTCCTGCCATCGATCGGGCGGCTGGTGCGCTATTGCTCGCCGGAAGGCGACGGCATTCGGGTTGATGCCGGCGTGTTCGAGGGCGCCGAGATCAGCCTCTATTACGACCCGATGATCGCAAAGCTGATCGCTTACGGGAAAGATCGGGACGCGGCAATCGAGCGGCTCGGCGACGCGCTCGACGGGTTCTACATTTCCGGCGTTCGGCACAATGTCGCGTTCCTGGCGGCGATCGCGGCGAGCGAGCGGTTCCGTGCCGGCGCGCTCTCGACCGACTTTATCGGCGAGATGTTTCCGCATGGCTTCACGCCACCGGCGGAACCGACGGCGGCGGATCGAGTGCTCTGCGCCGCGGCGGTTTTGGCGGAGCTGCGGCTGCGCGAGAGCGAGAGCGCGGTGGACGGCCTCGACCGCGAGCCCGAGGCCCCGACGGAGCTGGTCGCCCTTTTGGACGGTCGTGCTTATCCCGTCACCGTTCGGGTGGAAGGGGCGGCTTTTCGGATGGATAGCAAGGGCGAGAGCTGTCTTGCGGCGACGGATTGGCGACCGGGAATGCCGCTGCTTCGGCTGCGGCTCGACGAGCGGATCCTGACCGTGCAGATCGAGCGGCTGCCAGGACGCGCCTTCCGGCTCGTGCATCATGGCGTTGTCCGTCGCGCCCAGGTCTTGCCGCCGCGCGCCGCAGCCCTGGCGGCGCTGATGCCGGAGAAAGCCGCAGCGGACAGCTCGCGCCTGGTGCAGTCGCCGATGCCCGGCTTGCTGACCGCGGTCGTCGTCGTCGAGGGGCAGGAGGTCAAGGCCGGCGAGCCGCTCGTCGTCGTCGAGGCGATGAAGATGGAGAACGTGCTGCGCGCCGAGCGCGACGGCAAGGTCGCCAAACTACGTGCCAAACCGGGCGACAGCTTGGCAGTCGATCAGGTCATCCTCGAATACGAGTGACAATGCGGGCGGCACGACTGCGCATCACCGGCCGGGTGCAGGGCGTCGGTTATCGTGCTTGGGCGTTGCAAATGGCGAGCCGGCTCGGCTTGCGCGGCTGGGTGCGAAACCGCAGTGATGGCAGCGTCGAGGCGGTGATCATTGGAGAGGAGGACGCGGTCGATCGGATGATCGAGGCCTGCCGCGAAGGCCCTTACGCCGCACGGGTGGCCGATGTTGCGGTCAGCGACGCCGCGGACGATGGCAGCCCCGGATTTACGCCAAAACCGACCGTCTAACCCTAAGCGGCGGCTTCCTCTTCGTCGGCCTCGATCTGGACCGGGCCGGAATCCTTGCCCTTGGCGTCGGGATCGCGATCGACAAGCTCGATGACCGCCATCGGCGCATTGTCGCCGTAGCGGAAGCCATCCTTGATGATGCGTGTGTAGCCGCCGGCCCGGCCGGCATAGCGCGTGGCAAGCGTCGTCAGCAGTTTTTCGGAAAGGCCGCGATCGCCAAGCCGGGCGATCGCCTGACGGCGGGCATGCAGGCCGCCGCGCTTCCCCAGCGTGATCAGCCGCTCGACGATGGGGCGCAGATCCTTCGCCTTGGGCAGCGTCGTGCGGATCTGCTCGTGCTTCAGCAGCGCACCGGCGAGGTTTTCAAACATCGCCTGACGGTGAGACGAGGTGCGGCTGAAGCCGCGGCCGCTTTTTCTGTGGCGCATCGTAAATTCTCTTCAGCCGCTCGATTGAGTCCCAAAGACCTAGCTGCCCGGCCAAGCCAATCCTAAAGGCTTGGGCCGGGCAAAAGGTCGGTTTTAATACGGCTCGTCGATGCGCTTGGCCAGCTCTTCGATGTTCTCGGGCGGCCAGTTCGCGATCTCCATCCCGAGATGGAGCCCCATATTGGCCAGCACCTCCTTGATTTCGTTCAAGGATTTGCGACCGAAATTGGGCGTCCGCAGCATCTCGGCCTCGGTCTTCTGAACGAGGTCGCCGATATAGACGATGTTGTCGTTCTTCAGGCAATTGGCCGAGCGCACCGAAAGCTCGAGCTCGTCGACCTTGCGCAGCAGGTTCTTGTTGATCAGCGGCTCGCCGCCAGCGACGTCCTTCTCGACGGCGTGGCGCGGCTCCTCGAAATTGATGAAAAGCTGAAGCTGATCCTGCAGGATGCGCGCGGCAAGCGCGACGGCGTCCTCGGGCGTCATCGCGCCGTTGGTCTCGACCCGCATCGACAGGCTATCGTAATCGGTGACCTGCCCAACGCGGGTGTTCTCGACGCGGTAGGAGACCTTGCGCACCGGACTGAACAGCGCATCGACCGGGATGAGCCCGATCGGCGCGTCCTCCGGCCGGTTCTGCGTGCCCGGCAGATAGCCCTTGCCGTGCTCGACAGTCATTTCCATCGAAATGCGGGCGCCGCTGTCGAGCGTGCAGATGACGAGATCCGGGTTGAGGATCTCGATGTCATGCCCGGCCTCGATCGCACTGGCGCGGACCTCGCCGGGGCCCTGGGCACGCAGGCGAATCCGCTTTGGGCCTTCGCCATGCATCCGCAATCCGATGCTCTTGACGTTGAGAACGATGTCGGTGACATCCTCGAGCACGCCCGGAAGCGAAGAGAATTCGTGCAGCACGCCCTCGATCTGCATCGAAGTGACGGCGGCCCCTTGCAGCGAGGACAGGAGCACCCGCCGCAGCGCATTGCCAAGGGTCAGACCAAAGCCGCGCTCGAGCGGCTCGGCGGTGACGGTGGCGACCCGCGCGGGGTCGTCGCCAGGCTCGACCGAGAGCGCCTTCGGTTTAATCAGAGTTTGCCAATTGCGTTGAAGCACGATGACCTCAGTCAGTAAAAGCGGAGTCTATCCGCGACAGATCGGCGGTTTGGCCGCCAGGGTGTTCGATACAGCGCCACTATCAATCGGCGCCGGCCCATCCAATCGGCCGGCGGCGAGCGCCGCGTCAGACGCGGCGGCGTTTCGGCGGCCGGCAGCCGTTATGCGGGATCGGCGTCACATCGCGGATCGAGGTGATCGCAAACCCGACGGCCTGCAAGGC
>JBKOVT010000161.1:0-9254 GCA_046724035.1 Pseudomonadota bacterium | reverse complement strand
CTTCTCGCAAATGGGCTACGTGGCGGTCGTGGCCATCGCGATCACCGGGATCGTCAACACATTGATCCTGGTCGGCAGCTTTGATGCACTTTACGAGACGGATTACGGCCTGCTGCTTTCGCTGAAGATATTACTGTATCTGGCGATGGTGGGCGTCGCCTTACGCAACAGGTTCCGGTTGATGCCGCGGTTCGCAGATAGAAACGGTGCGGCAGCGAGCGCGCTCTACCGCTCGGTGCTGATCGAGCAGGCGATCGGCCTGGGCATTCTGGCGGCCGTCAGCGTGCTCGGGACCTGGCCGCCACCCTTTACGCACCACCACTGAAGGTCACGCACCGATCCGGTCCGGCGCTTTCGGCCGAGACATCAGCAGGGCGACGAGCCAGACGAAGATAAACAGCCCGACCATCCCGTATCCGAAGACGCCGATGTCAGCGGCCGCCGTATTCACCGTGTCCCATGCCCCGCCCGCCAGGCCGAGCTCCTCTGCGAGGACGCTGGCCGGCTCGATGGCGCCGACCACTAAGGCAAGGATCACCGAAAGGCCGGTGACTGTGAGGTTGTAGCTCATTTTGCGGAGCGGATCGGTGAAAGCCCAGCCGTAAGCGCCGACCATCAGGACGCCGTTGGTCGCGTCGATCAATGACATTCCGGCCGTGAACAGCACCGGGAAAATCAGGATCGAACAAACGGACAATCCTTTCGCAGCCTCGGCCGCAGCAATGCCGAGCGGCCCGATCTCGCTCGCGGTGTCGAAGCCAAGGCCGAACAGGAAGCCGAGCGGGTACATGTGCCAGCTTCGGCCGATCAGGCGGAACAATCGCCGGAACAACCGCGCGAAAAACCCGCCTTGCCGGAGCATCGCATCGAGCTGCTGCTGTCCACGATCGCCGTCTTCGGGGCGCCGGCACAAACGGTAGAGCCCAACCAGAACGGCAGCGTTGAGAGCGGCGATCGCCAACAGGAACGAGGCGGAAATCGCCGTGCCGACCGCGCTGCCGGATTCGATCAGGCCTGGAAAATGCGATTGAACGCCGCCGGCGGTCAGCGCGATCGCTGTCGCGGCGACGATGACCACAGAGGAATGCCCGAGTGCGAAGAAAAAGCCAACGCCGATCGGGCGTTTCCGCTCATGCATCAGCTTGCGGGTGGCGTTGTCGATCGCCGCGATATGATCGGCGTCGACCGCATGGCGCAGCCCAAGGCCATACGCCAAGAGCGCGGTCCCAAGCAACACCGCGTTCCCGCGAAACGCAGCAATCGCCCAAAACCAGGCGCCGAGATTAGCGGCAATCAGAACCGCATATAGCCAGACGACCTTGCTGCGCAAACCGGCGGCCCGATCATCGAACAGATGGACGAGTTGCCGCACCCAGCCAGCCCACGGAGGTGGCTATTCGACGAGTTCAGCTTCCTTGGGTTCGGCCGAGGGTGCCGGCGGCTTCGGCTCGAAGGCGAAGCTCAGCTTGTCCGCATCCGTCTCGGCATAGACCCTCACGATTCCGCCCTTAGCCAGCTTGCCAAATAGCAGCTCTTCGGCCAGCGGCTTTTTGATGTGCTCCTGAATGACCCGCGCCAACGGCCGCGCCCCGAACAGCGGATCGTACCCCTTGACGGCGAGCCAATCGCGGGCACTCGCATCGAGTTCGATCGTGACGTTACGGTCAGCAAGCTGCTCTTCAAGCTGCAGTACGAATTTATCGACCACTCGCCCGATCGTGTCGGGTGACAGCGCCGCGAACGAGATCACCGCGTCGAGCCGGTTGCGGAATTCCGGCGTAAACATCCGGTTGATCGCCTCTTCGTCGTGGCCTGTGCGGATGCCGCTGCCGAAACCGATGGCCTGCTTGGCCAGTTCGGCGGCGCCTGCATTGGTTGTCATGATCAGGATGACGTTTCGGAAATCGACAATCTTGCCGTTGTGATCGGTCAGCTTCCCGTAATCCATGACCTGCAGGAGGATGTTGAACAGGTCAGGATGCGCCTTCTCTATTTCGTCGAGCAAGAGCACGCTGTGCGGGTGCTGGTCGATCGCGTCGGTCAGCAAACCACCCTGGTCAAATCCGACGTAGCCTGGCGGCGCGCCGATCAGCCGCGACACGGTATGCCGCTCCATATACTCCGACATGTCGAAGCGGGTGATCTCGATCCCCATCGTGCGCGCGAGCTGGCGCGCGACCTCGGTCTTGCCGACGCCGGTCGGGCCGGAGAACAGGTAGCTGCCGATCGGTTTCTCCGGATCGCGCAAGCCGGCGCGCGCGAGCTTGATCGCGGACACCAGCGCGTCGATCGCCTGATCCTGCCCGAACACCATGGTCTGCAAATCGCGCTGCAAATTTTTCAGGACCTCGCGGTCGTCGCGCGACACGCTCTTCGGCGGGATCCGGGCCATTGTCGCAATGCACGCTTCGACTTCCTTGGCGGTGATCGTCTTGCGCCGGCGCGCCTCTGGGACCAGCATCTGTGCCGCGCCGGTCTCGTCGATGACATCGATTGCCTTATCGGGCAGTTTGCGGTCCCCGATGTAGCGGTGCGACAGCTCGACCGCCGCCTTGATTGCGTCGGCGGTGTAGCGGACCTTGTGGTGACGCTCGTAATAGGGCTTCAGGCCCCGGAGTATCTTGATCGAATCCTCGATCGTCGGCTCGTTCACGTCGATCTTCTGGAAACGGCGGACGAGCGCCCGATCCTTCTCGAAATAGTTGCGGTATTCCTTGTAGGTCGTGGAGCCGATGCAGCGGATGACGCCGCCCGCGAGAGCCGGCTTCAGCAGATTGGAAGCGTCCATCGCGCCACCGGATGTCGCGCCTGCGCCGATGACCGTGTGGATTTCGTCGATGAACAGGATTGTGCCGGGCTGCGCTTCCAGTTCGGCCAATACCGCTTTCAGCCTCTCCTCGAAATCGCCGCGATAGCGGGTACCGGCGAGTAGCGCGCCCATGTCGAGCGCGTAGATCGTTGCATTGAGCAATACCTCGGGAACTTCGCGCTGAACGATGCGGCGGGCCAGGCCCTCGGCGATTGCAGTTTTGCCGACGCCGGGGTCGCCGACATAGAGCGGGTTGTTCTTCGAACGGCGGCACAGGATCTGGATCGTGCGCTCGACCTCCGCCTCGCGACCGATCAGCGGGTCGATCTTGCCGCCTTTGGCCTTCTTGTTGAGATTGACGCAATAGGCATCGAGCGCGTCATGGCTGCGCTTCTGCCCCTTCTCGCCGCGCTCCTCTTCCTCGGTGCCTTGGACGCGCCGCGTCTCGGAACGGCCTGGCGCCTTGGCAATGCCGTGCGAGATATAATTGACCGCATCGAAGCGGGTCATGTCCTGCTCTTGCAGGAAATAGACGGCATGGCTCTCGCGCTCGGCGAACATGGCGACCAGCACGTTAGCGCCCGTGACCTCCTCGCGGCCGGAGGACTGGACGTGGATCGCAGCCCGCTGCAGCACGCGCTGAAAACTTGCGGTGGGCTTCGCATCCTCGCTGTGGTTGGCCACCAGGTTGGTCAACTCGTTATCGACATAGGTCAGCACCTCGCGGCGCAGCCGGTCGAGATCGACGCTGCAGGCGCGCAATACCGAGATCGCGTCCTGGTCTTCCGTCAACGCGAGCAGCAGATGCTCGAGCGTGGCATACTCGTGATGCCGCTCATTCGCATGGGCCAGCGCGCGATGCAGAGATTTTTCGAGGTTGCGTGAGAGCACTGCCGCTCCCTTTCCTGGCGATGACTGACTAGTCTTTTTCCAGCGTGCACTGCAGAGGATGCTGGTGCTGCCGGGCGAAGTCCATGACCTGCGTCACTTTCGTTTCGGCGACCTCATAGGTATAGACGCCACAAATACCGACCCCGCGTCGATGCACATGCAGCATGATGCGGGTTGCTTCCTGGCGACTCTTGCTGAAAAAACGTTCGAGGATGTGCACGACGAACTCCATCGGCGTGTAGTCGTCGTTCAACATCAATACCTTATACATAGACGGCTTCTTCGTCTTCGCCTTTGGCTTGACGATGACGCCGGTACCGGGTCCTTCCTCGCCGCGTCTTCCGTTGTCGCTCATATCGATCCGGGCCGATAGCGATAGCCGCCTCTCATGATATTGGCTTTGGCGGCCGTGGGAAAAGACCTTTCCTGGCGGTCGGCTCTGCGCAAATCGTACCGCCCCATGCGCATCACTCGCTGCGGTAGGGGCGGCTGAGAAGGGCCTCGATTATCGCGTCAATCGCGATGCCGCGATGCAGCACGCCCTCGACCGCCGCGGTGATCGGCATCTCGACATCGAGACGGGCAGCCAGGCGGGCCACCGCGGCGGCGGTCGCGACCCCCTCGACGACGGATCGGCGTCCGCCGAGGGCCTCGTCAAGGCTCCTGCCCCGACCGAGCGCGAGCCCGAGCGTGTAATTCCGCGACTGCCCGGCCGTGCAGGTCAGAACGAGATCGCCGAGCCCGGAGAGCCCGCGAAAGGTGTCGGGCTGCGCGCCTTTGGCGACGCCCAGGCGAATCATCTCGGATAAACCGCGGGTAACCAGCGCGGCCCGCGCGTTGTCGCCAAGCCCACGGCCCTCGACGATGCCGCACGCGATTGCCAACACATTCTTAACCGCGCCGCCGATCTCCACCCCCATCGGGTCATGTGACCGATAGGGGCGAAACCGGGCGGTCCCGAGCGTCGACACCAAGACCTCGGCAAGTTCGGGCTCGCCGCTCGCGATCGTGACGGCGGTCGGCAGATCACGCGCGACTTCCCCGGCAAAGCTCGGGCCTGAGAGAACCGCCAGCGGGGAACTCGTCACCAGCTCCTGCGCCAGTTCGGACATGGTCCGTAACGATTCGATCTCGATCCCCTTGGCGCAGAGCAACAGCGGCATGCCCGGGGGGAGCAGCGGCTCCAGCAGGCCAAGAACGCGGCGCATGAATTGCGCCGGCACAACCAGGAGGGCTGCCTCGGCGTGGTTCAGTGCGCCTTCGGGGTCAGCCGTGGCGGGAATCGCCGAATCGAGCGCGATGCCCGGCAGATAGACGGGGTTTTCATGCCGCTCATTGATCGCGGTGACAATGGCCGGATCCCGCGCCCACAGCACCACATCCGCCCCCGCCCGGGACGCGACCAGGGCCAGCGCGGTGCCCCAAGCGCCGCCGCCGATGACAGCGAGTCGCTTCATGCGGCCGTTGCCGTTGGGCCGACGCCGTCGAGCGGCCATCGCGGCCGTACGGGGGCGTCGAGTGTATCAGTCAGGCCAAGGCGCAGGCGCTCGAGGCCGGCCCAGGCGACCATGGCGCCATTATCGGTACAGAGCTCCGGCGGCGGAGCGACAAAGTCAAAACCGGCCGCCGACGCCAACGAGGAAAGCTGTGCCCGAAGCCGCTGGTTCGCCGCTACGCCACCAGCTGCAACCAGGGTGCTGCCCTGCGGATAATGGCGGCGAAACCACGCTACAGCATTTGTCGTCCGATCGACCAAGCTATCGCAGATCGCCAGCTCGATCGCGGCAGCAAGATCGGCACGGTCCCGATCGCTCCGCGGCGGGCATTCCGCAATGGTCTGCCGCACCGCCGTCTTCAGCCCGGAGAAGGAGAAATCGCAACCGGCGCGCCCTTTGAGCGGCCGTGGCAGAGAAAATCGCTTCGGGTCGCCGCCACGGGCGGCCTCCGCGATGGCCGGTCCGCCCGGATAGCCAAGCCCGAGCAGTTTCGCCGTCTTGTCGAAGGCCTCGCCGGCGGCGTCGTCGCGGCTGGCGCCGAGCACGCGATATTCTCCGACTCCGCCACACGCCAGGAGCTGCGAGTGACCACCCGAAACCAGTAGTAACAGATAAGGAAACGTGACGCTGTCCGAGAGCCGGGCGGTCAAGGCATGTGCTTCCAGGTGATTGACCGCGACAAAGGGCTTTTGGGCCGCCCAGGCGATCCCCTTCGCTGCCATTGTGCCAACGATGAGGCCCCCAATCAGGCCAGGTCCCGCCGCGGCAGCGATGCCGTCGAGTTCTTCGACGCCTAGTCCGGCTTGATTGAGCGCGCGGCGGATCAGCTCTTCGATATGATCGAGATGCGCCCGCGCGGCGATCTCCGGCACAACGCCGCCATATGGCTGGTGCTCGGGCAATTGTGCGCGGATCAAATTGGCGCGGATCCGCGGTTGCGGCGTATCGCAGACTACGGCCGCGGCGGTCTCGTCACAGCTGGTTTCAACACCGAGGACAATCATCAAACCCAGATGGCGCTGCGCGATTGCCCTCGCAACCAGGCATGCTCGCCCGCGCCGTGCCGAGGCTTTGACGCGTTTGCGCCTAAGTCGGATCGACAGCCGCTTCGTACGTCTTCAGCGTCTTTTCGGTCGCTGCCTCGATTTCGAGCAATTTGACCGCGTAGCCCCACAGGTAGGCCGCGTAGCGCAGCACCGAACGGCAGGTCTTTTCTTCGAGCAGCACGCCGTCATGCACGTAGTGCACAAGCGTTAGGCAGCGATCGCCCCTCAAATCGACATCGACGACCTGGATGTCAGGCTCGCGCCGCGACAGATCGTATTGCTTCGACAAGGCGCTACGGATGCGGCGATACCCGATCTCATCATGGATCGCCTCGACACGCAGCGAGGGTTTGCTGCTGTCATCGGCGATCTGGAAGATCTTGAACTGGCGAATGACGGCCGGGCTCAGATACTGCAGGATAAAGCTCTCGTCGCGGTAATTTGCCCAGGCGTGGCGCAACACGCCAAACGGGTCACCGCAGCCGGCAATTTCCGGGAAGTACTCGCGGTCCTCACTCGTCGGCTTCTCGCACATGCGGCGAATATCGCTCATCATCGCGAAGCCGAGGGCGTAGGGGTTGAAGCCGCTGAAACGCGGATCATCGAAGCCCGGCTGGAACACGACGCTCGAATGCGAATGCAGGAATTCGAGCATCGAGCCTTCGGTGATCAGACCGCGATCGTGCAGCCGGTTCATGATCTCGTAATGGCAGAAAGTCGCGCAGCCCTCATTCATCAGCTGGAGCTGCTTCTGCGGATAGAAATATTGCGAAACGTTGCGGACGATGCGGATCAGCTCGCGCTGCCAATCCTCGAGGCGAGGTGCGCGCTTCTCGATAAAGTAGAGCAGGTTCTCTTCGGGCAACCCGAGCTGCTGACGCAGCTGCTCGCGCTGCTTCTCGCTGACGACCGGATCGTCCTTGTCGCCGCCCAGCTGCGGGACGGTGCGCCACAGATCGTTGTAGGTCGCCTCTTCATGGGCCCGCCGCTCTTCGATGCGGCGCTGCTCCTCGGCCAAATTGGGCTTCGAGCGGTGCGCGTATCGGTTGACCCCATGCTCCTTTAACGCGTGCGCCGCATCGAGCACGCGTTCGACCGCCTCAGCGCCGTACCGCTCCTCACATTTCGAGACATAGTCGCGCGCAAAGCTGAGATAATCGAGGATACCGTCCGCGTCGGTCCACTGCCGGAAGAGGTAGTTGTTCTTGAAGAAGTGATTGTGGCCGAACGCGGCATGCGCGATGACGAGCGTCTGCATCGTCATGGAATTCTCTTCCATGATGTAGCAGATCACCGGGTTCGAATTGATGACGATCTCATAGGCGAGGCCCTGCAACCCCTTCCGGTAGAGCGTTTCGTGATAGGCAAAACGCTTCCCGAAGCTCCAATGCCGGTACATCAGAGGCAAGCCGACCGAGGAATAAGCATCGAGCATCTGCTCGGAGGTGATGACCTCGATCTGCACCGGGTAGATGTCGAGACCGAGCTCGCCGAACGCGATCTTCTCGACCGCCTCATAGACCCGGCGCAGCGAGCCGAAATCCCAATTCGGCCCGGTGAAGAGCGGCATTTCGGCCCTGAGTTGCACAGCGTCTGCCAGACCGGTGTTAGGCACGGACGCCACCTTTGGCAAACAATTCGTGGAAAACGGTAAAGATCTGCGAGGGGTCACCGACCCGCCGCATTGCGAAATGCGGATGCGCCGGGGCGACTTCGCTATAGGCGCGCCACAAATCGCTGTCGCGCGACAGTCCCGTCAAGCTGCCACCCATCCCGTCCCCCACCTCGACATAGGCAAAATACTGGCAGAGCGGCAGCACGTCGCCGCCCAGCAGCGAGACGCAACGGCTGCTGTCCGCGCCGTAATTGTCGCCGTCCGAGGCCTGCGCACCGTAGATGTTCCAGCGGTCGATCGGATAACGCGCGCGGGCGATCTCCAGCATTTTTTCGAGCGCCGTCGAAACCACCGTGCCGCCGGTTTCGCGGCTGTAGAAAAACGTCTCTTCATCGACCTCCTCGGCGGTACTGGTATGCCGGATAAAGACGACGTCGACATGGCGATAGCGGCGGGTCAAGAACACATGCAGCAGCATGAAGAACCGCTTGGCGAGGTCTTTCATCGCTTCCGTCATCGAGCCGGACACGTCCATCAGGCAGAACATGACGGCTTCCGTGTTCGGACGCGGCACCCGGTCAAAGCGGCGATAACGCACATCGATCGGATCGATGTAGGGAATGATCTTGCTACGCCGTTCGAGGCGTTCGAACTCGCGGGTCAACCGCTCGATCTCTTCCTCATCGCCCGCGGTGCGGGCCTCTTCGAGCGCCTGTTGCGCGGTCTCGATCTGGGACAGTTTCGGACGTCGCAGCGCGATCCGCCGGCCCATGCTGTTGCGCAAGGTGCGGGGCACGCTGAGGTTCGACGGTGTCCCGGTGACGGTGTAGCCGGCGCGCTGCAGATCGACCGCGGTGGTGTCCTTCAGACTCTTTTTGACGAGATCCGGCAGCTCGAGATCCTCGAAAAACATGTCGAGGAACTCTTCCTTTGATAGCGTGAACTCGAAGGCGTCATCGCCGCTGCCGTCCGGGCTACCCTCCCGGCCGCCTTGTCCCTCGCCCCCCGTCGGACGCGGGATCTCGTCACCCCGGACGTATTCCTTGTTACCCGGGATGATGTGATCGGTTTTACCGGTGCGGCGGTTATGGTGAAAGATCGGCTCGGAGATGCCGCGCGTCGGGATCGCGACCTTCTCACCGTGCTCCACATCGGCGACCTTGCGCTTGCGCAACGCCTCCTGCACCGCCGATTTGACCTCGACCCGGGCACGCGCCAGGAACCGCTGCCGGTTGCTGAGGCTCTTGCCTTTCGGATTAGGCCGGCGATCGACAATGTTCATCGAACTACCTCCAGCCGGCTGCCGCCCGCTCGGGCGGCGTTAACCGGCCTTGTTGACGCGCATGTACCACTCGACCAGGCGGCGTACCTGCCGCTCGGTGTAGCCGCGCTCGACC
>JBKOVT010000121.1:0-11221 GCA_046724035.1 Pseudomonadota bacterium | reverse complement strand
GATGAAGACGAGCGCGAGCGCGAGGCTCAATCCGAGCCCGAGCAGGAGCCCGCCGCCATCGGCTAGCGCCACGGAACGGTCGGCCCACCACATCGTCGCGCAAGCGATCAACACGATGGCGGTTTGGGCGATGGCATAGCTAAGATCGGGCGGTCCGCTGGGCGGCCACGGCCCGGGATGCGGCTGCACCGAGAAGTAAAAATAGGAGAAGAACAGATAGGCGAAGAGCGAGGCTTCCGAGAGAACCAGGAACACCATTCCCCAGAACCCGGAGGAGCGCAGCCCGATGCTGCCCATCGGCAGCGGCGGACGATAGGGAAAGACCTCAGACATCGGCGGGGACCTCGCGCTGGCCGGCTTCGGCGAGGGGCCACAGCCAGGCAATGGCAACGCCGATCCCGAGGACCGCACCGACGGCCGCGAGCCACCACAGCTGGCTGACAAGGCCGGCGAACAATGCCGAGATGCATAAGGTCAGCGAAATCGGCATGTAGGATTCGCTCGGCATTTTCAGGATCAGATCGGGCTCACCGTCCATTGCGCTTACTGCGAGGGTCTCGTGGTGATGGTCGAGCACGAGCCCGCGATCGAGAACGGATTTACCGTGGCCTTCCTGGAGACGCTCTTCCCACAACGGGCGGCGGCTTGCCACCGATGGGATCACGGCGAAATTGTAGGGCGGCGGCGGCGAGGAGACGGACCATTCGAGGCTCGGCGCATCCCACGGGTTCGGGCCGGCGATGATGCCGCGGCGCAGACTGATAAAGACGTTGATAAAGAACATCAGGATGCCGATCGCGAGGATCACCGAGCCAATCGTCGTAATCACGTTCAGCGTGGTCCAGCCGAGGCCTGCCGGGTAGGTATAGATGCGCCGCGGCATGCCCATCAGCCCGGTGAAATGCATCGGGAAAAAACCGAGATTGAACCCGATGAACATGACCCAAAAATTCAGCTTCCCCAGACGTTCGTCGAGCATCCGGCCGGTGATCTTCGGAAACCAGAAATAGACGGCGCCGATGACCGGAAACAGATTGATCCCGATCAGCACGTAATGGATGTGCGCGACGACCCAATAGGTGTCGGTCAATTGCCAATCGACCGGCACCGAGCCGGTGACAAAACCGGAGACGCCGCCGATCACGAACAGCACGACGAAACCGGCAAAGAAATAGAATGCGGCGGTGAAGACGGGCCGGCCCGTCCAGATCGTCGCCAGCCAGGAGAACACCTGAACCCCGCTCGGCAGGGAGATCAGGATCGAGGTGGCGGCGAAGAACGACATGCCGAGCACCGGTAATCCGGTCGCGAACATGTGGTGCACCCAGACGCCGAAGCCGATCATCATCGTAACCACCGTCGACAGCGCGACCGCGGTATAGCCGACGAGCGGCCGGCGGCAGAAGACCGGCAGCGCGTCGGAGACGATGCCCATCGCCGGCAGCACGATCATGTAGACCCAGGGATGCGCGAACATCCAAAACAGGTGCTGCCAGAGCAGCGGCTGCCCGCCGTTTTGTGCGTTAAAAAAGTGCGTCCCGAACTGGCGATCCATCCACAGCATGAGACAGGCGACGCTGACCGTCGGTACCGCGAGGAGCCCGGCGGCATTGGCGCTCAACGTGCCCCAAATGACGATCGGAAAGCGGTTGACCGACATGCCGGGACAACGCGTCCGCAACGTTGTCACGACAAAGTTGATGCCGCCGGCAGTCAGCGAGATCCCAAAAAAGATCAAGCCGAGCAGGTAGAAATCGATGTTGGGGCCAGGATTGAACTCACGCGATGCGTAGGGCGGATAGTTGAACCAGCCGTCATTCGGCGCTGTACCGATGAGGAAGCTGCAGTAGACGAAAATGCCAGAGGCGAGAAACACCCAATAGGAAAACGCGTTAAGGCGCGGAAACGCCATGTCGCGCGCGCCGAGCAGCAGCGGCCAGAAATAATTGCTGAACCCCGACAATACCGGAAACGCGTACCAGAAGATCATCGTGTTGCCGTGCATCGAGAACAGCTGGTTGTACTGTTCCGGCGTCAGCAGATGCTGGTTCGGCCCGGAGAGCTGGAGGCGCATAAAGACAGCCTCGATGCCGCCCGCGACGAGAAAGGCGAAGGCGGTCACGAGGTACATGATGCCGATCTCTTTGTGATCGACCGTGGAAAGCCAGCCGCGGAGCCCCGGCTCGGACTCCCACATCGCATGCAATTTCGCTTCGAGCGCCGGGTTCTGCTCGGTGACTTCGGGGAGGCGTTCGTGCTCGGCAATCGTCACGCGGCGCTCCTCACTTGAGGCTCTCCAGGAATTGCCGGATATCCGCGAGCTGTGTCCCGGAGAGATCGAGGATCGGCATCAGGTTGCCCGGCTTGATGTGCTGCGGATCGGCGATCCAGCCCGAGAGGTACCCCGGCGTATTCGGCAGGGTACCGGCCGCAATCGTCTGCCGGTTCATCAGATGGCTGAGATCGGGGCCGAGCCGGCCGCCCGCCATCGTGCCGCGCACCGAATGGCAGATCCCGCATTTCGTGATGAAGTTCGCCTCGCCCGCCGCGACCGGCTGCGATTGCGGCGCCGGCGGCCCTTGCAGCTGGCCGTCCCACCAGGACTGGAACTGCGCCGGGGGCTCGGCGATGACGGCGAGCGCCATGTGCGCGTGCTGAAGCCCGCAGTATTCGCCGCATTGGCCGCGATAGGTGCCAGGCCGATCCGCCTCGATCCAGGTGTCGCTCTGCTGGCCGGGGATCAGGTCGGTCTTGCCGCTGAGCTCGGGCACCCAGAAGGAGTGAATGACGTCGACGCTCGAGAGTTCGATCCGCACGGGCTCGCCGGTCGGGATGTGGATCTCGTTGGCCGTCGTGAAAACGCGGGAGGGCTCATCGCTGTCGTAGCGGACCTCCCACCACCATTGATGACCGATGACGTGGATCTTGACCTTGGCGTCGCGCGGCGGACCGCTGACCGCCGCCAATGTCGAGAAGGTCCAGATCGTCGCGCCGACGAGCACCGCCGCCGAGATCGCCGTGCCGATGTAAATCCAGCCAAGCCCGCGTTCCGGCCGTTCGAGCGGGACGAGGCGCGGGTCGTTTGACAGCGGGACATCGCGCCGCCGGATGAGCCCGCCAACGAGTAGCCCGGTGACAATCAGGATGACCAGCAGCGAGACGATCAGCAAGGCCCAGAGGAGATTGACGACGGGGTAATTCCGCGCGCCGAAACCGACCGTGTAGGCCATCGGCGTATCGGCGTGGGAGAATGCGGGGGCGAAAGGCAGCAGCGCGCAGACAATGGTTGCGACGACACTCGTCGAGCGCGCCGCGCGATCGAGCGTCGGCGCTCGCGCTGCGGCATGCGTGTCCTGGTGAGGCCGGCTACTGGCCTTTGCCGCCCGAGGGTTTTTGTCCATTGCGGAACGGCTCGGTGTAGGCCCAAGGATTTGGTGTCAGTGCAAACTCGGCCGGCACCTGCTCGAGGCTTGGTGACTGGGCCGAGATCGTCGTGCCCCATTGCGGGTGTGGCTCCTTACTGATCTGATGGATGTAGGCGACGAGATCCCAGATCACCGCATCGGGCAGGATGCCGCCCCAGGCCGGCATGCCGTTGGGCCGCCCCTGCGCGATCGTCAGATAGATGTTGGCCGGCTCGCCGCCATACTGAAAGAAGCTGTTGCTGAGCGCCGGACCCATGCCGCCCCCGCCATTATCGGCATGGCAGCCGATGCAGTTGAATGCCATGAAATAAGCCATGCCGCGTTGCGCCGCGGCCGGATCATTGCCGACCGGGTTGTTGATGTCCGGGCGGGTCGAGATCCCGCCGGGAAAAAGGCCCGAGACAGGCGTCTCGATCAGCGCTCTCGCGCCGCCGACGGAGTGCGCCACGTTTTGCTGGTTGCCGCTCTGATCGCCGAGGCTGTGGAGCGGCGGTCCGGCGCGTTCCTGTTGTGCGACCGCCGCAGGGCCCGCCGGCTTGTCGGATTGAGCAAAGGCGCTGCCCGCAGCCGCCAGCAGAAATGCGGCGCCGCCGATTAATGCGATCCCGAGCGAAGATGTGCGGCGTTCCTTGCGCATTCAACGCGTCCTAATCCGCACGGTCAGCTATGGGCGTCGCTGCGGAAGACAGCTGTTCCGGCTCGATCAGCGGCACGCCAAAACTGGTCAGCAGCGACTTGATCTCGTTCTTGCGGCGCGCGATCACTCCCTCGAGCGTGTCGCGCAGCGCATCGTCTCCTTGGCGCACCGCCATCGCGATTTCGTATTGCAGCCCGAGCAGCTCGAAATGAGTTTTGCGCGCGCTGAACTCGTCGGTGTCGCCGATCATGGTCAGGGTCAACGGCGCCGGGGAGCGCTGCGCGAAATAGCCGGCGAGCGGCCCCCATTGCGCGCCGATATCGATATCGCCGCGCGCCACCGCGGCGACGATATCGCCATTTCGGTTGCCTCGATCGCCGTCAATCCGATAGCCGATGAGATTGTCGGCGAGACCGGACTGCGCCAGCGCATGCGCGGGCGGGGTGTACATCGCATCATCGCCAATGGCGGCGACGCCGATCTTCAGCTGGCGCAACCGCTTGTCCTTCAGCGACGTGATGTCGAGCCCGCGTTCGGCGCGCGAGACCAGCACGTAGCTGGACCAGTAATAGGGGCGGGTGGTTTCAACGCCGCCGAGCTGAAGCGGGACGCCGATGACAAGATCGCATCGCCGTTCGTCCAGCGCCTCGCGGACCGACTCCGAATGGGGCGACCAGACATAAGCGAGAGGTCTGCCGAGCTCACGCGCCACGAGGACCGCGAGCTTGTTCTCGAAGCCTTCGCCCTGGGCGTTGGAGACCGGCAGGTTGTCGGGATCGGCACAGACGCGGATCGGGTTCTGCCCAGCACGCAGAATTGAGCCGGTAAACAGCAAGAGCATGAGGGCGAGCCACAGCCGCGCAAACAAATCAGCGGCTCGGCGCATTGCTCGGCTCCTTGCTTTGGTCGCCACTTTGATTGCCGCTTGGCGTCGGTGTTCCCGCCCCGGCGGGGAGGGGGGCGCCCGATTGCGGCGTCTCCTGTCGCGGCAACGCGAAGACCATCAGCGTGCTGCCGCCGGCCGTATAAGCAGGCAAATCCTGCATCGCGCCCGTAAAGCCGAGGGCGCCGTTCCGCACCCGCGGATCGATTTCCGCGTTCGCGACAACGCCGGGCCAGCCGCCGATGCCGGACAGAATCGCGATGTATTGCCGACCGTCGTTGCCCTGATACGAGACCGGCTGACCGATGATCCCGGAAGGCGTTCGGATCTGCCACAGCACCTTGCCCGTCTTGGCGTCCACCGCCTTGAACCAGCGATCCATCGTTCCGTAGAACGCGACATCACCCGCAGTCACGACGGCGCCGCTCCACACCGGGAAATTCTCGTGGATCTCCCAAACCTTTTTCCGTTGCACCGGGTCCCAAGCCATGAACTCGCCGCGGTATCCACCCGGCCCGGCATACATGTCGACGGTCGCGCCGACATAAGGTGTGCCCTTGATGTAGCCGACCTCGGAGCTCTTCCAGTTCATGCAGAGGTGCTGGTGCGGCACGTAGATCAGCTGCGTGCGGGGCGACCAGGCCGAAGGTTGCCAGTCCTTTGCGCCATCGGCGTTCGGGCAGATATCGGTGACGGTCTTGCCGAGCGTCGGCTTTTTGTCCTCGTTTTTGATCGGCCGGCCCGTCGCGAGATCGATGCTTTTTGTCGAGTTGATCGTCTCATAGGGATCGGCCGCGTACACCTCGCCGGTGGCGCGGTCGATCAAGTACATGTAGCCATTGCGGCCGATATGGACGAGCACCTTGCGGGTCTGCCCGTTGACCGGCAGATCCAGAAGGATGCTCTCATTGATCTCGTCGTAATCGAAATCGTCGTGCGGGTTGTACTGGTAGGCCCATTTCGCCGCGCCGGTATCGGGATCGCGCGCGAATTCCGCCGTCGTCCACAAATTGTCGCCAGGCCGCTGGTTCTCGTTCCACGGCGACGGGTTGGCAGTGCCGTAATAGATCAGGTTCAGCTGTGGGTCATACTGGATCCAGCCCCACATCGTGCCGCCGCCGATCTTCCATTTATCGGCGGGCCAGGTGCTGACACCGAGATCTTTGCCTTGCAGGCTCTTGTAAAACGGCTTGAAGTCGCTGCCGATCAGAACGTCCTTGTCAGGGCCGGTGTGATAGGCGCGCCAGACGATCTTGCCGCTGTTCTCGTCGACCGCGGTGACCCAGCCGCGCACGCCGAGCTCGGCGCCGCTGTCGCCGACCAGCACTTTCCCCTTCACAACGAGCGGCGCCATCGTGATCGTCTCGCCATTGGCGATGTCGCCGAGCTGTGTGTGCCAGAGTTCGTTGCCGGTCTTGGCGTCGAGCGCGACGAGATAATTGTCGAGCGTCGCCTGAAAGACCTTGCCGTTGTCGTAGGCAAGGCCGCGCGTGATGACGTCGCAGCATGCGACGCCCTTGGCGGCCGGGTTCTGCTTTGGCGCGTATGACCATTTGAGGTCGCCGGTCGCCGCATCGAGCGCAAACACCTGGTTCGGGTGCACGCCCCAATAGGGGCCGACCACATACATCGTGCCGTCGATAACGAGCGGCGCAGCTTCCTGACCGCGATCGGCGCCGAGCGAGAAGCTCCAGGCGAGGCTCAGCTGGCCGACATTGCCGGCGTTGATCTGATCGAGCGCGCTGTACCGGGTGTTGGCATAATCACGCGGCGCCATCGGCCATTGCTTCGGGTCTTGCGACAACGACTGCAGATCGGTTTCCGCCCGCGCCGTCACGGGCGCAAGCAACAACAGCGCTGCGGCGCTGAGCGCTGTAAACACGTGCCGCATCGTCAGTTGCCCATTACCTGGGCCCATTGCGGGACGGTACCGGAGTGGATCTGGCCGGCGATCTGCGCTTCCGATCCGCCGCACTGCGGGTGCCCGAATCCCGACGCGCTCGTTTTGTCGGGCAGCATGTCGTAGATGATGCCGTCATTGTGCTCGGGGCTGACGCCATTCGGGACTTTGTCGAGCCCGAGCGCGTGCCGCACCCGCCACGCAACATTGTGATCGGCGCAGGACGTGTCGCCGCTGACGCCGAGCGCACCGATGATGGTGCCGTTGCCGTAGAGCGGCAGTCCGCCGCCAAACACGACCACCCCGCCGAGGCGCTTGCCGATAAGCGGGTCGGAGGCGCTCCCGTAAGTGTTCGGATCGCCGGCTGTGATCAGATCGGCGGCCGGCGGGTTCGTCGCCACCAGCCCGAAGAGCGGGCCCCCGGGCAGTGCGCCGGCATAGAGGTTGGCCGTCGAGATGGCCATTTGAGCGAGGCTGAGGGCATTCGCGGTATTTGCTTTTTCTGCCGCAATAGCGCGGCTGCCAAGCCATTGATCGTCCGGCTTGCTGCCGCTGAACGTCACCGCGCAGATCGTGCCGTCGCGGCTGACGATGGCCGCCCACTCATTGTTGTCGAAACCGCCATTGCCAGGGCCGCCGCTCGCCTTCACGCTTTCCTTGAGCGCCTTTGTGAGCCGGTCGTGCGCGGCCGGGCAATTCTGGGCGGCGGCAATCGAGATGCTCAGGACGGTGACAGAAATGGCTGCGAAGACCGACCGGAGGACCGCAATCATCGTGCCGCTCTCAACCACTTCTCGGCCGAGATGCCGGCCGAAACGGGATCAGCACCAACCCGAGGACAAAAATGCCGATCGGCACCTCGGGCGGGATAAATTCGATCAACGACAGGGCGCAGGCCCAGATCAGCGCCCAACCGAGGACCGTTAGGCAGATTGCAGCAATCGTGACTCGGTCATCAACCGCCACCGAGAGCCAGATATTTCCATTCGGCGCGATCGCGCCGTTCGCCGATCGGGCCGAGGGAATGAGGGACGGAAGCGGCTCTCGGGGCATGTTCCCCTCGTGGCACCAGCGATCGGCCGCGAACGGAAGCGCGGGGCGGCGGCTCCCGTTTGCGCGCTGAAAACACGAGGTAAAATCGTAAGTTCCGGCAAGGATTGACCGAGAGATTGGTCTTTAACCTGGATCAATTATTGCCTGCGAATACCGGCGCAGCGTGGTTCAGAATTCCATGGCTCAGAATTTGAACGTGAGATTTGTGTCGAGAAACGTCGTCACTCGGCTGCCGGCGGCGCGCAGCGCGCTGCCGGGATAAAAGATGCCGATTTCACCCAGCGCAAGCAGGTGCGGGGTTATCGCCCAAGTCACGCGAAAATCGGATTGCCGGCCGATCGACCGGCCCGGGAGCAATGCCGTGACAGCGTAATTGTTCTGTCCCTGCGCGCCGGGCCAGGGCGCGCCGATATAGATCGCATCGGCCTCGGAATAGCGCCACAGCCAGGAGTAGTAGTATTCGGCGGTAACGGTTGCGGTGGGCGCAACGCTGATGCGCGGGGCGATGTCATAAAAATTGGTCGGGGCGAATTCGTTGTTCGGCACGTAATACTGCGTGTTCGGGTACATCGGCTGATACGTGTGCAGGGTGCCGCCGGTGCGGTCGGCGCCGCCCGAGGCGCTATCAACGTGAATGCCGATGCGCGGTTTCCAGGGCAGCCCATGAAAGGTGTAGCCGGTATCGGTGTTGAACGCGAAAGCGTCGACCCGCAGCCCGGCATAGCCGCCGGTCTGGTAAGCGCCCTGCCAGTCATAGTCGGCGTCGCCGATCGCGCCGTATGCGCGCAGTCCGAACGTGTCTCGGTGATCCTGACTGGCGATAAATCCTGTCCCCGTCGCCGCGACGACCCGGCCGCCGGTCAATAGCGCGCGGTCATTGTAGAGGCCGGCGCCCTTGCCCCCGGCGAACGGGCTCGCGCGCCAGCCGAAATAGAATGGCTCGACGGAGGTCCGGGCCTCGAGCCCGACCGGGACCGCCTTCGGCAGATCGTAGCTGCCATAGACGCCCCATAGATTGACGTGCGGATTGTCGCGGTCCTGGAGGACGCCGTCGACGAATTGCACGAGATTGTAGGCAAAGGCGTCGACCCGGGCCGGGCCCCAATCGCGGTAAGCGCGGAAGCCGTCGAATACGGGCGAGGGCAGGTTGGTCGAGACGTTGGCGCGCACCTGGAGATTGTTGCCGAAGAAGATTTCCTGGCGTCCCGCGCGAAACCCGGTCTTGGCATCGTCGAGAATGCCATAGACCTCGCCAAAGCCGTTAACCAAGCCGAGTGCATCCCGCTGGTTTCCCGGGATTGTCGGGCCGACGCGGTGGCCAGTCTGCTGGCCGTGGTAAAGATCGGCGTAGAAGCGAACATTGGGGCCGAGATGCAGGTCGGCGCCGAGCGCGTAGCGCTGCTTATAAAGCTGGTTGGTGCTGACCTCGGTAGCCGGCGTGAGCGTCGGGAGGCCACCAGCCGTTCTTGCGGGGGTAGCCGCGGTGGCGATCGCAAAGTTTCGGTGATCCGTATTGTCGTAGCGAAACCGCGCCTCGCCGTTCAGGGTCAGGTACACCTCCCCATCGGCGCCCAGGGGGATGAATTTGAGCGGGTCGAAGAAGTCGCTCGACCGCGCCGGATCCCGCAAATAAGTGTAATCTTCTTCGTATCTCTCGACATAAGAATTGCCCCGGCCCGGCCCCTTTCCTTTGTAGAACCGGGTCTGGTTTTCGGTCGTGGGTTCGCCCTCGGTGCGGGCTTTTGACGGCAGCTCCGGGCTCTCCTGCGCCACGGCCGCCCTGCCGGCGATGCCCATTAGAAAGGCGAAGCCGATCGCCAGGGTCCTGCAGTAGAGCCAGCGCATCCCATCACCGCGTCGCGCCGGAAAGGCCCGCGACGCCTTCCAGATGCTGGGTGAATAACAGATCGGAAGCTTGCCAGGCCGCCCGATTGCGAGCGCAGTCGGATGAGCCCGGCACCGCGGCTGGTTTGAGGTCTGGGCCGTATTTGAAATAGAAGCAAAGCAAAGATCCGGCCCAATCCTCCGGCTTAACGAAAAGTTCAACTTCCTCAGCGAGTCTCGTACTGCCGAACTTTGGGAGACTCCTCCGTGCCTTCCGAGATCCGCCATATTGTTTTCTCCGGTGCAGAGATTGCCTCTGCGGTCCGCGAGTATCGTCGCAATGCCGGCCGGCCACTACCGAACGGCTCATTACGACGTGTCGAGGTCGGGACAAATTCGGGAAGCGTGCGCGTCTCGCTCGAGATTGCCCCCGATAACGGCATTTCGACGGCCACCTTTGAGGTCGGCAGCGCCGAGATCACCGAAGCGCTCGTCCTTTATTGCGGCGCCCATAACGTGCCGTTGCCCGCAGCCGGCGCGAAGAGCCTGCAGCGCTTTGGCGACAGCGTGCTGCTGATTGTGGCTCTGAACGTGACCGGCTCAGGTTGGCCGCTATCGGCCGGGTTGGCGCGCGCCACGCAGCCGAAGCAGATGCCGGCAGCCGCCGACTAATTCGCCGATCGGCCAGTCTCGGTTCGGCAAAAAAAAGGGCGCGGGTTCGGGGACCCGCGCCCTTTTCGCTTTTGCCTTAGCTGGGCCGGCTCCGTCGGCCTGCGCCAGAAATGTTATTTCAGGATTTTGGCGACGACGCCGGCGCCGACGGTGCGGCCGCCTTCGCGGATGGCAAAGCGCAGCCCCTCATCCATCGCGATCGGCACGAGAAGCTCCACTTCCATTGTGATGTTGTCGCCCGGCATGACCATCTCGGTCCCCTCGGGCAAGGTCACCGTGCCGGTCACATCGGTCGTGCGGAAATAAAACTGCGGCCGGTAATTGGCGAAAAACGGCGTGTGCCGGCCACCCTCTTCCTTCGTGAGCACGTAGGCCTCGCACTGGAAATGCGTGTGCGGCGTGATCGAGCCCGGCGCCGCCAACACCTGGCCGCGCTCCACCTCTTCGCGCTTGGTGCCGCGCAGCAGGACGCCGATATTGTCGCCCGCCTCGCCCTGGTCGAGGAGCTTCCGGAACATCTCGACCCCGGTCGCCACCGTCTTGGTGGTCGGCCGCAGGCCCACGATCTCCACCTCGTCGCCGACCTTGACGATGCCGCGCTCGACCCGGCCGGTCACCACCGTGCCGCGGCCCGAGATCGTGAACACGTCCTCGATCGGCATCAGGAACGGCCGATCCTTGGCGCGCTCCGGCTGCGGGATATAGGCGTCGACCGCCTCCATCAATTCCTGGATCGACTTGGCCCCGACCTCCGGGTCCTTGCCCTCCAAGGCGGCCAAGGCCGAACCCTTGACGACCGGGATGTCGTCGCCCGGGAAGCCGTAGGA
>JBKOVT010000351.1:0-6142 GCA_046724035.1 Pseudomonadota bacterium | reverse complement strand
CCGAAACGCCGCCAGCGGTATTGCGCCGCGGCGATCTCGAACTGCGCTGCGACAGCCACCGCGCGTTCTGGAAGGACGTCATGGTCGATCTGAGCCTGACCGAATTCCGCATCATCGAGCTGCTCGCGGCGCGCGCCGGCGAGGATATCGGATATCGAGAGATCTACGACCTTGTGCACGGCAAGGACTTCATCGCCGGGCTTGGGGACGAGGGGTATCGCGCCAACGTGCGCACACTTATTAAACGAATTCGCAAGAGCTTCCGGGAGGTGGACCCGGATTTCGCACACATCGAGAACTATGCTGGTTTCGGCTACCGCTGGCTATCTGAGGCATAAGCTCGGCTTTGTCTGGCGGCTGCGGTCCCTCCGCGCCAAGACGAGCCTGCTTGCCTTCATTTTTGCGCTGGTCCCGGTCTTCCTCTACGTCCAGTTCCAAAAGGCGTATCAGGACAGCCAGGACCTGCTGCTGCAAAGCGTGCGCGATCAGGGCCGGGTGATCAGCCAATCGCTGCTGCCGCAGCTCGAGAACGCCGCGATCAGCGATCTGCCGCAGCTCGGCCAGCCGCTCGAGCGGTTTGCCGGCAAGGTCACGACGATCAAGCTGCTGCTGGCGCCAAAGGGCGCCGATGGCGACGGGTTCTATTACGTCGCCTCATGGCCCGCGGCCGCGGGGAACAATCTTGATGCCGAGCGGCAGCTCCTGGCCGGGCAAGGGGTGCTCGACCGCCTCGCCCAGAGCTGCCGCGGCGAGATGCCGTTTTCCCTGCTCTACGATCGGCCGACCGGCGGGGCCGAGATCGTTACCGCCGTGACGCCGCTGTTGACCCCAGCGGGCTGCTGGGCGGTTGTCGCGTCGTTTGCGGCCGAGGCCTTTCCCGGCGCGCATCTCGGCCAGCCATATTGGGCGACCCCGACCGTGCAGATCGCCGCGGCGATCTACCTCGCGATGGTCATCATCACCTTTACGACCTTGCTCGGGATCGGCGGCGGGCTGCGCCGCTTTGCCCTCTTAGCGCGGCAGATCCGTGAGCAGGGCCGCACCACAGGTGGTTTCGCGGCGCGAAACGAAATCCCCGAGCTTGCGGAGGTCGCGGCCGAGTTCGATCGCATGGTCGAGGCGTTGCACGGCTCGGCGGCGGCGATCCGCCGGGCGGCGGAGGACAATGCGCACGCCTTCAAGACGCCGATCGCGGTGATCCGGCAGTCGCTGGAGCCGCTGCGCCGCGTCGTCAGCGCCGACAATCAGCGGCTGCGGCGCGCGATCGAGCGGGTCGATCATTCGCTCGACCGGCTCGACGGGCTGGTCGCCTCGGCGCGGCGGCTCGACGAAGCGACGGCCGATCTAGTCGCGGAGCCGCGGCGCCCGGTCGATCTGCCGCGGCTTCTTGGTAAGCTGATCGACAGCCGCGCCGCGCTCTTACCGGGGCGCGATCTCCGGCTGCGCGGCGAGCTGTCGCCCGGCGTCTATGTGCTCGGCAGCGAAGCAATCATCGAAACGGTCATCGAAAACCTGATCGACAACGCCGCCTCGTTTGCGCCCTCCGGCAGCGAAATCTTGGTGCGGATGCGGCAGGAGCGTGACATCGCGCATATCGAGATCTGCGATGAAGGCCCGGGCGTGCTGCCCGCCCAGCTCGACCAGATCTTCGAGCGTTATTTCTCGGCCCGCCGAAAAGGCGCGCCGAACCCCTCCGGCCCGGAAAGCTTTGGCATCGGGCTCTCGATCGCGCGGCGCAATGTCGAAGCGATGCACGGGACGATAGAGGCGCAGAATCGCATCCCGCATGGGCTCATCATTCACATCCGGCTGCCGCTCGCCCGGTTGCCGGTGGCGCCGCGCTTCGCCTGAACCGCGTCATCGCGTTTGTCGCGGCGCGGGCCCCTGATCGTCCGCATCTTGGGGCAGCCTAGCGCGGCAGCAAAATGTGAGCGCCCGGATCAAGTCCGGGCACGGGTCTTTGGGAAAGGCTTGACGACGTCAGTCGGCGGCGGCGAGCTCGTCCGCAAAGGGGTTGTCGTCATCAGGCGTATGGCGGGTCTCGAGCTCCTCAGCTTCGCTCTCGAAAGCGCGGCCGATCGCATCAAGCTCGTCAGCCAATTCGGAGCTAGCGATGCCGCGCGCCAAGCGGAAGCAGCGCTGCGCCTCGACCCGCAAGGCCTGCGCGAGAAGCGGGGGCCGCTGCTCGGGTAATGACAAGCGCCACCGCGCCAGAAGCGGCAAGATCGACGCCGGCGCGGTTGATCCCTCGTACGTCATGCGGTGGAAGATACACGGGATCGCCCGGCTGCGGCTGTGACCAATCCGGGGTATTTTTTCCAAGTAATCCACGCAAGTAGCGCGCAAAAGTTGCGGCGCGCCAAAGGTCACGCGCGTCGCGATCGTCAAGCCTGCTTCTTTCCTCCGGCCTCGGCGGCGAGCCGCCGGTAGCGCGCCTGGCTGTTGCCGAGGTGCCGCCGCATGGCGTCGCGCGCTCGTTCGGCGTCACCGGCCAGGATCGATTCGCAGATCGCGGCATGCTCGCGCTGAAAGGTTTCGAGATAGGCGCGCTGACCCTCCGGCCGGTGCGCCGCAACCCGAATGCTTTGCCGCGGGATGATGAAGCGGCCGAGATATTCGAGAAAGTGCGGGAACTGCGGATTGCCGGTCGCGGCAGCGATCGCGCGGTGAAACGCGAAATCCTCTTCGATCGCCGCTTCGCCGCGCTTGAGCGCCTTGTCGATCCCGGCCAATGCCTGCGCGACCCGGCGGCGTGCCTTTGCCGAGCCGCGGCTCGCGGCGAGACCCGCCGCTTCGACCTCGACGCTGGCGCGCAATTCCATGATCTCGAGCACCTCGGCAATCGAGGGCAAGCCATCGAGCGCGAGGCGGAAGGGACGCCGGTCGGCATCGGGCGCGACAAAGGCGCCGGCACCCTGGCGCGTCACCACAAGGCCATCCGCGCGCAAGGCGGCGACCGCCTCGCGCACGACCGTGCGGCTGACGCCCATCGCGGCGGCCATTTCCTGCTCGGTCGGCAATTTCGCGCCGGGCGCCAACTTAGCGCCGGCGATGTGCGCGGCGATCCGCTCGGCGATCTCGCGGCTCAAATTTCGCGGCGGCGCGACCGGCTGCAGAACGAGACCGGAATCGCTGTGCTTTGGCACGGTTTGGGGCTCGACAATTTATCAGGTTATCATATAAATCTGCCATTCGAGGTTCTGCTGGTCAACCGCGGCGCGAGCCTGCCGGCGCCGGAAGGGGAGGGATGCCATGAGAAGACGCGATTTGCTCGGCGCGGCCGGCGCTGTCGTCGTGAGCGGCGCTATCGGAGGACATCGCGCAGCGGCGCAAGACAAGAAAGTGCTGAAGGCCTCGGACGTCCACCCCGAAGGCTATCCGACCGTCCAGGCGGTCGAGAATATGAGCAAAAAGCTCGAACAGGCGACGAATGGGCGCCTCTCGATCCAGATGTACGCCTCGATGCAATTGGGCGGCGAGAAGGAGGTCATCGAGCAGGCACAGGTCGGCGCGATCCAGTTCGCCCGGGTCAGCGTCGGAACGCTCGGCCCCGTCGTCGATGATCTCAATGTCCTGAACCTGCCGTTCGTATTTCGCGATGTGGCTCACATGCGGAAGGTCATCGACGGCGCGATCGGGCAGCAATTGCTCGACAAGGTTACCGCCAACCCGAATGCAAAGCTGGTCGGGCTGTGCTGGATGGATGCCGGCGCGCGCAGTTTTTATGACACGAAGCATCCGATCAAGAGCATCGCCGATCTGAAGGGGCTTAAGATCCGCGTCATCGGCAACCCGATTTTTGTCGAGATGGCGAACGCACTTGGCGCGAACGGCGTCGCCATGGGCTACGACCAGGTATTCAGCGCATTGCAGACCGGCGTCATCGATGGCGCGGAAAACAATCCGCCGAGCTTTGTCTTCGACAACCATTACCAGGTCGCCAAGTTCTACACCGACAGCCAGCACCTGATCGTGCCGGAGATGCTGGTCTATTCGAAAGCCGGATGGGAGCAGTTGTCGCCGGACGACCAGGCGCTGCTCAAAAAGCTCTCGCGTGAGACGCAGGCCGATGCGCGCGACCTGTGGGACAAGAAAGAGGCTGAAGCCTTCGACCGGATGAAGAGCGGCAATATCGAGATCGATCATATCGCCGACAAGAAGCCATTCCAGGATGCGGTCAAGCCGGTCTGGGACAAATATGGCAGCAAGTTCACCGATTTGATCAAACAGATCCAGGCCGTGAGCTGAGCCCGATCGACTTCTTTCTTCGGAGTTATGCATTGCCTCCAAGTCGTCGTCCCGGCGCAAGCCGGGACCCACTCTTCCGCTGTTCGTACGACTGCTCGGTGGGTCCCGGTTTTCGCCGGGACGACCGGTAGGAGACTCTGGGGATGTCCGCTCAGATTACAATGCGCGAGTCACATGACACGGAGCAACGGCGCGACCCAGCGGGCGCGAATCCGCTGCGGCGCGCGATGGATGTGCTGTATCGCGGTTGCGCGATTATCGCCGGGTCGGCGTTGGTGTTGATCTCGCTTGTCGTGCCGTGGGGCGTCTACACGCGCTATGTGTTGGAGAGCGCGGCCTCGTGGCCGGAGCCGATGGCGATCCTCCTGAGCATCGTGCTGACGTTCTTTGGCGCGGCGATGTGCTACCGCGCCGGCGTTCATATGCGGGTGACCGTGGCCCGCGATCTGCTGCCGCCGTTGCCGCGACGCCTCGTCGATCTGATCGCCGAGGGGCTGATGGCGTTGGTCAGCATCTTCATGGTCGTGTGGGGCGCGCGGCTCGTCGCCGCGACATGGCAGCAGGTCATCGCCGAATTCCCGTTTCTGTCGGTCGGCGCGACCTATCTGCCGATCCCGATTGGCGGCGCGGTGACATTGCTGTTCATCATCGAGCGCCTGCTGATCGGGCCGCCGCCTCAGCTGACCGATTGGCGCGTGGCGGCGCCGGACTAATCCCGGACCAGTCAAATGGATGCGCTAATCGTCATCGGCGGCCTCTTGCTCGCGATCGCGCTGGGCGTGCCGATCGCCTATGCGCTGGCCTTGGCGGCCCTGGCCGGCGCGTGGTGGATCGGCATCCCGACCGAAGCGGTCATGCTGCAGATCTCGAGCGGCGTCAGCAAATTCGCCATGCTGACGATCCCGTTCTTTGTACTGGCCGGCGCGATCATGGCGGAAGGCGGCATGGCGCGGCGGCTTGTCGCCTTTGCCAATGTCCTCGTCGGGCTGTTGCGGCTCCGGGGCGGGCTGTCCCTCGTCAACATCATGGCGACTACGTTCATGAGCGGCATCTCGGGATCCTCGGTCGCCGATGCTTCAGCGATCGGCTCGGTGATGATCCCCCAAATGGAGAAATCGGGTTATCCACGTGTCTTCTCGACGAATGTGACGATCGCCGCCTCGGTGCAGGGCCTCCTGGTGCCGCCGAGCCATAACGCCGTCATCTATTCGCTGGCAACGGGCGGCACGATCTCGATCGCGAGCCTATTCATGGCCGGGGTCATGCCGGGGCTGCTGCTCGGCATGTCGCTGATGCTTCTTTGCGTCGTCCTGGCTTACCGGAATGGCCACCCGACCGGCGAAGCGGTGCCGCTGCGGGACGCGTTGAAGATCACGATCGATGCGGCCTGGGGACTCATCACGCTGGTGATCATTCTGGGCGGCATACTCGGCGGGGTATTCACCGCTATCGAGGCGGGGGCGGTCGCCTGCGTCTATGCCTTTCTCGTCACGATGTTTGTCTATCGCGACTACCGCTGGCGCGATTTGCCGCTCTTGGTCTACCGGACGCTGCGCACCGTCGCGATGGTCATGATGCTGATCGCCTGCGCCGCCGCGGTCGGCTACATGATGGCGCTGATGCAGATGCCGGCGAAGATCACCGCCTTCTTCCTGACATTGTCGAGCAACAAATATGTGATCCTCCTGCTGATCAACGCCCTCTTGTTGGTGCTCGGATGCCTTGTCGACATGGCGCCGTCGATCCTGATCACGACGCCGATTCTGTTGCCGGTCGTCATGAAATTCGGGGTCGACCCCGTGCATTTCGGCATGATCATGCTGATGAACCTCGGGATCGGCCTCTGCCACCCGCCGGTCGGCGCGACCTTGTTTGTCGGCTGCGCCGTGGGCCG
>JBKOVT010000186.1:0-7368 GCA_046724035.1 Pseudomonadota bacterium | reverse complement strand
TTCCGCGCGAAGCATGAGCCGATCGTGAAAATCTTCTTGGCGTCCGCGAGCGAAAAGCGCGGATAAATCGCCGGAAACAGAATGCCGTCTCGCGAGCGGCTATCGGCCTTGTCGGGAAACCGCAAACTGTCGCGGTAAGTCCGCATGTTTTCGACGACATCGGCCCAGCTCAATTGCATCACGGTCTCCTGAGATCGAGGCGGTCGATCCTAGCCGCGCCTAAGTAAGTACGAGTTCGCATTCTCCCGACCCCAGCACCAAACATCATGATCCGCGCGGCGAGAGCGCCGCTGATTTGCTGACGGGTTTTTCGGTCGTTTGATAACATGGCCGTCTTCGTCAAAGGGGCAAACTTGGGGCCAGAAAATTTGGAGTTTATATAGTAATCGCTACCCGGCGCGCCCGAATGATCTGCCCAGCAAGGGCGGCACTGCGAAGATCGCAACGTATCCGACCCGCGCCATTGACAAGCCATAGGCGCTTCCAACGCATCGCGTCATGAAGTCTGTTCTTTCCCAACTCTTGCCAAGTTTTTAACTTCTTGCCACGCCGCGTGCCCTCACGATAGCTTCCGGGCGCCGCGCAGGCATACCATCGCAGGACTTTTAATGATACGGCACACCGTTGTTTACCACGGGTACAACGAACACCTTTTTCCGGGCCGCGCCCATCTCAGAGCTTTTCTTGGCGAAAACTGGACCGCACTGGAGCCGTCGAAGGGCGGCACACCCACTTCCGCGGCCGACCTGACGAGCTTTATCCGCGGCTGCGACGCCTCGGCGGTGTTTGCCGCCCATGCCCTGCCGGCCTTCGGTGACAACGCCGATCTGAAGATCCGCTCGATCGTGCCGATCGGACACCCGATCGCACGCGCTTTTGTGAATTACACGCGGCGGAGCGGCAAACAGGGGGAAGCCGAAAGCTTCGTGGAGTTCGTGCGCGCCGAGCTGGCCCGCTCGCGCAACAGCCTCTATGTGGCCAACGGCCAGTCGGCGCTCCTCGCGGGTGGCAAATGGCACCACGACCTCAGCGATCCCAACGAGATCGGCCCGATCGTTCGCGAGATTTGCGAGCATGCCGAGATCGGCCTCGCGCATTTTCCGCAGCTGATGAATTGCGTGCTGGTGAAGGCGCTGTTGAGCGTCGGCTCGCCAATAGCCGCTCCGGTTGCTTTGCGGCCGATCGCCGAGAATGATCTGCTCACGGTGCTCGCCGAAGCTCTGGAGCAGCTGCCGGTGCCGCTGCGCGATGACCTAGTCGTTCGCAACAGTGCCGACCTTCTGCTGTTCGACGAGGTTGCCAAGGCCTGGGCTGCCGTTGTGCCGGCCGCTTCGATCGAGCGTGAGCGCATTCTCGAGGTTGCCGACGCCGCGGCCGAACTCACCCGCCACCGCAGAAGTCGCGCGATCGTCACCGCGCCGACAACCGTCACCAACCCGGCGCCACAGCTCGATCAGCACGTGTTCTTCCGGCACGAGCCGGTGCTCGGTTGGTGGCCGGAGCCGAATGCGACGCTCGCGAAGGAGGTGCTCGGTCGCCGCGTCGTCATGGAGGTCGACGAGCAGGGCTACCGCCCGGTGCCGGGTCAGCCCGCGATCGGCAACAAGACGCTTGCGGTCTATGGCTGCTCCTTCACGTTCGGCTGGGCATTGCCGGCGGATGAGACGTTCTGCGCAGTATTGCAGGCAAGGCTGCCGGATTGGCGCGTCGAGAACCACGGCATGAGCGGCTTTGGCACGGGCCAGAACCTATTGCAGCTCGAGCGCGCCAGCCTATGGCAACCGGCCGATTACGTGACGTTCTGCTGGATACCGGAGCATATGCGGCGCGCCATCGCGCACCACTCGACCATCCAGGGCTACCAATTCCCCGGCTGGCTCGCCTCGCCGATCTCGGTCTATCCAAAGGCCCATATCGACGATGACGGCAGCCTCAGCATCAAGCACATCTCGTTCAAGCGCCCCGAGCTCGCCGGCATCGATCTCGACGATTTCGGGCCCGACCACTATTACATCGAATATGTCACCGCCCGGCTGTTCGAGCGCGCGGCGGAGATCGTGCGCGAAGCGGGCGGGCACTTCTTCGTGACGGTGCTGCGCTTTGCGATGTCGGATAATCTGCGCGAACAGCTCGAGGCGCGCGGCATTCCGGTGCTCGACGCCTCGGTCAAGGGCCGGGAATATTCCTTGATGCCGTTCGACGGCCACCCGAACGCAAGAGCGAACGAAATCTTCGCGGAGCGGATCTACTCCTATACCGCCGATCATGCCGGGCTCGAAGCCTCTGCGGCACACTCGGCACTGCAGGCCCGCTCGGCATGACGACGATCCTCGGCGTTTCCTGCCTCTATCACGATGCCGCCGCAGCCGTGGTGCGCGACGGCGAGATCCTCTCCGCGGCGCAGGAGGAGCGCTTCACCCGAAAAAAGCACGACCGCCGTTATCCCGAAGCGGCGATCGCCTATTGCATCGACCAAATCGGCGGGGCCGAGACACTCGATGCGGTGGTGTTCTACGAAGATCCGGTGCTCTCGCTTGACCGTATTCTGAAGAACGCGATCGAGCTCGCGCCGGCGAGCGGGAAAACCTGGGCGGCCGCCGCGCGCTCGCAACTGGGCCAGAGTTTGAATGTCGCCGAGCGCTTGCGACAGATCCTGCCGCCTCGCGCCGGCGACAATGTGTATTTTGTCGATCACCACCTGTCGCACGCCGCGTCCGCGTTCTACCCCTCGCCGTTTCGCGAGGCGGCGATTGTTGTCGCCGATGGCATCGGCGAATGGGCTTCGACGACCATCGCGGCCGGCAACGACCGCACCGTGACGCCGCTGCGTCAGATCCATTACCCGCATTCGCTGGGCCTGCTCTACAGCGCCCTCACCTATCATTGCGGGCTCAAGGTCAATTCCGGCGAGTACAAGCTGATGGGGCTGGCGCCCTATGGCGAGCCGCGCTACGCCGATCTGATCCTCGATAGGCTGATCGATCTGCGCGAGGACGGCTCCTATCGGCTCGACACAGCTTTTTTCGGTTACCTCGACAGCGAGGCGGCGACAAACGCCGCCTTCGAGGAGTTGTTCGGCTGCAAGCGGCGCGACCCGGAATCGCATATCACGATCGAGTACATGGACATCGCCGCCTCGGCCCAGGCGGTGGTCGAGGAGGCGATGTTTCGTCTCGCGCGCCGCGCCCTGAGGGACGCCGAAAGCCGCAATCTCTGCCTCGCCGGCGGCGTCGCGCTCAATTGCGTCGCAAACGGCCGATTGATGCAGCGTCTGTCGAACCTCGACCATATCTGGATCCAGCCCGCCTCGGGCGATGCCGGTGGCGCGGTCGGCGCCGCGCTCGAGCTCGCGCACAGCCAGTTCGGCGCGGCGCGCCATGCCGGGGTGGTGCACGGTCGCGACGGAATGCGCGGCAGCCTGTTGGGCCCCGCTTTCGCAAGCACCGAGATCGAGGCGGCGCTCAACGCGAAAGGGCTCGTCTATCATCGCGTCGAGAGCCGTGCTGCCCATGACGAGGCGGTCGCGCAGGCGCTCGTCGACGGGCTCATCATCGGCCGCTTCGACGGACCGATGGAATACGGGCCGCGCGCCCTCGGCAACCGCTCGATCCTCGCCGATCCGCGCCGCCCCGACGGGCAGAGCTATATCAACCGCCGTATCAAGTTCCGCGAAAGCTGGCGCCCCTTTGCGCCGGTCGTGCTCGCCGAACACGCGGCTGAGATCTTCAATACGGAGCGCGACAGCCCCTACATGCTGCTGATCGCCGATGTGCGCCCGGAATTGCGCCGCGGCGAGGTCAATTGGCATGCCTTTCGGGACGGCACCGGCGACATGATGGGCGTCTTGAACCAGGAACGCTCGACCCTGCCGGCGATCACCCATGTCGATTACAGCGCCCGCCTCCAGACCGTCGACGCCCGGGGCAACGCCGCCTTTCACCGGCTGATGACCGCCTTTTACCGGCTGACCGGCTGCCCAGTCTTGATCAACACCTCGTTCAATGTGCGCGGCGAGCCGATCGTCTGCACGCCCGAGGACGCCGTCGCCTGCTTCATCAATGCCGGGATCGATCTCCTCGCCATCGGCGATTTCCTGGTCTTCAAGCACGAGCAGCCGGAAGAGATCCGCCGCCTCGAAGGGACGATGCAATATGAGCCTGATTGACGGCGGTACGCCGGAGGCCTTCTTCGCCAATTTGCTGCTGCCGCTGAAGCGGCACAACGCGACCCGCGGCGTGCGGTACTTCGCGCGCGAGCCCGAGGCGGCCGCGCCGACCTATTGGCAGGGGATCGCGACCCGCACCGGCGGCTTGGGCAGCGTCCCGGCCAATTGCGATCCGGCCGAGCTCCTCGACCAGCTTGCCGAATATTGGCGCACCAGCGGCGACTCCGCGCTGCCCCGGCTTTTGCCCTATTTGAAGCAGCTGCGCGAGGCGCTCGCCGCCGAAGCCGCTGCCGCCCCCGCCGGCGGCAAGGATGCCGAGGTCTCCGACTCCGTCTACCCCCTCTTCTAGCCTCCCGCTTCGTCGGCCGTCGCGCGACAAAGCCCACACCAGCACGAGCGCGTGATTCGACCGCCCTCGGGGCGCCGTGTTACGGTTCGTCGCGGGCCGCGGTTCGGCGAAGAGGTAAAAACCCTCGTCTTACCGAGCGACTGCCTCTAAAACAGCGGACCCTCGGGGCGAACGCCTCGGCGAAGGGTCCCGTGAACGGGTCAGCAGGCGCAGGGAGGAGAGCCGGTGGGAGCCTATCTGGTGCGGCGCTTCGGGCTGATGCTCCTGACGCTGTTCGGGATTTCCGTCATCATTTTCATGCTGCTGCGGCTGACGCCCGGCAACATCGCCGATATCCTGTTTGACGCCGGCGGCTTTGTCGATCCAGCCGACAAGGCGCGCATCGAGGCCGATCTCGGGCTCGACAAGCCGATCCCGGTGCAATACGCGAAATGGATCGGCGGCCTTCTCCAAGGCGATCTCGGCATCTCCTACCAGACCGAGCGGCCGGCCCTTCAGGAGATCGCGCCGCGCATCCCGATCACCGCGCGCCTCGCCGTCCTCGCGCTCGCCTTCGCCGTCCTGCTCGGCGTGCCGTTCGGCGTCATCAGCGCGGTCAAGCAGAATACAAAGCTCGATTACGTCCTGCGCGTCATAAGTCTGTCCGGATTGTCGATGCCCGCCTTCTGGCTGGGGCTCCTGATCCTGATGGGGTTTGTCGCCTATTTCGGGACGATCCCGATCTACAGCGACGCGCCGACCGGCTTCTGGAACGCGCTGTTGATGTACAGCGTGCCGGCTGCGGCGGTCGGCTTCCGCAGCTCGGCGCTGATGCTGCGGCTGACCCGCTCCTCGATGCTCGAAGTCTTGCGGCAGGACTATATCCGCACCGCCCGCTCGAAGGGCGCCTCCGAGGTCGTCATCAACTATTACCACGCGCTCAAGAACGCGATGCTGCCGGTCGTCACGGTCATCGGCATCGAGGCCGCGTTCCTGTTGGGCGGCCTCATCGTCACCGAGACCGTCTTCAACATTCCCGGCGTCGCGCGTTTCCTTGTCGAGGCGGTGCGCTGGCGCGACTACCCGATGGTGCAGAACCTCGTGATGTTCATCGCCGTCGTCGTCGTCTCGATCAACTTCATCATCGACATGCTGTACGCGGCGCTCGATCCGCGGATCAAATACGGCGATTAGAACAGGGTAGCCGGCGCGTGATCAGGAGATCCCAAGGAGAACCCGAGTGAGCACGCTCGATTTCAACGCCGAATTAGCGGCCGCAGGCGCACATGTCAGAACGCGCTGGGGCGCCCTGCGCTTCTTTATCCGGCGCTATCCCCTGGGCGCGGCGGGTGCGCTGATCATGGGCGTCTTCCTGTTCGCCGCCGCGTTCGCGCCGTTCATCACGACCTACGATCCGTTATCGACCAACGCCGCCGCGTCGCTCGCCCGCCCGAGCGCGGCGCATTGGCTCGGCTGCGATTTCATGGGACGCGACGTCTGGAGCCGCATCATCTACGGCGCCCGCATCTCGCTGATGGTCAGCTTCGGCTCGATGCTGCTCGGCTCGGGCATCGGCGTGACGGTCGGGCTCCTGTCGGGCTACCTCCTCGGCTGGTTCGATCTGATCACGCAACGCGTTCTAGAGATGATGCAGGCACTGCCTCTCCTCGTCATGGCGATCATCATGGCGGCGGCGCTCGGGCCATCGCTGCACAACACGATCATCGCGATCGCGATCCCGCTGGTGCCCTATGTCGCCCGCGTCATCCGCTCAAACACGCTGACCTTGCGCGAGCAGCCTTTCGTCGAGGCCGCAAAGGCGATCGGCATGCCGGAATTGCGCATCGCGGTCCGGCACGTCCTACCGAATACGATGTCGCCGCTGATCGTGCTCGCGACCGCCCAGCTCGGCTCGGCGATCCTCGTCGAGGCGACGCTGTCCTTCCTGGGGCTCGGTGTTCCCGAGCCGCACCCCTCCTGGGGCCGCATGCTGTCGGAATCGGCGGCCGAATATGTCCGCACCGCGCCGTGGCTGGTGATCTTCCCGGGCCTGGCGATCTCTTTCGTGGTGTTCGGCGTCAATCTCCTCGGAGATGCCTTGCGCGATCTGCTCGATCCACGGCAACGTAGCTGACCGAAACCTAACCGAGCCACAGGCCCGCCCCCCGAACGAGGCCCGGAGACCCCCGCACTTGGCGACCGCGACCGAAGTAAAGCCCGCCGCCGAATACGCGCCCTTGACCCGCGCCGGCCACAATGCCGAAACCGTGCTCGAGGTCGAGGGCCTGCAGACCTATCTCTTTACCCGGCTCGGCGTCGTCAAGGCGGTCGACGACGTCTCCTTCGCGATCCGCCGCGCCGAGACCCTGGCGATCGTCGGCGAAAGCGGCTGCGGCAAGACCATGACGGCGCTCTCCTTGCTGCGCCTCGTGCCGAACCCGCCGGGCCGCATCGTTGCGGGCTCGATCAAGATCGACGGCAAGGATCTCGTGCAGCTCAGCGAGCCTGAGATGCGCGACATCCGCGGCAACGAGATCTCGATGATTTTCCAGGAGCCGATGACCTCGCTGAACCCGGTCATGACGATCGGTCACCAGATCAGCGAGACCGTCCGGCTGCACGAGGATTTGTCGAAATCGGCGGCGATGGACAAAGCCGTCGAGATGCTCCGTCTGGTGCGCATCCCCGAACCGAAGCAGCGCGCCAAGGAATACCCGCACCAACTTTCGGGCGGGATGCGGCAGCGGGCCATGATCGCGATGGCGCTCGCCTGCAACCCGCGCGTCCTGATCGCGGACGAGCCGACGACCGCGCTCGATGTGACGATCCAGGCGCAGATCCTCGACCTGATCCTCGCCTTGCAGAAGCGGCTCGG
>JBKOVT010000320.1:0-17107 GCA_046724035.1 Pseudomonadota bacterium | reverse complement strand
CGCACCGGCAACGACCATCCGATCGTCGCGCCCTACGGCATGTTCCGCACGCAAGACGGCGAGGTCGCGCTGGCGCCGAGCCAGGAGCAATCCTATCAGCGCCTCGTCGATGCGCTCGGCCTCGGCGAATTGCGCGCCGATCCGCGTTTCGCGACAAACGATTTGCGTGTGAAGAACCGCGCCGCGATCAACGCCGCGGTCGAGGCATGCCTCGTGACCGAGACGACGGCATACTGGATCGACAAGCTCAACGCCGCCGGTGTGCCCTGCGGCCGGGTCATGGGGCTCGCCGAGGTTTTCGCCGATCCGCAGGTGCTCGATCAGCAGATGGTTGTCGAGCAGGAACACCCCGGCCACGGCGCCGTGCGAATGCTCGGCTTCCCGATCAAATTCGCCGAGGCGCCCTGCGCCCTCCGCCGTCCGACCCCGGAGATCGGGGCCGACACCGGCGCGATCCTCGCCGAGCTCGGCTATTCCGCCGCCGAAATCGCCGCCCTCCGCGACGCCGGCGTGGTCTGAGCGACAACCGAAGCCATCGATACCGGGCTCGCGCGATAGGCAGGTGGGCTGCGCTATTGCGCCGCACCGGGTCTTGATATTGGCTCCGGTTAGAACAAATAGAGTACATCGCCCGCGCAAGGCCGGAAGAAGGGATGTTTTCTGTTGCAAAAACGCGCCGCCCGGGCCCGCTCCTTCGCCCCTGTTATCTCCCTGTTTTCTCCCTGTTTTCTCCCTGTTATTTTGCTGTTCGGAGCGTCGGGATCGTCGTCGAAATACGTGCAGAATCAATAGATTGAGAGATTTGGGACCGCCAAGCGACGCGAAAATCGCGAATAACAGGGTGCGCGAATGGCCGAGGACGGGGGAGAATTTTCCAGTTGAATCGCGAAAATCCCTGCTTTGTGGGGAATCTGGCCCAATGAGCGTCTGCTCACCCCACCTCCAGCGCTTTGACCCCGGGCAGCTCGCGGCCTTCGAGCCATTCGAGAAAAGCCCCACCAGCGGTCGAGACATAGCTGAGTTGGTCGGTAACACCGGCCTTGGCGAGCGCCGCCACGGTGTCGCCGCCGCCGGCGACGCTCAGCAATTTGCCGGCCCGGGTCAATTCCGCCGCTTTTTTCGCGAGCGCGACCGTGCCGCGCTCGAAGGGCGGCGTCTCGAAAGCGCCGACCGGCCCGTTCCACACCAGGGTGCGGCTCGCCTCCAATGCCGCCGCGATATGCGCCACCGTCTCCGGCCCGATATCGAGGATCATCGCGGTCGGCGGCACGGCGTTGATCCCGACGGTGCGGGTCACCGCGCCCGCTTCGAGCTTTTCGGCGGTCACCGCATCCTGCGGCAGGACGATCTCGCAGCCGCGCTGTTTTGCTTCGTCCATGATTTTGCGCGCCGTGTCGGCCATCTCGCGCTCGCACAGCGAGCGGCCGACCGGTTGGCCTTGCGCGAACAGAAACGTGTTCGCCATCGCGCCGCCGATCGCGAGGTGGTCCACCTTGTCGGTCAGATTGTTCAGCAGATCGAGCTTGGTGGACACCTTGGCGCCGCCGATCAGCGCGATGACCGGGCGCTGCGGGTTTTCGAGGGCGGCGCCCAGCGCCTCGAGCTCTCTCTGCATGTTCTTGCCCGCCGCGGCCGGCAGCAGATGCGCCAATGCCTCGATCGAGGCATGCGCCCGGTGCGCCGCCGAGAAAGCGTCGTCGACGTAGGCGTCGCCGAGCCCCGCAAGCGCCTTTGCGAAACCCGGATCGTTGGCCTCCTCGCCCTCGTGGAAGCGCAGATTTTCGAGGAGCGCCACCTCGCCGGGTTTGAGGGCAGCGACAACGCGCTCCGCCTCGGGACCGATGCAGTCCGGCGCAAATCGCACCGGTCTGCCGCCGATCGCGCGGCTCAGCGGCTCGACGATTGCGCGCAGAGATTGCGACGGATCGGCCCCCTTCGGCCGCCCGAAATGCGACATGACGACAACCCTGGCGCCTTTCGCGATCAGCGCCTCGATCGTCGGCGCCAGGCGCTCGATGCGCGTCGCATCGGTGACCTTGCCGTCCTTGACCGGGACGTTCAGATCGGCGCGGACCAGCACGCGCTTCCCCTTGACATCAAGATCGTCGAGCGTGCGGAACCGCGGCATCGGCCTCTCCCGTTCTTCCGAACGCGTTGAGTTATATTGCAAAGCCGGGTCGCCGCTATACCTCGATGACGTAATGCCTGACGCCTTCGACAAGCTCGCCTTCGAGACCGCGCAGATGGCGCGGATCGGCTGGTTCTTCGGCCAGAAACTGCTCGCCGCGCGCGTCGCCAAGCCCGTGCCAGTGCCGGAGAAATTGCGCGGCCGCAAGACGCCAGACCGGCAGCGGCTGATCCGCGATCTGTGGCAGCTGGTCGAGCGGGATTGGCGGAATATCGAGAACGGGATTTACGCCGCACCAGAGGATTGGCGCGGCAACCCGCTCGACGGCTTGCGCCGGGCCGCCGATTTTTTCGCGGATCTACGCGCCGTCGAGGCGAACCGTCACGGAGAGGCCGGCGCGCCGTTGCTGGATGACCCGGAGCCGGGCCGCTACCCGCGCTATTACCTGCGCAAATTCCACTTCCAGACCGATGGCTATCTGAGCGAGGCCTCGGCCGAGCGCTACGATTACCAGGTCGAGGTCTTGTTCGGCGGCGGTGCGGCAGCGATGCGCCGCCAAGGCCTGGTGCCGTTGCGTGCCGCGCTGCTGGACCACCAAGGCGGCGCCCATGCGGCGCGGCTTCTCGACCTCGGCTGCGGCACCGGCGAGTTTCTGCGCGAGGTGAAGCGCAACTACCCGCGCCTCACGGTCACCGGCCTCGATCTGTCCGCCCCCTATCTGAAGGTCGCGGAGCGCCGTCTCTCCGACTGGTCGCGGGTCGAGCTTATTGAAGCCCCGGCCGAGGCGATCCCCGCCCCGGACGCTTCGTTCGACATCGTGACGGCGCTTTATCTGTTTCACGAATTGCCGGGCGAGGTCCGCCGCGCCGTTGCGGCTGAAATTCGCCGCGTGCTGAAGCCGGGTGGGACGCTGATCCTGATCGACTCTTTACAGACCGGTGACGAGCCGGAGTACGACGCCTTGCTCGATTATTTTCCCTACGCCTTTCACGAGCCCTATTACGCGAGCTATGTGCGCGAGAATCTTGAGGCTTTATTCGCGCCCGGATTTTTGAAGCAAGCCACTGATTTTGCTTACTTTTCCAAGGTCGTCAGCTGGCGCCGCGGCGAATCGGATTCGCGATCTCGCCCCAAGATGTAGATATGTGTTGGCGAGCCGTAACAAGAATGATACCGTATCTTGTGTGAACTGTGGTGGGGGCCACAGGATACGGGGGGATTAAAGATGGACGGGGCATGGACGCTGCTCGAGCCGATCCCGGCTGCGCAGACTGAAGCACTGATTATTCAGGCGGAAATCGAAACGCCGGACAGCCTGCCGGCGGAATGTAAGGCGCCCGAAGCGGTGCTGATCGAGATCCAGTCAGTCCCGGAACAACTCTCCGAGGAACCTGCGGCCGAGCCCGCAGCGGAGCCCATCGAGACCTGGACCCCGGAGCGCATCGAGGCGTTGACCCGGCTCTGGGAAGAGGGGGTGACGACCGCCGAGATCGGCCGCCGCATCGGGGTCACGAAAAATGCGGTCATCGGCAAGGTGCACCGCATTGGCCTGACACCGCGGGTCATCACGCAGAAGCCGCCGCCGCGGCGCAATGTGTTCGACTTCACCGGTCCCGCCTGTATGTGGCCGGTCGGGCATCCGGGCGAGGATGATTTCCACTTCTGCGGCGAGCATCCGGTGGCCGGGAAGCCCTATTGCGAGCACCACGTCGAGGTCGCCTACATCAAGCCCAAGGACAAATCCGAGGCCGCGTAGCACCTGCACGCCGAAGTCCCTCTCCGCCCTTCGGGGCGGGGAGGGGGCGATCAGCGGGTCAGCTCTCGCATGCCGCGGTCGATGCCATCCAGCGTCAGCGGGAACATGCGGTCTTCCATCAGGCGGCGGATCATGCCGATGCTGGTCGTGCCGCTCCAATATTTCTCCGGCACCGGGTTGAGCCACATCGCTTTCGGATAGGCGTCGAGCAGACGGCGCAGCCAGGTTTCGCCAGACTCGTCGTTCCAGCGCTCGACGCTGCCGCCCTCCTTCTCGATCTCATAGGGGCTCATGCTGGCATCGCCGACCAGTACGATCTTGTGTCCGGCGTCGTAGGTGCGCAGGATTTCCATGACATCGATCTGTTCGACGTGCCGCCGGCGCGAGTCCTTCCACACCGTGTCGTAAAGGCAGTTGTGGAAATAGAAGTATTCGAGATGCTTGAACTCGCCGCGCGCGGCCGAGAACAATTCCTCGCAGACGCGCACATGATCGTCCATTGAGCCGCCGACATCGAGGAACAGCAACAGCTTCACCGCATTGTGCCGCTCCGGAACCATCTTCAAGTCGAGCCAGCCGGCATTATGCGCCGTCGAGCGGATCGTATCGGGCAAATCGAGCTCGAGCTCAGAGCCTTCGCGAGCGAATTGCCGCAAGCGCCGCAATGCCAGCTTGATGTTCCGCGTGCCGAGCTCGACGGTGTCATCGAGATTGCGGAACTCGCGCTTGTCCCAGATTTTGACGGCGCTGCGATTGCCTTCCGATTTCTGGCCGATGCGCACGCCTTCCGGATTGTAGCCATGCGCCCCGAACGGTGAGGTGCCGCCGGTGCCGATCCATTTCTTGCCGCCGCTGTGCCGTCCCTTCTGCTCAGCGAGACGCTCGCGCAGCGTCTCCATCAATTTTTCCCAGCCGCCGAGCGCCTCAATCTGCGCCTTTTCCTCCGGTGTCAGATAGCGCTCGCCGAGTTGCTTCAGCCATTCGTCCGGCAGTTCGGTTTGCGGATCTGTCGGCGTCTCGATCCCCTTGAAGACATGCCCGAACACGCGATCGAAGCGATCGAGGTGGCGCTCGTCCTTCACCAGGGTGGTGCGCGACAGGAAATAGAATGCCTCGATATCGAACAGCGCGACGCGCTGTTGCATCCCTTCCAGCAACGTCAGGAACTCGCGCAACGACGTCGGCACCTTGGCCGCGCGCAATTCGAGGAAGAAGTTGATGAACACCGCTGCCTAGCCGCGCTCGCGCCGGTGCAGGAAGGCTAGGCGCTCGAACAGCTGCACGTCCTGTTCGTTTTTCAGCAATGCGCCGTGCAGCGGCGGGATCAGCTTTTTCGGGTCGCGGGTACGCAGCACCTCGGGCGAAATGTCCTCGACCAGCAGCAGCTTGATCCAGTCAAGCAGCTCCGAAGTCGAGGGCTTCTTTTTGAGCCCGGGCACGTCCCGAACATCGAAAAAGATCGTCAAAGCCTCATGGACGAGGTCGTGCTGAAGCCCGGGGAAATGCACATCGATGATGCGCTGCATGGTCTCGCGGTCGGGAAAGCGGATGTAGTGAAAGAAGCAGCGTCGCAGAAAGGCGTCGGGCAATTCCTTTTCGTTGTTCGAGGTAATCATGACGATCGGCCGTTGCTTGGCGACGATCGTCTGCTTCAGCTCGTAGACAAAGAACTCCATGCGATCGAGTTCGAGCAAGAGGTCGTTCGGGAACTCGATATCGGCCTTGTCGATCTCGTCGATCAGCAATACCGGTGCGGTATCCGCGACAAAGGCGTCCCACAATTTGCCCGGCTTGATGTAATTCGCGATGTTGTGCACGCGCTCGTCGCCGAGTTGACCATCGCGCAGCCGCGACACCGCGTCATACTCGTAGAGCCCTTGGAGCGCCTTCGTCGTCGATTTGATGTGCCAAGTGATCAGCTCCATGCCGAGCGCTTTGGCGACCTCATGCGCCAGGATCGTCTTTCCGGTTCCGGGCTCTCCCTTGATCAGGAGCGGGCGCTCGAGCGCGATCGCGGCATTGACGGCGACCTGCAGATCCTGTGTCGCCACATAGGTGTCGGTACCCTCGAAACGTTGCATGCCGGTGCCGCCTATTGCCGTTATCGGAGATCACATAGCCCGCGAGCGTTGCGGACGCCAGCCTGGCAGTCCAGCCATGCGCTATTCGGTCTCGCGCGGGGTTTCGCCCGAGGGGTCTTCGGTCGGCTCGTCGGTTTCGACCCGGTAATTGCCCTTGAGCCAGCGGCCGAGATCGATATCCGCGCAGCGTTGCGAGCAGAAGGGCTGATGCCGCGGCAGGGAGGGCTTGTCGCAGATGGGGCAGCGGCGCTGGCCGGCGGTGAGGGGTCTGACGGGGTCCTTCGTCATAATTTCGATATCGGCTCACCGCTGCGCGATGTCAAAAGGGGCGCGGTCGGAGCTTGGCTCGACGGCAACGGCGATCTCCCGGCCGAGCCGGGCTTCGAGGGCGCGCAATGCTGCCCCGGCCGCGTCGCGCAGCGCGGCCTCGATCGGCGGGGTGACGACGAGCAGCCAATCGGCCGCGGGATTGGCGCGTGCCTCGCGCTGCACGAGCCGCAGCGCTTCAAATGCCAGCGCGAGGCTCTTTTTCTTGGGGCCGTGCGGCTCCAGCATCGCCTCGCTGAGCGGACGTCCCCGGCGCGGCCTAACGATTTCGAGATGGCCGAGCCGGGTCCAGCCGAGGACTTGCGGTTCGGCCGGATCAGCCGCGATCGCCGAAGCCATCGCTTGGCGCACCTTCTCCCGCGCGCCGCGGCCTTCCAGCCCGACGAAATCGACAACGATCCCGCCGCCGAGCTGGCGCAGCCGCATTTGCCGCGCGATTACCGGCGCCGCAGCGAGATTGGCCGCCAGGGCGCCGCGCTCGGCTGAATGTTCGTCCGGCGTGCCGGTATCGACATCGATCAGCACCGCCGCCGGCGTCTCGGCGATCTGGATCCTGCCGCCGCCCGGAAACCCCAGGATCGGCGCCAAAGCCGCCGCGAATTCCGTATCGAGATCGATCGGCCATTCTTCGGCGGGGCGATGAGCGACCTCCGCGTCGGGAAAAGCGCGCCGCGCCTCCGGGATGACTCCGGCATCGTCGATGATGATCTGCTCGGGGGCCGCGGGCAGCCGCAACGCGAGGGCAGCGGCGAAGCCCGGCGACGGATCGAGCTGCCGCGGCGGTTCGTAACGCGCTGCTTCCGCCGCGAGTTGCTGCAAATCGGGACCATCGGGCCGCGGCTTGATGCGGGCGGACAAGCGCGCACCCTTTTCCTGGCGCGCCTCCCGCCGCACCTGCACGAGCAGCCGCGCGCCTTCGTCGAGACGCAGATCTCTCGGGGCGTCCCCAACCGGCAGAAAGCCGCGGCGCTCGGCGGCGATGTCGACGAGGACGGCATCGAGCCCGGGCGTCCGGCGCACGACCCGGCCGAGATGGATGCTGCCAGGCGGCGGGGTGTCGCCGCGCTCGACATAGAGCTCCACCGCTGTGCCGCCTTCGACCCAAGCAGCGCGCCACTCGCCAGGCCCGGCGGCGATCAGCAGGCTTCCGGGCACACGCGGTATCCGCGGCCGGCGAGCAATTGCGCGGTCTCGTAAAGAGGCAGTCCGACGACATTCGAGTAGGAGCCGGCGATCCACGAGATCAAGGCCGCGGCGCGGCCCTGAATCGCGTAACCACCCGCCTTTCCGTGCCATTCGGCGCTCGCGAGATACGCGGTCAGTTCATCATCGCTCAGCCGCTTGAACGCGACCTGGCTGACAACGCGGCGGATTGCGAGATCGCCCTCCGGCGTCAATAGGGCAACACCGCCATAGACCCGATGGCGCCGACCGGACAGCAGCGCCAAACAGGCGCGCGCCGTCGCCTCTTCCTCGGCTTTCGGCAGGATGCGGCGGCCGCAGGCTACGGCCGTGTCGGCCGCCAAGATAAAGGCACCGGGATGCCGCGGCTGCACCGCGTGCGCCTTCTCCTCCGCCAGCCGCACGACATGGCCGGCCGGCAATTCGCCGCGGCGCGGCGTCTCGTCGATATCCGCGGGGTCAATGTCATCGGGAACGATACCGATCTGGCGTAGCAAATCGAGCCGGCGCGGGGAAGCCGAGGCGAGCACCAGTTTCTGCATCGCGGTTCAGCTGCGCAGGTGCAGCACGCAGATCAGCGTGAACAGGCGCCGCGCCGTATCGTGGTCGATCGCGACTTTGCCGGCGAGGCGCTCGGTCAGGAGGGTCGAACCTTCATCGTGCAGCGCGCGACGCCCGACATCGATCGCCTCGACCTGCCGCAAGCTCTTGTCGCGGATGGCTTCGTAATAGCTCTCGCACACGAGAAAGTAGTCTTTGACGATGCGGCGGAACGGTGCGAGCGGCAGCACGATCGACTCGCTCGCGCCATCCGCTCGACCGCGAATTTCCATGATGAGACGGTTTTCCTCGACCGCGAGGTGCACATCATAAGGACCGCCGAGTCCAGAGACCGGCGCGAACTGATTTTCCTTCAACAAGTCGGTGATCGCCGCGGCGCGCTCATCCTCGATGGCGCGGCTGCGCCGGATGACGGTGCGCTCGTCCAGCGTGATCGCCGCGATCCGCTGCGGCGCCGGGCTGCTCGCGGTCCCCATCACCTGCCGAGCCGCAACGCCAAGGACAGCGCATGCGCGTCGAGTCCCTCGGCTTCCGCGAGGCAGATCGCCGCCGGCGCGAGAACGCCGAGGCTGGCCGTATCGCAGCCGACGATCGTTGTGCGCTTCATGAAATCAAGAACGCCGAGCCCGGAGGCAAAGCGCGCGCTGCGCGCGGTCGGCAGCACATGGTTGGGCCCGGCGACGTAATCGCCGATCGCCTCGGGGGTATAGCGCCCGAGAAAGATCGCGCCAGCGTGATGCACCTGGGCGGCGAGAGCGTCGGGATTTTCGATCGCGAGTTCGAGATGCTCCGGCGCGATGCGATCGATCAGCGGCGCGGCCTCGCCCCAATCGGCGACGATCAGGATCGCGCCATTGGCGTTCCAGCTCGCGCGCGCGATGTCGGCCCGCGGCAAATGTTCGAGATGGCTGGCCGCGGCGGCTTCGACAGCAGCGGCAAAGTCGCTGCTGTCGGTAAGGAGGATCGCTTGCGCCGCGACATCGTGCTCGGCTTGCGACAGCAGATCGGCAGCGATCCAGGCCGGATCATTGTGCCGGTCGGCGACGACCAGGATCTCCGAAGGTCCGGCGATCATGTCGATGCCGACCCGGCCAAAGACGCGCCGCTTGGCGGCGGCGACATAGGCGTTGCCGGGCCCGACGATCTTGTCGACCGGCTTGATCGTCGCGGTGCCATAAGCGAGCGCCGCGACCGCCTGCGCACCGCCGATCCGGTAGATCTCATCGACCCCGACAAGGCGCGCGGCAGCGAGAACCAGCGGGTTGAGCACGCCATCCGGCGCCGGCACCGTCATGACCAACCGCTCGACCCCCGCGACCCTGGCCGGGATCGCGTTCATCAGCACCGAGGAGGGATACGCGGCGGTGCCGCCCGGCACATAGAGACCGGCGGCGGCGATCGGCCGCCAGCGCAAACCGAGCCGAACGCCGGCGGCATCGACGTAATCGACGGGCGCCGGCAGCTGGTGCCGGTGGAAGCTCTCGATGCGCTCGGCGGCGAGGCCCAGCGCGGCGACCGTGTCGGCCGGCGCGGCGTCGGCGCCAGCGGCGATTTCCGCGACGGTCAGGCGCAGCGTCGCGGGACCGAGCTCTATCCGGTCGAAGCGCTTGGTGTATTCGAGGAGCGCCGCATCGCCGCGGGTCGTAACCTGTTCGATGATCTCGGCGACAACGGCGTCGACCTCGGCCGCACTCTCGCGCTTGGCGACGAGCAATGCCACAAAGGCAGTCTCAAACCCCGTGTCGCGCGTATGGAGAGTGATGGGCATCGCAGGCGATCAAACCCGCGCCGCGGCCGCGCGCGCCGAGGGCCGTGCGGTTGGATGGACCGCATCCCGCAAACGATCGATCCAACGACCGACTTCTTCCGGCCGCGTTTTCAGCGCCGGGCGGTTCACGATCAGCCGGGATGTGACGTCGGCAATATGTTCGATCTCGACCAGTCCGTTTGCCGTCAATGTGGCGCCGGTCTGCACGAGATCGACGATGTGACGGCAGAGACCTAGCTTTGGCGCCAGCTCGACCGCCCCGTTAAGCTTGATGCACTCGGCCTGAACGCCGCGAGCCGCGAAATGCCGCCGGGTGATCTCCGGATATTTTGTCGCGACCCGGATATGGCTCCAGCTCCGAGGATCCTCCTCGCCGGCTTCCTCCTCGGGGGTCGCGACGGCCATGCGGCAATGGCCGATATCGAGATCCAGCGGCGCATAGATTTCGGAGTAGTCGAATTCCATCAGCACGTCGTTTCCGGCCACGCCGAGTTGCGCCGCGCCGAATGCGACAAAGCTCGCAACGTCGAAACTGCGGACACGGATCAGGTCAAGCCCGGGATCCGACGTCGAGAACCGCAATTTGCGCGACTTCGGATCGGTGAAGGCCGGTTCGGGTTCGATCCCGGCGCGCTTAAGGAGCGGCATGACCTCGCCCAGGATGCGCCCGTTCGGCAATGCCATGATCAGCGCCTCGCCCAAGGCGCTCGGCACGGCGCGTCTCGGTTTCATGGCGCACCGTCCGCGTGATCGGGATGAAATGCCGTAGGCCAGGGCTCGCCGAAATCGCGGGCGCGGCAGCGGATCGCCGAGGCGGTCAGCCGGATCGTGGCGCTGCCCGAAAAATCGAGGTCGATCGTCGCGCCGGCCTCGGTGCCGACCGGGCGGATCGCCAGAAGACAAAGGATGCGATCCTCCTCGCTGCGCTGAAACCCCCGATAGACCACGTTCTCGACCTCGGCAAAGGCGATCGCGCACAGCGTGCGCTCTAAACGCCCCGGCTGGCCATCGCCGCCTTTCGCGGCTTCCCAGCGGAAGCGGTTGGCAACCAGCATAAAGCTGCGGGCCTTGGAATCGTAAGCGAGACCCCGGACCGAGACGAGGGCGTCCTGTACGCAGGCGGAAATAACGGCAAGGTCTTCGGCGTCTTCGGCGCGCAGCCGTAGCAGGCCGTCAGGCGGCACTCCGCAGCCTTTCAATGCGCGCGCCGCAGGCGGATAGCTTCTCTTCGAGCCGCTCATAGCCGCGGTCGAGATGGTAAACGCGGTTGACGATCGTCTCGCCGCCGGCGACGAGGCCCGCGATAACCAGCGATACCGAGGCGCGAAGATCGGTCGCCATGACCGGCGCTCCGGTCAGCCGCGGCACGCCACGCACCAGCGCAGAGGCGCCGTGGACATTGATGTTGGCGCCCATCCGCACGAGTTCCGGCACGTGCATAAAGCGGTTCTCAAAGATCGTCTCGGTGATCATGGAGGCGCCTTCGGCGGTCGCCATCAATGCCATGATCTGCGCCTGCAAATCGGTCGGGAAACCCGGGAAGGGCTCGGTCATCACATCGGTGCCGGTGAGCCGGCCGTTGCGCCGCCGCACGTCAATGCCGTCGGCCGTCTCGCTGATGCACACCCCGGCCGTCTCGAAGACGCGCGCGACCGCTTCCACATGGTCGAGCTTGGCGCCGACGAGGCGCACATCGCCGCCGGTCGCCGCCGCGGCCATCATGTAGGTGCCCGTCTCGATGCGGTCGGGGATGACGGTATGGTGCGCCCCGTGCAGGCTTGACGCCCCGCGGATCACCAGACGGTCGCTGCCGATGCCGTCAATATCCGCGCCCATTGCAACGAGGCACTGCGCCAGATCGGTGATCTCGGGTTCGCGCGCGGCGTTGATCAGCACGGTCTCGCCTTCCGCGAGCGATGCCGCCATCAAGAGGTTTTCGGTGGCGCCGACCGACACGCTTGGAAACACGATCTCGGCGCCGCGCAGCCCTTTCGGGGCGCGCGCTTCGATATAGCCTTCCTTCAATTCGACCTCGGCGCCGAGCCGCTCCAGCCCTTTCAGGTGCAGATCGACCGGCCGTGTGCCGATCGCGCAGCCGCCCGGCAGGGATACGCGGCAGAGGCCGCAGCGTGCGACGAGCGGCCCCAAGACCAGCACCGAGGCGCGCATCTTACGCACGAGATCGTAGGGGGCAGTCGTCGAGGTGATGTGCCGGGCGGAGAGCTCGAGCACTTGCCCAGACCCATGCCGCGCTTCGCCGCCCTCCGCGTTTGTGATCGTGACGCCGTGTTGGCCCAGCAGGTTCGCCATGGTCCGGATATCGGCGAGATCGGGCAGGTTGGCGAAGACGAGCGGCTCGGCGGTCAAGAGGCTGGCGGCCATCAGCGGCAGCGCGGCGTTTTTGGCGCCGCCGATCGGGATCGTGCCGTTAAGCGGCGTACCACCGCGAATCAGAATGCGGTCCATGACCTCAGCTCCGGATGCCGGTTGCTTTTACGGGAGAGAAGGGCGGCGCTCAAGCAGGCGGGTCGTTGTCCCGCTGGCCCACGGCGGGTTCGGTCGGAGGCTGCTGCTTGGCGCGCACCTGCTGCTTGCGGCGATGCAGGTTGTCGCGCAGCGCGCGGGCGAGCCGCGTATTGCGTTCGGCATCCTGCTGGCGCTTTGCCGGGCTCAGATCGGGCGAATCGGTCACCGGCCGGATGGAAGGCGAGCGCGAGGCGGCTGTCAATCACTCCTCGACGCGCAGGCTGACCTTGGCAGCGAGGATGACCGCAACCGCCTGCTTCGCGGCATATTCGGCCGATTGGTCCGGATGGGTACGGCGCCATGCTTCGACTCCGGCGCGATAGCAATCGACCGAGGGAAGCCCGGCCCCCCGCGCTTCGTCGAACGCCTCAAGTACGGCCGATGCGGCGGTGTCCGCCATCGGATCAATCGTCGAGCCGCGCCACACCATTATTCACTCCGATGCCGCAAAACGGAAAGCGTGATCGCCGCGAATTGCTTGTTTCACTCGATGCGAGGCCAGAAGCGGCAAGTTTCTGCCTCGCTGCTTCCAATCGTATGAAAGCCAACCTGTCCACCGACCTTGGGCCGAACAGCAGATTGTTCTTAGAAGTTTCGGGGTATCCCGATTGAATGCTTATGCGAGAACACGCGGTTTAAGCGGCAGGTTCCGGGCCGTGCGGCTCGACGACCGTCCACGCCGTCGCGGGAAAGGTTACGGGCTGGCGGCCGTTGAGCCGGGGTCAGCCGCCGAGCCGGGCGGTGATCGCCTGGGCTTCCTGGAGATCGCGATACAGCATCGGCAGCGTGTCGCTAGCGTATTTCCGCAGCCGCGGATCTTGGCCGGTCTGCGCCTCGGCCTGAAACAGCTGGATCGCTTCCTGATGGTTTTTGATTTGATCTTGCATGAAGGCGCGGTCGAATTGCGGGCCGGATAAGGCGGTAAGCGCATTCGGAGGCGGCGGCGCCGGCATTGCAGCGATGTGCGTGCTGCGCTCGGCTCTGGTCAGCCGGGCGTGCGCCTGCGTGTGATCGGTAATGATGCGATTGGCAAAGGCGCGGACCGCCGGCGATACGGCTCGGGTGCGGGCGAGCCGACCGAGTTCGACCTCGGTCCCGGTTCCGAGGGCGGCGCGGTCGACGAAATTCTGGTCGGAGGTCAACGGCGCGGGTATCGCGGCCGGCGGCGCAGGCGCGGCGGCTTCCTGTTGCACGCAACCTGCGACAGCAAGCACGGCAAACGCCGCCAACACAGCCGTAACCCGCCAACGAGCCATAGGGGCATCTCCATCGTAAGTAGGACGGTCGCGAAACGCGATGGCCCGCTTTTGGTTCCTGAACCACAGCGCGATCGGATGACGCGGAGGATGAGGGCCGGCTTGCCACTGGCCAGACCCTCGTGTAATCCCCAATTCCGCTTGGCCAAAGACTGAGGGCTGCCGTAGCTCAGTGGTAGAGCACCCCCTTGGTAAGGGGGAGGTCGTAAGTTCAATCCTTACCGGCAGCACCAGCCCGAGCGCCTCCCAGACCCGGACCACCCTGCGGACCCGCCGCGGTTGCCGAGACCGCTGTCTCGGGAATTCTGTGCTCCGTAATGGCTCGTTAGTAACGTTGCTGGATATTGCGAGCTGAGGAACCCGGTTCTGCGGCGCCAGAGAGCGTCGTAAATCTCGTCGCGACGCGCGGTTTTGCTGGGCGGCGCACGGCGCCAGCGAGAAACGGCTGGCGACTAATGTTACTTTTGCGTTAACATTGTCTGCATAGAGCGCGTATGAGGCGGATCACCGACGCGCCCAATAGGCAACCGAGGTGCACATGTTCAGCACCAATATCAAGCAAAAAGGGGGGGAAGGACGCCGCCCAGCCAGTCGCCGGCGGATTGGCGGGATCTTGGTTGGCGGCACATTCGGGCTCTTGGCGCTGCTGTGGTCAGGCCTGATCGTCTATGTCGGATTAACGGGGCGCGTCGAGCTTGCGCCGATGGATGTGCTGACCTGCCAAGTGGCGGCCGCCAAGCTGAAGGCCGCGATTGTTTCGGGGGATCAGGATTTAGTCGATCAAGCATCCTGCGACCGAAAGCTGGCGCGGATGGGGCGCCCATCCTAACCAGCGGTTTGGCTCGGATGTTCTGGCGGGCGGGTGCGAGGCGGTGGCCCACTCGATCACCGGCGAGAGTCCCGGCATTTCCCCAACCATAGGATCCCCCGCCGCTGAGTAGCGGGCCACCTCGGGAGATTGTCGGGTCAGGTTTCTGAGTGCTTGGTTAAAGCCCTGTTTCAGGGAGTGCGGGTGCGGCCCAGCAGCTCCCGCTCCGCCGCATCCGCGATCTGCAGCACGGTTTCGGCGGCGCGTTGGTAGCCGTCCCGGTAGGCTGCCGCGGCGGCGACATGCAGCTGCCAAATAGCCGCGATCCCGTCGCGCGCCAGGAGCCGGACGGCAAGGCTTTCGGTGAATGTCGGACCGGTCATCGCGGCGCCCTTCAGCAGGTTGCTGCCCGTAATCTCGCCGATTAAGTCTTAAAATTGAATTATCGCCCATCGCGCACAATCAATCCGGTCAGTGCCACGGTAAGCAGAGCCACGCTGACCGCGAGCGGCGCCCAGGGGCCGAGCCCCGTTGTCAGCGCTGCGCCCGCCGTTCCGCTGGCGAGAAAAATCGCGATCGACACCGACCGGCGCCGCCAGTTCTCGTTGTGCCCGCCCGCCACGGCCGAATCGGCGACCAAGGCGGTTGCCGTCAAGGTCATCACGTTGGTCGCCAGATCCGGCACGCCATGCCGGCGGACGAGCGCATTCTGCATGCCCATCGCAAAGGCGAGGAGCGACGTGACGATGTCTCGCTCCAGCCCGGCGTCGCCCGGCTGCAGGATCGCCGTCAGCGCCAGCGCGATGACGAGGAACGCCCATTCGACGGCGAACCCGATCCGCTGCTCGGCGAGCGGGCCGCGCAGCAAGCGGCCGCCCGCGAGAGCCCCAATCAGAAAGGCGGCGATGACGAGCAAGTATTTCGTGACGCTGAAGATCGATTGCCCGGTGCCGATCGCGAAGCACAGGAACAGCAGGTTGCCGGTCATGATCTCGGCAAAGACGCCGCCCATCGATAAGAAGCAGGCGGCGTCCACAAAGCCGCAGACGCCGGCGATCAGATAGAGCGCCGAGATATGCGAGACGCGCGGCACGGCGATCCGCCAGCCGGCTCTGTCGCGATCCATGATCTCCCCCGCCCGGCCCTCGCCCAATCGAGGAGAGTGCAATCGCGGCCCTAGGGCTCGCAATCCCGGCGCTTTTACGGCGCCTTAACGCCGGGCCGGAATAGTCGGGGCGGTAGAGAAGGGCAGGAGCCGCCTCGACATGATCGCCTCGGCCGTTCGGCAATTGATGATCTGGGGCGGGCTCGCGGTGCTGCTTTACGGGATTGCGATGCATCGCGGCATGCTGATCTCGGGCGAGGATGCGCCGGCCGTTGCCGCGGCCGCGACACCGGCAAGCCCGGCCCAGCACGTCGCCGGGAATGCGCTCGTCTATCATGCCGACAAAGCCGGCCATTTCTGGATCGACGCGGCCGTCAACGGCGCCTGGGTGCGGTTTGTCGTCGACACCGGCGCAAGCACGGTGACGCTGACCGCGGCCGATGCCGCCGCCGCCGGGATCAGCCATAGCAGCCTCTCCTATTCCATCGTTACCAATACCGCGAACGGGCAGGGCCGCGCCGCGCCGGTGCGGCTACGCGAGGTGCGGATCGGCCAGCTTGCGATCAACGACGTCCAGGCCGCCGTCGTCGATAATCTGCACATGTCGCTGCTCGGCATGAGCTTTCTGAAGCGCCTGGAACGCGTCGAGATGGGCGAGGGGACGCTGACAATCTATTGGGATTAGGCCTATTGGGATTAGGCGCACTCACATCCACCGCTCGTTAGGTCCTCAGCCCCCTCCGGCTCGCGCCGCTCGCCACCTCACCCGCAAGCGGGGGAGGAGCCCGATGCGAGAAAGCTGGAGAGCAACCCGCCATTAGCGGGGCGCGTTTCTTGACAAAACCCGGCGATCCATGCGTTGTCGCCGCGCTTTCGCCCCAGCGCCGGATCCGTTTTGATGCACGCCTATCGCACCCATACCTGCGGCGCGCTGTGCCTGAGCGATGCGGGCCAGAACGCGCGCCTCTCCGGCTGGGTGCACCGGAAGCGCGATCACGGCCAGCTCCTGTTTGTCGATCTGCGCGACCATTACGGCATCACGCAATGCGTCATCGATGTGTCGTCGACGCTGTTCGCGGCAGCCGAGGCATTGCGCCTCGAAAGCGTCGTGACGATGACCGGGCGCGTCACGAAGCGCAGCGAGGATACGATCAACCCGAGCCTGCCGACCGGCGAGGTCGAGCTGGTCATCGACGCGCTCGAGGTGCAGTCGGTGGCCGAGCCGCTACCCTTCCCGGTCAACACCGACGCCGAATACCCGGAAGACATGCGGCTGACCTACCGCTTTCTCGATCTGCGGCGAGAGGACATCCACGCCAAGATGATGCTGCGCTCGGCGGTCATTGCCTCGATCCGACGGCGGATGATCGAGCAGGGCTTTACCGAGTTTCAGACGCCGATCCTGACCGCCGACTCGCCGGAGGGCGCGCGCCCCTATCTCGTGCCGAGCCGTATCCATCCGGGCGAGTTCTACGCGCTGCCGCAGGCGCCGCAGCAATTCAAGCAATTGCTGATGGTGTCGGGCTTCGACCGCTATTTTCAGATCGCGCCATGCTTCCGCGACGAAGCGGCGCGCGCCGACCGCGCGCCCGGCGAGTTCTACCAGCTC